>CAJTQH010000066.1 GCA_910578305.1 uncultured Muribaculaceae bacterium
CTACCACCACAATGATGATAGTGGTGGGAGCCGGACACCTCCCCGGCGAACGCGGAGTGATCAATCTGCTTCGAAAGGCCGGATATGAAGTCACACCCGCATAAACCACACCCGGCTGCAAATAACAAAATCATCTTTACCTCATACCCACACATCACATGATACAGTTTGACAACCTATCGTACCGCTACAAGCGAGGTCCTCTGGCTCTCGACAATCTGAACGCCGCCATAGGTCCCGGCATACACCTGCTGCTTGGCGAAAACGGCGCCGGCAAAACTACCCTGCTTCACATAATCGGAGGCCTGCGCATGGCCATACCCGCGCATTCATGCACAATCGACGGTGAAGCCACGGCTCTGCGCAACCCATCAGTGCTTGAAAAGACATTTGTACTCACCGACGAAATGATGTTTCCTTACGGCAACATCAACCAGATGGTACGCCACCACGCCCCTTTCTATCCGCGCTTCAACGCCGAGATGCTCCGCGCCAACCTCGACAGCTTCGGCATGACCGGCCTTGAGCCCATAGACCACTTCTCGCTCGGCAACCGCAAGAAAGCGCAACTTGCCTACGTGCTGGCTCTGCGCCCCGAAGTACTCCTGCTCGACGAGCCCGCCAACGGCCTCGACATATCGGCACGCCACACACTGCTGCAGATGCTCGCACGCTGTGTAGGAGAAGACCAGACAGTGATCATATCCACCCACACCGTATGGGACTTCCAGAACCTTTTCGACGGAGTGATGATGCTCCGGCAAGGACAACTCGTAATGTGCGACTCGCTCTGGAACATATCTTCGAAGATAGCATTCGTAGGAGGCTCGGAACCTATCGACGGCGCAATATACATGCAGCAGTCAATAGGACACTACGAAGCTATAGTACCCAATCCCGACGGATCATTACAGACCAACATCGACTTCGTACTGCTTTACAATGCTCTGCAGAGCGACAAGGCTTCACAGATTTTAAGCATCATCAACTCATAATCCGACTGACAAATGGAAACAACCATCTCCCATAACACCCCGGCAACCGACCGCTTCTCATGGAAGCGCGTAGCCATGGTAGGCCGCTACTATTATCCGACCCTGCGCCTGCAGATCATACTCTATCCGCTGATATCTCTTGCAGTCGGCATCGCCACTTATTCCACAAAATTATGGAATTACTCAGCCCTCATCGAAGCGTTCTACGGCATCTTGTCTGTAGCACTGTCATTCATGTACTACTGGGCTCCCACCGTATTCAGCCGCAGCAACGGACGCGCCATCGAAGTTATGCTTCCCGCACGAAGCTCCGAAAAATCCACATTCATTGTGCTGTACACAATCGTAGGCATCAGCGCCTTGGTATACCTTCCGCAGTTCCTGTGCTACATCGCATTCACGCTCATTTCCGGCGACTCGTCGATTTTCTCCGCCTACGATATGCTCCACCTCACCACCGGCGAACGCATCGCGGCCGGCTTATTCAGTGCCCTTCAGGCTCTGGTTCCCATATGCACCTGCCTGCTTGCAGTGTTCGCCTACAAGAAATCTCGTGTTGCCATGGGCATCTTATGGAGCATCGTGTCACTGATCGGCCTGGCACTCGTGGCCATGATCTACACCATAATCTACATAGCAAGCAATGGAGTGGAACGGTTCAGCAACATAGCCATCGGAGGGTCAGACGCCATCGAACAACTCGTGCACATCGTATCGCCTATTGCATACGTCTGCGGAGCTTTTTCACTCACATACGTTCTGGCCATAATATGGTTCACAGTACGCACCATTCACAAAACCCAAATCTGACAGCATGGAGTTTAACGACAACAAGCCCATCTACCGACAGATCATAGACTACTGCTTCGCATCCATCATGGCAGGCAACTGGATACCCGACGCCCGCGTGCCATCGGTGAGAGAACTGGCCGTAACACTCGCAGTCAACACTCACACCGTGCTTAAGGCTTTCGAGTTCATGCAGGCCCACGGCATCATATATCCGAAACGGGGCATGGGCTATTACCTTGCCTCCGATGCCAAAGATCTCATCAACGTCACACGCCGCGAAGAATTTTTCTCCGACACGCTGCCATCCGTATTCGCAGAGATGCGCATGCTCGGCATCGACATAGACGACATCGTGACCAAGTGGAAAACCACCTGACACAAAGACACACTTACATACATCCCTCCCCGACAGATGCAGCGCGGACACCCCGACGCTGCATCTGTTTTTTTTCAATACGTCGCATTTTTCGCTCCCATAGTCCAACAATCCGATGCTACCGGATGTTACTTTACCATATCAGACATCCCGTATCATAACCCTAACACTTCTGTCATGATTACCATACTCTACTGCCATCCCTACGAAAAGAGCTTCAACCACTCGATGCTTCAGGCAATAACCGACCGACTAACAGACGAAGGCCGCGAATACGACGTTATCGACCTCTACGCCGACCATTTTGATCCCGTGCTCAGCACCACACAACTGTCCATGTATTCCAAAGGTAACACCAACGATGAAAACGTACTCCGCTACCAGACAGCACTCCGGCAGACTCACCATCTGATACTAATGTTTCCAATATGGTGGGGCTTGATGCCGGCCATGCTCAAAGGTTTTATCGACAAAACCTTTCTAAAAGGGATAATCTACGACACCACTCCGGAAGGAACGCTCATGCCTTGCCTTACCATCGACCGCACCACCATCATCACCACATCCGAGGAAGATACCTCCATAATAGCCCCGTTTATCGAAGGCTATCTCACGCCCCTCGTACTCAACACTGTGGGCATCAATGGTGTGCGATGGTTCAATTGCGACCATGTAAAATCAGGCACCGACGATCGGCGACGCACATTCATGGCCGAAGTCCTCAAAGACATTATAAACTGACAGACATATTCACGGCCGCAATCAGATCACTTGGGTCAGATGCGACTTACGCTTCTTACGGCCGCGTACACAATGTCGCAGAGTGCGCATCCATCGGCTCCAGGCCATCCAGGGCACAGTCCAGAACAGACTGCGCGAATCAAGCGCACGCGAACAGCCACGCCACAGAGCCATGTGCGTGAAGCAAAACACCAGCGACAAAAACAGCGACGCTCCGGCAGGAACCAGCGAGGGCCAGCCCAACACCGACGCTCCGATGCCACATAGTGGCCACACCCACCACAGCACCGAAGGAAACCCCGGCATCAGATAAAAGCGCGACGGCAGACTGCGTGCCGTAAAGTCGCGACGCAACCTGTAAGTATCGTGAAGCTCGGCCGGCGAATGCTCCATAGCCTGCACACGCCCCTGACGCGACAGCTCCACTGCCGTATTATGTGCCGTAGCGATCTCATTAATAAATAAATCATCATCGCCATAATTCAGATGCAACGTCTGCGAGAAACCTTTGTGGGCAAAAAACAGACGCCGCGTATAAGCCAGATTATAGCCCATGCCCATAAACGGACGCTGCCTTATGGCGGCATTCAGATAACGCACCGATTGCCATACATGGTCAAACGCCCGACGACGACGGCGCACATCCACATCCTCTCCATCAGGCCCATTGAGAGCGGCATATCCTATCACCACCTCCTTGCCGGCAACCATGTGGCGCATCATTGACCGCAACCACATATCAGACTCCACGCGGCAGTTGCCGCACGTAAGCAGTAGAGCTTCGTAACGCGCAGCCTTGATACCCAGAGTTATACTCAGCTTCCTACGGCTCAGATTGCGCGAATGCTCCGGAGCAAACGTCATGTACAGATTAGGATAACGCAACTCAAGCTCGCTCACCACAGCCTCTGTATTGTCAGCACTCTCGTCATTGACTACAATCACCTCCATCGGAGCCGGATAATCCTGATTCAGTATCTGAGGCAGAAGAGTGCGAAGATTATGCCCGTCGGCCTGCGAATACACTATCACCGACACCGACGGATAGCCTCCGGCAGGCATCGGAGCGGCATCATCGGACGCCACATGGCGGCGCACACGCCTCAGACGAGGCCACCATATCGCCGCAATAACGATGAAGCACAGCAGCATAGCACCCAACAGACACCACACAGCCGGCTCCACATCTATAGAATAATACTTAGGGTCTATCATAATTGAGACAAAGTTACACAGAATTCTTCAAACTCACGCACTCATCCACGCTAAAACCTCCTCGACCGAACAACAACTTTTCAACATACGTCAGCCTCAGACACTCCACAACCGAACCATTGTCAGACCAAATGCAAATTGCCGTATGAAGACACAATTAAAATTCGTTTCAAGCGTTATTCCAATTAAAGGCCGATTCATGAACATTGCACTTATAACATACGACATATCCCCGTTCCGTGGTTCTGAAGCATCGGTGAGCTGGAACTTCGTCACTCAAATGAGCCGACATGTCCGCCTGACCGTAATCTATGGCAGTCAGGACAACGAGATTGAACACTACATCAAAACCCACCATATTGATAATGTCGAATGGATAGCCGTACCTAAAAAAGACGTCGGACGCTTCGGCCGCGGACTGCGTCAGGACTACTACTTCTCACTTTATTACCGTCAATGGCACCGCGAAGCCGCCGACATCGTGCGCCGACTCGCAGATTCCGGATCCATAGACCTCATCCACTACCTCAATCCCATCGGATTCAAAGAACCGGGATGGTGCTGGGAAAACAAAAACGTGCCATACGTATGGGGGCCAGTACAGGGTGTTGACAACCGCCCGCTAAAGCTCTGCAAAGCCCTCGGAATCAAAGGCACTGTATTCGCCGTTGTGCGACGCATAGTCCACAACGGACTCTTCATGTACTACCCACGTGTCCGAAAAGCTTTCCGGCGCGCCGACGCCATTTTTGCCGCCACCCCCGCCACTGTCCGAGGTCTTAAACGTCATCATCATCGCGACGCACTATATCTCCCCGAGAACGGCATTACTGCCATGGAGACAGATACCCCGGTGACATTTGCCCCCAACGACACATTCCGCATGATATGGATAGGCGGACTCGACGTCGACCGCAAGGCCATAGGCATTGTGCTTGACGCACTGCTACAGTTGAAGCACACCAACTGGCACATCGACATATTCGGTGACGGCACTCCATCAACAATCAACGCCAGGAAAATATCCGATTTAGGCTCCCGCATAACATTGCATGGAAAAGTCGACCGAGAAATTGTACAGCGACACATGCGAGAATCACATCTGCATATCATCTCCTCACTGGGCGAAGCCACCACCACCGTCCTGTTCGAAGCCATGGCCAAGGCAGTCCCCACCATGACACTCGATCACTGCGGCATGGCAGGCGTGGTGTGCCACAGATGCGGCATCAAGATACCCATCGCCACATACGGCAACGTAACCTCACGCATGGCCCTGGAAATCGACCGGCTGATCGACACACCCGACCGAGTGGCCGAACTGTCGCGCGGCGTACTCGAATGCAGCAAACGCTTCATGTGGGCCAACCGCATCGATACATTCTTGGACACCTACCAACGCCTGACAGCCCAATACGCCACGCGATGACTCAACAGAAAGCAGCACAATCACGCAGCAAGAAATTCGTCAAGGATCTCGGCATCTACGCGATAGGAAATCTTGGATCAAAACTGATCACATTCCTACTCATACCGCTTTACACATTCGCTATCACCGACCCTGCCGATTTCGGCTACTACGACATATGTCTTACCGTCGTATTCTGCTTTGGACCGATTGTCGGACTGCAACTCGGCGATGGGGGCTTTCGGTTCCTGCTCGAGACCAAAGACCACGGCACAAAGTCGCAGATCATCACATTCATCACACGTTCAGTACTCACGAACTCACTGATCGTTATAGCCTTAGGCGTAGCGGCAGGTATGCTTTTCGACATCCGTTACCTATCGTTGATCATAATGTTCGGTCTGGCACAGACATACTTCGACATCACACTGCAACTTGTCAGAGGTCTTTCGCGAACAAAAATATTCATGGCCGCAGGCATCTGCAACGCATTGATAATAGCCGTTCTGAGCGTATTTTTCCTCATCTGCTTCGACACCGGCATAAAAGGCATTTTCTACGCCAACATCTCCGCCCGCATCATCACCATCATCTTCATCCAATTAAAGACACGGCTTTTCTCCTCATTCATCACGCGGCGCCACATTGACAAAAACATTTCCGGAGAACTGCTCCGATACAGCCTGCCGCTTCTCCCGGCCATTATGATATGGTGGATACTTAGCAGCAACAACGTATTTTTCATACGCCATTTCCTCGGATTACAAGAAAACGGCATTTATGCCGTTTTGGCAAAATTTTCAGGAATACTCTACATATTGTCACTGATATTCTATCAGACATGGCAGCAAAACGCCATCGAACAATACAATAGCGACGACCGCGACACATTCTTCACAGGGATATTCAACAACTACGTATATCTGCTCTGCGTCCTTGTGATATTCTTCTCATTCGGTCTCCGGCTTAACTACGGATGGCTTGTAGGCCCTGATTACCAGGAAAGCAGCCGATATCTGTTTATCAACTCCGTCTATATTGCCGTCTACGCGCTGGCTTTGTTTTATGAATTGGGCTACCAGTGTGCCAAAAAGACATCACGAATACTTCCAAGCTTCATACTTATCACCGTCATCGGACTCACTCTGAACTTCATCCTGATACCACGACTCCATCTATACGGAGTCATCATATCCAACATCATCACCTACGCCGTACTGCTCGTATATCGCATAATCGACACCCGCAAGTACATGATCATCGGATTCAGCCGATACAACCTTCTGTCACTGCTGATCGTACTGATCGGAGGCGCTGCCTATCACACATTCTCCTCAGCATACTCCGACATCACAATCCTCATAACGTCTGCACTATTTTTCCTGATTATTCTGCCGAAAAACTTAAAGCAGATTATAATCCGAAAGTTTTCTTACCTTTGCAAGTCCAATCACCCAGACATCGAATCATGAATCAACACAAAATAATGATAGTTTTCGGCACTCGCCCGGAAGCCATCAAAATGGCGCCGCTCGTCAGAGCTCTGAAAGACGACAGCCGCTTCAAAACAATTGTCACCGTCTCAGGCCAGCACCGTGAAATGCTCGACCAGGTTCTCGACATATTCAAAATTCAGCCCGACTTTGACCTTGACATTATGAAAGCCGGACAAGACCTATACGATGTGACCTCAAGAGTCCTCACCGGAATGCGCTCTGTCATAAAAGTCACGAATCCCGACATGATTCTCGTCCATGGCGACACCACCACCTCAATGGCGGCTGCACTGGCAGCATATTACGCACAGATTCCCGTTGGACACGTAGAAGCCGGACTGCGTACCAACAATATTTATTCGCCATGGCCCGAGGAGATCAATCGTCAGCTCACCGGACGCATAGCCACAATGCACTTCGCCCCTACCTCTCTGAGCCGCGACAACCTCATTGCCGAGCACATCAGTCCTCACTCGATATTCGTTACCGGCAACACTGTCATCGACGCCCTGCATCTTGTACGAGACTCCATTCACAGCGACACCGCTCTATGTGATGCCACCGACAAAAAACTGATGGATGCCGGTTACGACATCAGTCGATTAGCCGACAAAAATAAAAAAATGGTTCTCATCACAGGGCATCGACGTGAAAACTTCGGCGACGGATTCCTCAACATCTGCAAAGCCATTAAAGACCTGTCCATCAAGTATCCCGACACCGACTTCGTCTATCCGATGCATCTCAACCCAAATGTCCGCAAACCCATTCACGAGATTTTCGGCAACGATCTGAACGATGCCGCTGAAAACGTATTCTTCATCGAGCCTCTCGACTACACAGCATTCATCCGCATGCTCGATCTATCCTATTTCGTCTTGACCGACAGCGGCGGAATTCAGGAAGAAGCACCCGGACTCGGAAAGCCCGTACTGGTCATGAGAGACACTACCGAACGTCCCGAAGCCGTCACCGCCGGCACAGTACGTCTCGTATCCACCGATTACGACCTTATCGTAGACAATTGCAGCGATCTGATATCTTCCGAATCAGCCTATGCTAAAATGGCCATGGCCAAAAATCCCTACGGCGACGGACAGGCTTCCAGTCGAATCATCAGACACATTTATGAATACCTAAACAAAAACTGATGTTTTATTTCTATCTACCATTCGGACTCTCCGGAGTAACACAATATTATGTCGGAATAATCGCCGATGCCATCAGGCTTCTGGGATATGAGATAAACACCGTCGACAATCTAAAAAGCATCCCGGAGAAAGCCAACGTACTGACAATACGCGACAAAGACACCACATATGTCATAGGCCGCCGCAATCCGCAATATGTCATCACATGGTTTCAGGGTGTGGCTCCGGAAGAGATGGATCTACTCTATAAAGGCCGGTGGGATCGCATACCACGCGTACTTATCCACCGTATATTTGAACGATATGCCTTGAAGCACAGCAGCCTCAGTTTGTTTGTCTCCAATGCCATGAAAGAACATTATGCCGACCGGTATCATTACTCCGGATCCAATCACATCATAATGCCTTGCTTTGGAAACGACCTGGACTTGACTTCATTCACCGACCTACGCTATCGAGAGCCAAAATTCTTATACTCAGGCTCGATCACAAAGTGGCAATGCGTGGAAGATATGCTTGTTCTCTTCAAGCGCATCAAATCCGAGATCCCGCAAGCCACATTAAGCATCCTAACCCCCGATCGCGATATTGCCTATAAAATGCTGGAACAGCACGGCGTGACAGCCTCGGTCGACTTCATATCACCCGACCGACTTCAGGATTATATCCGCCAGTTTAAATACGGATTTATCGTGAGAGATGACATTGCCATCAACCAGGTAGCCACACCCACAAAGATGAGCAACTACATGGGAGCCGGAATCATACCCGTATATTCGGATGTCGTCAAGGACTACAAAGAACACATCACATCAAAAACCCCATACATCATTGCATTCAACGATTTCGATGAATGCATCTCTAAAATCAAAGAGATGGAAAAGCGGCAGATATCAGCAGAACTGATTGCCGGAAGTTATTCCGAAATATTCCGCGACTACTGGAACCGTGAATCATACACAAAACTCATAAGCCAGAAAATCAAAGAGACAATCCGGCAGTCATGACCTGGCTTGAGTAATACAATAATTTTATGTAATGAACGTTAACATTTCAAGACATATCATTATCACATCATGAAAATACATACACTCGCACATATTTTAATCGTAGCGGCAATCCTCCTGGCATCGTCTTGTCGCACAAAGCACGACCTTGCCTACTTTGACGACCTCAAAGACTCTCAGTCGGGTGTTCTGACTACTACCGAACACACAGTCCGGCTCGAGCCCGAAAGCGAGCTGATTATCAACGTCACATCTTCAGTGCCCGCCGCATCCGCTCAATTCAATCTCCCGTACACCAACCCCGCTCTCTCCGGTACCACCGACACATCTACCGCTCCACAGGTAAAAACCTACGAAGTCGACAACAAAGGCAACATCGACTTCCCCGTTCTGGGCTCCATACATGTCGCAGGCATGACCACCTACGAACTCAAGGAATATCTTGAGCAACGCATCAGCGAATATGTCAAAGACCCCATCGTAAGCGTACGCCTCCAAGGATATAAGATCACCGTGATAGGCGAAGTAGGCCAGCCACGCACCATCTACACCTCATCCGACCGATACAGCATACTTAATGCGCTCGGCGACTGCGGCGACCTCACCGACTATGCAAAACGCGACAACATACTCGTAATGCGTCGCACATCCGACAATCAGCTCGAATACGGCCGTCTCGACCTGCGCAACTCCGACATAACCAAGTCGCCTTACTTCTGGCTGAAAAACAACGATGTTGTCATCGTCGATCCAAACAACGTAAAGCAGGACAACTCAAAATACAATCAGAACAACGCATATAAGCTGTCTGTCGTATCGACCATCGTAGGCATCTCGGCAAGTATCATTTCTCTCGTCATAGCCCTTACCGTAAAATAGGCCTGTACGCCATGCTCCGAATAGACCGCGCATGCATTTACATTATCATGCTTGGAATGACAATGCTCATTCCAA
This sequence comes from uncultured Muribaculaceae bacterium, assembly GCA_910578305.1. Lineage (GTDB taxonomy): Bacteria > Bacteroidota > Bacteroidia > Bacteroidales > Muribaculaceae > Paramuribaculum. Next base: position 10,136 of record CAJTQH010000066.1, read on the forward strand.
GCATTCAATATACTACGAATATCGACGAACTGTGCGTGATGCTGTTTGGAGCCGTGGCCGTACTTGACTGTTTGTTCAACAACAACTGGAAGCGATACCGACTGCTCTGGATCGTACTACTGATACTGGCATTCTATGCTGTCTACTCTCTTACCGTCGTACACTTCAATGTCCCGCGCGCAATAGCTCTTGACTTCATCATTGAGCTAAAGCCATTCGTGCCCTTCATAGTGATCTTTGCCATAAGCCCTGACCTGACCGAGTCCGACAAAAAGATATTCAAAGCGATATGCCTGTTCAACTGCGTCATTCTCAGCATAGCGTTTTTCATGGGCCACAAAGCAGTCGAACTGCTTGTATTTCATCTCACCTACGGAGGCACCATCATTTTCGCCAGCACGATGTACTACATCTACTGCTCCATCGACAGCAACGGCCGAATACCACGGCATGACCTCATTACCGCTTTAGTATTCCTCACCATCGGTCTGCTGTGTCTGAAAGCCAAATACTACGGCATATACATACTCTACCTATACTTCTTCTATCTGTACAAGCCCGGCATTTTACGCAACTTCTCACTGAAGCATGCCATAATGCTTACAGTGCTTGTCGCCACCCTGTTGGCTGTTTCGTGGCATAAGATACAGTATTACTTCATTTCAGGCAACAGCGACACATTCGATCCCAAAGTCATACAATCATTTGCCCGACCTGTACTGTACGTTACCGGCTTGCAGATCATGGGCGAGTTCATACCGTTCGGTACCGGACTGGCGTCATTTGCCACAGCGGCGTCAAGCCAATATTATGCCGACACATACTACTATTACGGCATTGACAAGGTGCACGGACTGGCACCGAACAAGGATTTCGACTTTATATGCGACGCCTTTTATCCATCGCTGGCTCAATTCGGCATCATCGGTCTGATTCTGTTCATATACTTCTGGCGATATACCTACACCTATATCCGCGTTTTGATCAGAAAAGACCCCGACAGATACCGCTACCCGTTCATCATCGGGTCACTCATCATAAGTTTTATTCTTATAGAGAACACTTCGGCCACAACTTTCACACACTGTGTCGGATTCATAGTCATGACACTCTTTGGATTTGTCTGCGCCAAAGGCAAGCAAATCAAGGAAAAAGACTCCGAAACGTCCGTTCAAATAATACAAAAAATATAAATTCGCATACTCAATGGAACAAAAAAGCAACACCATCGACATCCGCCGCCTGTGGCGTGCCATAGTCCAATGCAAATGGGTTTATCTGGCTTTTATACTCCTGTTCACCGGAGCTGCCGCATGGATCTCGCTCAGATCACTGACTCGATATGAGATTCAGGGCAATATGCTTATCGGCGACGAAGAAAGCTCATCGAGCAGCAAAGCAGGGGGCCTGGCACAAATGATGAAGACATTCTCCGTAGGAGGCTTCGGAGCATCGAGCGTCGACAACGAAGTGCTTATCATCAAAAGCCACGATGTGATGCTGCGCACTGTGCGTGCCTTAGGCCTCAACCGCACATATTTCGGTAAAGACGCCGATGGCGACAAAGCCATGCTATATTCCGAACTGCCGGTCAGAGTGGAAGCTCCGGCAGAGTATTTCGACACCTTACATCAGTCTTTTTCCATCAACATCTCACTGATTGGCGACGGCAAAGCCGA
>CAJTQH010000067.1:0-1532 GCA_910578305.1 uncultured Muribaculaceae bacterium
ACTCCATTTCCGTAACCATCAACCTGCCATCCGACGTATCGGAAGAACTTGTAGGCAACCTCTATGTTGAGGCGTGGAAATCGGGATGCAAAGGATGTACGGTGTATCGCGACGGATCACGCTCCGGCGTGCTCGTGTCGGTAGAAAAGAAAAAACAGCCTGAAACATCATGCCAATGGGGACACCCAATCGTAGACAAACGTCCCATAGAACTTGATGCCGATGTGGTACGATTCCAGAACAACAAGGAAAAGTGGATTGCATTCGTCGGACTGCTCGACGGCCGTCCATATGAGATATTCACCGGTCTGGCCGATGACGAAGACGGCATTTTCTGCCCCAAATCCGTGACACGGGGCCGCATCAAAAAAGCCATGGATGAAAAAGGCAACAAACGCTACGACTTCCAGTTCATCAACAAACGCGGCTACAAGACCACTATCGAAGGACTCAGCGACAAGTTCAATCCCGAATACTGGAATTATGCCAAACTCATATCAGGAGTGCTGCGCTACGGCATGCCCATCGATCAGGTTCTGAAACTTGTAGGAGGTCTGGAACTCGACTCACAGAGCATCAACACATGGAAAATGGGAGTAGAACGCGCACTGAAAAAATATCTGCCTAACGGCACCAAAGCCAGTGGCCAGAAATGCCCCAACTGCGGACAAGAGACCCTTGTATATCAGGAAGGCTGCCTGATATGCACATCTTGCGGTGCTTCACGCTGCGGATAACAGCACGCAATTGCAACATACTCATCACACAGACATCGGGTCAGCCGTGACACAAGTCATCGCTGACCCGATTGCATGTCACATTTGTCCGATTAAGAAATAATACGTATTTTTGAACCATCATGCCTACCTTATAAATACAGCGATGAAAATAACTTTCAACATCGACTATCACACCAACTGGGGCGAAAGCCTATACATAACCGGTGACGTGCCCGAACTCGGCAGCGGCGACAAATCAAAGGCCATCAGACTGACGCCATATGGCAACACACACCGTACTACCATAGATATAGCACAGGCTAAAGCCGCCATACACTATCGGTACTTCCTAAAACGCGAAGACGGAACCGAACGTAATGAATGGGGCGACGACCGCACACTGCGGTTTGACCCGCGCCTAACCGGAGCCTCCATAATCGACCGGTGGCATGTACTGCCGTGGAACAAACCTTATTACTCATCGGCTTTCACCGACTGTATATGCCGCCACGCGCCTCAGGCTCCGGCATACACAACACCAGGTATGTTACAATTTGTCGTCGAAGCGCCCATGATATTGCCCGGACAGATACTGGCTATCGCCGGATCATGCCCGGAACTCGGCGACTGGGATCCGGCAATGTCGCCAGTAATGAATCACTCCGACTTCCCTGTATGGAAAGTGGAAATACCCATAGCCGGTCTTCCCCGTGAAATAGAATATAAATTCGTAGTACTCGAAGAAAGCACACGCAAAGTGCTCGGATGGGAGCGCGGTGACAACCGACGGCTACTTCTACCCGACACCGACGG
>CAJTQH010000067.1:1554-11813 GCA_910578305.1 uncultured Muribaculaceae bacterium
TAGGGGCCGGACTGTTTTTTGAGAACCCCATGCCGCTGTGGAGAGGCTCGGGCGTCGCCATACCGGTATTCTCCCTGCGTTCGGAACAGGACTTCGGAGCAGGAGATTTCTATGACCTCATGCCGATGGTAGACTGGGCAGAATCCACCGGACAGAAATTCATACAGCTTCTCCCCGTCAACGACACCACCATGAGCGGCACATGGACAGACTCATATCCCTATAATGCAAACTCAACCTTCGCCCTGCACCCCATGTACCTGCGGTTGCAGGCCATGGGAGAACTGCGCGACCGCAAGCGTCAGTCGCATTTCGACGCGTTGGCCCGCGAACTCAACTCGCTCCCCGAGGTGGACTATGAGCGCGTCAACAAGGCAAAAAACGAATTTACACGCGATCTCTTCAACGAACAAGGAGCCGAAACTCTCAATTCGCCCGATTTCGCCGACTTTGTCAAAGCAAACGAATCATGGCTTCTCCCCTACGCCGCATTCTGCGTTCTGCGCGACCGTTACCGCACCGCCGACCCATCGGCCTGGGAGGAATATGCTGTCTACGATGCCGCCCGCATAGCCGCTTTCATCAGCATCAACCGCCACGACATAGACTATGTGCTCTACATCCAGTATCATCTGCACTGCCAGATGAAGCACGTGCGCGACTACGCCCACAGCCACGGTGTGGCTCTCAAAGGCGACATACCCATTGGCATATCGCGCCACAGCGTTGACGCTTGGACCAGCCCCGAATTATTCAATCTCGGATGCTCGGCCGGAGCACCTCCCGACGACTTCTCAGTGCTCGGACAGAACTGGGGATTTCCTACCTACAACTGGGAGGTGATGTCGCGCGACGGATTTGCATGGTGGAAAGCCCGCTTCCGTAAAATGGCTGAATATTTCGACGCCTATCGCATAGACCACGTACTCGGATTTTTCCGCATCTGGCAGATACCACTCGATGCCGTTCACGGACTGCTTGGCGTGTTCAATCCCGCCCTGCCCATGACCCCTGAGGAGATGCGAGGCCGCTACGGTTTCGACTTCGAGCCCGGCATATTCACAAAGCCGTTTGTCATGGACTATATGCTCACCGATTTCTTCGGCGATCTCACGCAGGAGGTGTGCGCCACGTTCCTCGACAAAGCAGGCTACGGACGCTACCGGCTGAAAAGCGCGTTTGCCACTCAGCGACAGGTCGCCGACTACTTTGCCACAATGCCCGACGACGATCGCAACACCAGACTGTGCAACGGACTGCTCGGCCTCATCGACGACGTGCTCTTTATCGAAGACCCATATGAAAAAGACAAATATCACCCGCGCATAGCAGCTCAATACACCTATGTATATCGCAGCCTGTCGGATCACCAGCGCTGGTGTTTCGATCGCCTCTACAACGACTTCTATTATCATCGCCACAATGATTTCTGGCGCGAAAAAGCCATGTGGAAACTGCCGCCGCTCATCGACTCCACATCCATGCTCGTATGCGCCGAAGACCTCGGCATGATACCCGCCTGTGTGCCTTCGGTGATGAGCGAGCTTGAGATACTGTCGCTTGAGATACAGCGCATGCCAAAGAATCCGGCCGAAAAGTTCGGCAACACGCACAACTATCCTTACCTGTCGGTGTGCACCACCTCTACCCACGACATGGGCGGCATACGCCAGTGGTGGGAAGAGAACCGCGAAGCCACTCAGAGATACTTCAACGATGTACTATGCCGGCAGGGCGAAGCACCGTTCTATGCCGAGCCGTGGATATGCCGCGACATACTGAATCTGAATCTCAAGTCACCATCCATGCTGTGCATACTGCCGTTACAGGACTGGATGTCATCCGACGGGGCACTGCGCCGTCAGGATCCGCACGAAGAGCAGATCAATGTCCCGGCCAACCCACGCCACTACTGGCGCTATCGCATGCACATCACTCTGGAGCAGCTTAAAGCGAACGACGACTTCAACGCGTCGATACGCCGCATGGTCGAAGATTCAGGCCGATAAAGCCCCAAAGCCCCATATCACTAAGCAGCAGGCCTCACCATCACCGAAGCCTGCTGTTTAGCGTATATCAAGCGACATCCACCATCTTTTTTCTATCCCGATGCAATTTTTATCAAAAACGTGCGTCATATATCCTGAAACGACACATTTTCACAACCCGCAAACCGATATTCCAATAATGAAAATAAGCAACCGCGTCAGACGCAACATAGCCTTTGTGCTTTTCCTGGTGGGAATAGCCTGCACCACAGCACGTGGGTGGGAACTCTTCATGTCGCCAGCCAACGGACGCGCATGGTTCAATCTGTGTTCCATAATCATACTTACATATATCTGTTTCGACCGATTGCGCACATTACATGCCCGTGTGAAGCAAGGCATCCGTTTCGGCGCTTAAAAACAATTTCCACTTCAAATTTTTCTTGTCATGTCCTGGTGGTATTATATCTTTATCGGCTTTTTGTCAACCTCTTTGTATAATTTTTACAAAAAGCCTGCGAGCAGGTTGTTTTCAAATAAATTCGCTGTGAGTCTGACATCATTTATTCTCACCATAGTCACATGCGTGGCTATGACTTTTCTTCTTTTGTATTTCATCCCCGGCCTGCAAAAATACTGATCAGCCACATCAGTCCTGATACAAAAAATAAGCAGGAGGCATTTCCACTTCGGAAGCCTCCTGCTTGTTTTATACTGTAATTACGTCGGTCGACGATTAGTTTTCGCGAGGATTGGGAAAATTGTCCTTCTTGGCACGCTCTTCCATGCGCTTGATGCGCGAAGCGGTGTCGGGGTGCGACGAAAACATTTTGGCCATCTTGCTCTGAGTGGCTCCGCCCTGCTGTTCGAGCTGCTGAAGTTTAGAGAACGCAAGCGACATGGCCCAGGGATTCTTACCATTGGATTTCAAGAAATCGTAGCCATATTCATCGGCCTCTTTCTCCTGCTTCTGCGAGTACTTGGAGTTGAGCAGAGTCTCGGCGATATTGCCAAGCTGCGAATCGGTAAGAGCGCCTGCCACACCACCGGCCGACGACACCATATCCTTACCTGCTGAAGCAAGCAGAGCTGTCTTGAAAGCCTTTTTGGAATGCTTCTTGGCCACGTGACCAATCTCATGGCCTATAACTCCGAGAAGTTCATCATCGTCCATTATATCCATAAGCGAGCTAAACACACGTACACTGCCGTCGGCACATGCGAACGCATTCACATCTATCACATCATACACCTTAAAGTTCAATGGAATACCTTCTACAGATGTAAGACCTTCAGTGAGACGTTTCAGACGCTGCACGTATGGAGAATCGTCGCCAAGGACGGGGTTATGCTTGTCCATCCAGTCTACCGACTCACGCACGTAGGCAGCCATCTGCTCATCGGTCAGAGTCATAGCCTCCACACCTTTCACAGCGCCGCCCACAGCCTTCTTAAGATTAAATTGACCCATGGCAGGAAGTGCCAGCGTCATACATAGCAGTAAAGCCGCTGCTTTAACTTTAATTCCTTTCATTACAATGTAATTTTAAGTTTATATTTTGTAATTTTGTGCCACAAAATTACAAAATTTTACAATACTGTCAATATATTTCTTTAATCAGAAACAACCATCCTGAGATGAAACCCAAGACTCGGCAGACTTTACTGCTTATAACAGGTATAATATTGACCATGGCACTCTATGGTGGCATAATGATACTGTATGCCATGACATTGATAAAGTGGTGGTATCCGGTGCTGATAAGTCTGGCACTGGCATTGTTTACATGGATTCCGCTCGACGGTATATGGCATCGCATAACCCGCCTTGAGAAGAAATGGGCCAGAATATTATGCCATATGACCATAATGGCAGGTTTCTGGGGATTTGCATTTCTGGGGATCAACTATTTCTGTGCCGACGCATCAAGCAGCCACACCGTTTACGCCACCGTAACACATACCTACCGCAAAGAAGCCACCCGCATACGCCGCGTAGGCCGTCGCACGTATGTGAGCCGACGCAACGGCTGGAACTATTATGCCGAGGTCTCCATACCCGGAAGCGGCAACAAAGAACTGACTGTCACAGCATCCCAATATGCCCGATTGCGCAAGGGAAAGAAGATGAAACTAAACATCGAGAAAGGCGCACTGGGATTCGACATACTCCACCGCCAATAGTCTGCCGACAGTATTGCGCGCCATACCGTCAACAGACAGCTGCACCTGCAAGCGAGCAGGCTTCTCACAAAATACGCAAAAATAAATACTGATTATGGATTTTTTCCTTATCTTTGTATGATATTCGATTAATAGGCCACATGCCCTACTATAGAGCATTGGCATCCAAAATTAGAACGTCAATGAACCAGGATACCGATAATAAATCTAAGCGTCACCGCCGCATTTTCACATGGCTTTGGGTCATATTTGGCGGATTCATGATTTTAATATTCTTGTTTTTCATCCTCATATACAACGGTGTGATAGGCTACATGCCACCGGTAGAAGAGTTGAAAAATCCCACCGACCGATTCGCATCGGTGATCTACTCGGCCGACGGAGAGGAAATGGGACGTTTCTTCAGAGGCACAGGCAACCGTGTATATGCCGACTACGACGAGATATCGCAGCATGTGGTCAACGCTCTGATTGCCACAGAAGACGCCCGTTTTGCCGACCATTCCGGAATCGACTTCCGCGCATTGTTGCGTGTGGGATTCAAGACCCTGCTCCTACACGACAAAAGTGCAGGCGGCGGATCAACCATAACACAGCAGCTGGCAAAACAGCTGTATTCGCCCGAAAGCAACGGTCTTCTGAGCCGTGCCCTGCAGAAGCCCATCGAATGGATGATAGCAGTGAAACTGGAACGATTCTATACCAAAGACGAGATACTGAAAATGTATCTCAACCAGTTTGATTTTCTATACAACGCCGTCGGCATCAAATCGGCCGCACAGGTCTACTTCGGAAAACACCCTAAAGATCTCAACATTGAGGAAGCCGCCATGCTCGTAGGCATGGTGAAGAACCCATCGGTCTACAACCCCGTGCGTCAGCCCGAACGCACCAAAGCACGTCGAAACATAGTGTTTGAGCAGATGGCCAAAGCCGGCATGATAACAGCCGAAGAGCTCGACTCCCTGAGCCAACTGCCCATAAAGCTCAACTTCCACCGTGTGGATCACAAAGAAGGCATAGCGCCCTATTTCCGCGAGGAGCTCCGCCGCATGCTGCGCGCACAGAAGCCCGACCGCGAAAACTATCAATCATGGGAAGCCGACAAATTCCGCACCGACTCCATTGAGTGGGAACGCAATCCGCTCTACGGATGGATAGAAAAAAATCCCAAACCCGACGGCTCTAAATACGACATATACAACGACGGACTTAAAATATACACCACCATCGACTCTCGCATGCAGAAGTATGCCGAAGAAGCTGTAGCCGAGCATCTTGGAGGATATCTGCAGCCGGCATTCTTCAGAGAAAAAAGAGGATCGTCAAGCGCACCCTACTCGTCCAATCGCACCGAAATATCGGAAATAAGAGTGAATCACTTGATACACAATGCCATGAAGCAGACCGACCGCTACCGTAACATGAAGCGAGCCGGACACTCTGACGCCGATATCAAACAAGCGTTCAACACCCCGCGTGAAATGAAACTGTTCACCTACAAAGGAGTGGTGGATACCGTGATGACCCCGCGCGACTCGCTGCTGTATCAGAAACACATCTTGCGCACCGGCTTCATGGCTATGGATCCTGTCAACGGCCACATAAAAGCTTACGTCGGAGGCCCGGACTTCAACTATTTCCAGTACGACATGGTATCAACCGGCCGCCGGCAGATCGGTTCTACAGTAAAACCGTTTCTCTATACCTATGCCATGGAAGAGGGATACACCCCGTGCGATGAATTTTCCAACACTCAGCCGGTGATCTACGACAACGGCAAAGAATGGCGTCCGCGTTCCGGAAATGCACGCGTAGGTGAAATGGTAACCCTCCGATGGGCGCTAACCAACTCCAACAACTGGATTTCGGCACGTCTCATAAGCCAGCTCTCGCCCGGCACACTGGTACGCACCATGCAGAACTTCGGCATAACATCCCGACTCGACCCGGTATATTCGCTATGTCTCGGCCCAGCCGATGTGTCAGTAAAAGAAATGGTCACGGCCTACACCGCATTTGCCAACAACGGAATGCGCGTAAGCCCTATATTCGTCACAGCCATCGCCGACTCCAACGGCAACATAATATCAGAGTTCACACCCACCCACTCCGAAGTCATAAGCGAGAAAGCATATTATAAAATACTGTCAATGCTGATGAATGTGGTCGACGGTGGCACCGGATCACGTCTGCGCCGCGCTCCATACAACATCACAGCTCAGATGGGAGGCAAGACAGGTACCACAAACTACAATGCAGACGGATGGTTCATGGGATTCACCCCTCACCTCGTGGCAGGAGCCTGGGTAGGCGGCGACGAACGATTCATACATTTCAACAACATGGGCTACGGACAAGGTGCGGCTATGGCACTCCCCATCTACGGATTGTTCATGAAGAAACTATACGCCGACAAATCTTTGCCTTACTCGCAATCGGATCGCTTCAAATTCCCTACCGACATAGATCTGTGCGAGAGCGAATTCAGCGACGGAGAGATCGAAGAAGTAGAAGTAGAATCGTCGATGGACGACATCTTCGACTGACAACAAATCTGTAAATAATAACATTCTAAACATACAAACACAATGAAATTCAACGTTTCCAGCAAGACACTATACAACTTCGTGTCATCGGTAAGTAAGATCATACCGGCCAAAAACACCATGCAGATTCTCAACAACTTCCTGTTTATACTCGAAGAGGATATGCTTGTGGTAAAGGCCGCAGACATGGAAAACACTCTTGTGGGCCGCGTACATGTACACGATGCTGAAGGCAGCGGACGTTTCTGCCTTGATGCCCGTCGCATTGTGGAACTTTTCAAAGAGCTGCCCGACCAGGGCATTCTCTTCGAGATTGACGACGAAAACCTTGAAGTAAAAATTTCATACAATAACGGATGCTACAATACAGTGGCCATCAACGGCATGGAATATCCCGACAAAGCTCGCGAAAACTCGGCCGAGGAAACCATCGAATTCACATGCTCCGGACAGCAGGTGCTCAAAGGCATTGAAAACACCATGTTTGCGGTAGGCACCGATGAGATTCGTCCGCAGATGATGGGTGTGCTCTGGGATGTGAAGCCCGACCGCGTGATATTCGTGGCCACCGACACCCGCAAACTCGTCAAATACACCAACGGAACATCGCAACCCGGAGTGACATGCTCGTTTATCCTTCCGGTAAAGGGAGCCTCTGTTCTCAAAAACGTATTCGGCAAAGAAGAAGAGATCAAAGTTACCGTCTGTCCCACTGCGGTGGTGTTTGAAAGCCCGTCGTTTACCTTCGACTGCCGTCTGATCAAAGGCGCTTTCCCCGACTACAACCGTGTAATACCTCAGTCCAATCCTTACGTTCTCACTGTCGACCGTCAGTCACTGCTTACTGCCGTGCGCCGTGTGGCTGTGTTCGGCGACGAAGGAGGCGGTCTGGTAAAATTCCGCTTTACCCCCGAAAAACTCACTCTGCGCGCTTGCGACAACAGCTACGGCACATCAGGCTGGGAAGAAGTACCATGCAACTACTCCGGATCGGAACTAATGATGGGATTTGGCAGCCAGTATATACTGGAGATATTATCCACATTCAGCACTCCCGAAGTAGTCATCAAGATAGCCGATCCGAGCCGTCCCGTACTCTGTCTGCCCGCCGACAACGATACCGACTGCGAGCTTATTATGATCCTGATGCCGATGAACATCGTGGACTGATCCGAGCTTTTCACCCGTAACATCCTCATATATCCTATTCCCCCGACATGGAACTGAATCTTACACGGCCTATAGTGTTTTTCGACCTTGAAACCACTGGCACCAACATAACCCACGACCGAATTGTAGAAATATCGCTCATCAAAGTATGGCCCGGAGGCGAAGAACTGGAACGTACACGCCGCGTCAATCCCGAAATGCCGATACCGGCCGAAGCCACTGCCGTACATCACATCACCGATGCCGATGTAGCCGATGAACCTACGTTCCGTCAGATAGCAAAAAGCCTTGCCGACATATTCAAGGACTCCGACATGGCCGGATTCAATTCCAACAGATTCGACATACCTCTTCTTCTTGAAGAGTTTCACCGGGCCGGCATCAGCCTTGACCTTACCGGCACACGCTTTATAGACGTGCAGACCATATTTCACAAGAAAGAGCAGCGCACACTTACGGCAGCCTATCGCTTCTACTGCGACAAAGACCTCGAGGGCGCACACTCAGCCAATGCCGACACTCGCGCGACTTATGAAGTGCTGAAGGCCCAACTCGACCGATATCCCGATCTGCCAAACGACATGAAGCAACTTGCCGAATACTCGAGCCACTCACGCAATGTCGATTTTGCAGGCCGTCTGGTATACGACGACAATCACCGCGAAGTGATCAACTTCGGTAAATACAAAGGTCAGCTTGCCGAAAATGTGCTGAAAAACGATTCGGGATATTTCGGATGGATCATGCAGGGCGATTTTCCGCAGAACACAAAAGATGCATTCGCGCTGATCAACCTACGCATCAGAGCGGCCAAAGACCACAAACTTCATAAGTAACACCACACCTACCATCATGCTCAAAGGCAAACACATCGTACTCGGAATAACAGGAGGCATCGCCGCATACAAATCGGTGACACTACTCCGGCTGCTTGTCAAAAAAGGCGCGGAAGTACAGGTGGTCATCACCCCTGCCGGAAAGGAATTCATAACCCCTGTCACTCTTTCGGCTCTGAGCGGCAAGCCGGTGATATGCGATTTTTTCACCGCCAACACCGGCCAGTGGAACAGCCACGTCGACATAGGCCTGTGGGCCGACGCCATGGTCATAGCCCCGGCCACTGCATGCACCATAGCAAAAATGGCAAACGGCGTTGCCGACAACATGCTTGTCACCACATATCTCTCGGCCAAGGCTCCGGTATTTGTAGCTCCGGCCATGGATCTCGACATGATGGCTCATCCGTCGACCCGACGCAACATAGATACACTCAGGTCGTACGGCAACCACATCATCGAGCCTGTCGAAGGTGAGCTTGCAAGCCATCTGGTGGGCAAAGGACGCATGGAAGAACCTGAACGCATAGTGGAAATACTCGACAACTTCTTCAGCACTCCACAGCCACTCAAAGGCAAAAAGATACTTGTAACCGCAGGCCCGACATACGAGCGCATTGACCCTGTACGGTTTATAGGCAATTTCTCTACCGGAAAAATGGGCTATGCCATAGCCGACGAAGCAGCCCGGATGGGAGCCGAAGTCACTGTGGTGAGCGGCCCTGTATCGATAAAGCCCGACGAAGCCTCGGTGAAAGTGATCAGAGTCGAATCGGCTCGTCAGATGTGCGACCAATGCACTGCATTGTTCCCCGACTCAGACATAGCGATTATGTGCGCCGCCGTAGCCGACTACGCCCCGGCCGAACCGCACACATCGAAAATTAAGCGCGAGAAAAGCGAAGTACCAGTGATAACTCTTGTAAAAAATCCCGACATAGCGGCCACACTCGGCCAAGCCAAACACAGCGGACAGATTGTAGTGGGATTCGCGCTTGAGACTGACAACGAACGCGAAAACGCGCTCGACAAACTTGCCCGCAAAAACCTTGACATGATAGTGCTCAACTCCCTGCGCGATCACAATGCCGGATTCGGCACAGACACCAATAAAATCACCATCATAACAGCCGACGGCTCAGACACCGATTTCCCGTTGAAGAGCAAACCCGAAGTAGCCAAAGACATATTAAATGCTATAACCGCCCTATGACACTACCCTCAGGCACATTGCGGACAATCTTGTTTATGATGTGTGCTGTCATGGCACGCTTCGCGGCCACGGGTCAGGAGCTGAACTGCACCGTTGAAGTCGACGCTTCCCAGATACAGGGAAACGAACAGATTTTCAGCACCCTGCAGGAAGCCATCAATGAATACATGAATACCACAAAATTCACCAATGCGCAATTCTCTCCAAACGAAAAGATCGACTGCCGATTGTTTTTCACCATCAAGGAATATACCGATGATATTCTGAAAGGAGATTTACAGATACAATCGACACGTCCGGTCTACAACAGCGCGTACAC
>CAJTQH010000068.1 GCA_910578305.1 uncultured Muribaculaceae bacterium
CACGCCACCTGCGCGAATCCCGATCCGACCTCGGTGCCTACACCGTCATCTGTCCCGAGACCGACATCGCCCGCCGCGAGCTCCGCTCACTCGAAGCTGTCGTGGCATCCATCGAAAATCTTGATGCCACCGACCCCGCCGACCACCACTACCGGCCACCCCGTCCCGGCCCCCGCATACTCATCCTCGCGCCCCGCGCCGACACCCCTGACCCCGATGCCACGGCATCACCGCCCCCTGCCATCAAAATCCCTGTCTAAGCGGCAGCTGCCCCCGCTCCCCAAAGGTAAACCGGCAGCAAAGAGCACACTGACAAACTTCCATACCCCACCCCCAAGGGCGGCACACAACCCCGTGCGGCGGCATACGTTCATCGCACACCCGCCCTTAATCCATAGGTGGGAGGGCTTCCAGCCCTCGCACGTTATCATCAGCAACGTCCGACTGCAACCGCGCACCAACATAGGAGGGAGGGCTTCCAGCCCTCGCACGATTCCATCAGCAAAGCATAGGAGGGACGGCTTCCAGCCGTCGCGTTTCACACGAATCGCCTTCGCCAAGACCGTAATCCCTCGCGTGTTGTCGCCATAAATCCTGATAACCAGTAGGGACGCGCCACTGGTGCACCAACGTAGGAGGGACGGCTTCCAGCCGTCGCACTCCCATCGAAAGCGTTCCACCATCAAAACCCAATAACAAAAAAAACGGCGGCAAAACACTTGCCGCCGTTTTTTTATACCCCCTCGCGCAAAACACGCACCACCCCCGCATCATCGCGCCGTAACTTTACACCAAACAGTCGACATCAGATTCAATTAACTTACATTAACGCATATATCATCATAAACACTATTCATAGTAAAAATCGTGGAATTTGACACTTCAACACTCACTATATGAATTATATATTTTGAAAAACAGCTATGTTTTACCAATTTTGTAACTATGTACAAAGACAATGTATACCTCAACGACTCATCATACAGATATAACTCCAATGATGCTCCACGCCACAGACTAATCTCTATTGTGATTCTGGTATTGAGCATATCTGTTGTCTACATTATGCCAGATGTACTCATATCCGGCAACAATCCCGCACACCACAGCATACCCATCGGTCTGTACGTAAAACAATCTGTATATCTGATCATATTTCTCATCAACTACTTTGTAATCATAGACCGCACCATAATACGCGGACGCCAATGGGGACGCTTTTCACTGGCAAACACCATAGTGTACCTATTGGCTATCGGCGTATTATCATGGAACTGGACAGTCTTGACACCCGACACAATTCACCAGCACATCGGCAGACCTCATATGCGGGAGTCGTCGGACATATGGGAAATCGTATCACGCGACACAGCCATGATAGTGCTCACAATAGCACTGAGTGTAGCCATAAAACTCGCTCAGAATCTGCTCAGAATAGAACGTCAGAGAGCTGAGATTAGAGCAATGCGACAGGACATGGAACTTTATCAACTGAAAGCCCAGCTCAATCCACACTTCCTTTTCAACACACTCAACAGCATATACGTTCTGGTCGATCTGGATTCATCAAAAGCACAGGAAGCACTGCACAAACTGAGCAAAATGCTTCGCTACGTACTCTACGACGATTCAAAGACCGTGACACTCGACGACGAATTGGAATTCATCCGCAGCTACATGGATCTTATGAGGCTGCGCATGCCGGCATCCATACCGGTCAATGCCAAACTCCATGCAGGAGACTGCGCTTCGGCTCCCATCGAGCCCCTCATATTCATCAATGTTGTGGAAAACGCGTTTAAATACGGATGTGGGGCATCTGCCGGTCAGAAAGGCATATCGCTTAACATCACAGCCGAGGCTGGCATAGTGACATGCGATGTATCCAACTATTATACCGCCATCGGAAAACAAAGTCAGAGCACACACTCCACAGGCATAGGACTTGATAATCTGCGGCGACGCCTGGCACTCATATACCCTGGACGACACTCCATAACCATTACCGACACCGGCAACCTGTATCGCGTAATCATCACATTACAACTCATATAATTGACAATTTCAAAACAGTACATCATCATACCCCAACACTCATTTCATGAAAATACTCCGCACCTGCGTCATCGACGATGAACCATTAGCTGCCCGACTTATTGAAAATTACGTAACTAAAACTCCGTTCCTGCAACTTGTCGGAGTTTTCGAATCGGCACAGGAAGCCGTGCGCACAGTTATCGAAGGTGAGATAGACCTTGTATTTCTCGACATCAATATGCCGCAACTCAATGGCCTGGAATTTGCCCGCATACTTCCACGCCGCTGCAAAGTAGTGTTCACTACCGCATACGACAATTTCGCGCTGCAAGGATTCCGAGTCAACGCACTCGACTATCTTCTGAAACCGATAAACTACGAGGAGTTTTTCAATGCCGCATCAAAAGCACTCACGGCCCTGTCGGGTGGATCTGAAGACATCTCCGCCACAGGATCGGAATTTATCATAGTAAAAAGCGAATACAAGCTGCAGCAGATACCGGTTCGCGACATATTGTTCATCGAAGGAGTAAAAGACTATGTGAAAATATACCTTGACGGAGAGACAAAGGCAGTGATGACCCTAATGAACATGCGCACACTCGAGCAGGAACTTCCATCGAGAATGTTCATGAGAGTACACAGGTCGTTCATAGTCAACACGTCAAAGATAAGAGTCATCGAACGCAAGCGCATTGTATTCGACAACACGTACATACCTGTCAGCGACAGTTATAGTAAAGAATTCAATGACTTTATCAACTCACGCCTCGTCGGAGGCAACCGCACTCAGGCAGCTCCCTCACAGACATCCGACAACGCTTTATGACGGTGGTGGTGATGGCCGTGCGCCCCGTCCTGGCGGGGCGCGGCACGCATCACTTTACGGAGATCTTCTCCACGCGGCGCACATGGCGTCCGCCTTCAAACGCAGTGTTCAGAAACACATCCACTATACGCAGTGCCGTATCGCGGTCGATGAATCGCGCCGGAAGCACCAGCACATTGGCATCATTGTGCTGACGCGCCAGCTCGGCAAGTTCGGGAGTCCAGCACAAAGCGGCGCGTATACCCTGATGCTTGTTAAGTGTCATTGATATGCCATTGCCGCTGCCACACATGGCTATGCCGGGATAGTCACGGCCACTCTCCACTGCAAGCGCACATGGATGTGCGAAATCAGGATAGTCGCAGCTGTCTGACGAATGCGTGCCGAAATCCTCGGTCGCCACACCCTTTGATTCAAGATACTCTATTATTGCCTGTTTGAGTTCGTAGCCGGCATGATCGCTGCACATGGCCACTTTTTTGTCGGGTTCAAGTATGCTGTATGACATTGGAATATGATATTTATGATAAATGATTGATTGTTACATATTGAGATTGATGCGTTTCCATACACAGCGTGGTATCATGCGCCAGAGCCCCACTATCACCTTCCAGCGGGAGTCTATCACGGCACGACGCTTACGCTTCATTATGGCACGCTCTATAAGCGGGCACACATAGTCCACACTCATTATCATCGGATAGTCGTGCTTGGCATCGAGCAGATCCGTACGTACAAATCCCGGACGTATATCAGTAAAGCGCACATTGACACGCTGAGTATAGGCAAGCTGTTCGAGTGAATCCATGAACGTCTGCTGGAAACGCTTCGAGCTGCTGTATGCAGCGGCAATGCCCATACCGCGTGTACCGGCCACCGACGTTATCGCGGCTATCTGTCCGGTGTGAACGTTGGCGGTGTCGCGGAAGTATTTGTATGCCGCCGACAATATGCGCGCATACCCGACTACATTGGTCTGCAGCGTATCTGTCAGCTTGGTCTGGTTCAGATCCGGATCCTGAAATCCCACACCGGCAGCATAGAGCAGCACATCCATGCCGTCAGTCATCTCTATCAGATCGTAAAACCGCCCTACACAGTCGGCGGCAGTGACGTCGATAGTCTTGTATATGATATTGTCAGGACACACACTCTGGATGTCTTTCAGTCGGTTTTCACGTCGCGCGGCGATGCCCACACGCCAGCCGGCACGTGCGAAGTCAGTGGCAATACGGGCTCCTATACCCGACGATGCCCCTATGATAATAATCTTTTTCATAATCAGTAACGGTTACTTGGTGTCTGCATCTGTAGTAACCGCTGACACTTCCGGCTTGTTCAACGGCAGTGTATAGCTGATCGAAAAACTTCCCGTAAACGACGATCCGCGCTTACCGAATCCGGGGATATACATCGGCTTGCCGTATTTGGCTTTTCCCTCATGAAGCAGCGAATGATACTTCACAGTCCAGCCGAGAGATATGTTTTTTATTATCCCCACCCTGACTCCGGCCACAAATTCAAAGAATCCCGCCGTACTGCTCTGTGACGGTATATTGAATTTCATATCCTCGTCCCAATAGCCCGGCGGCATTGTCACATTCGTGACCTCGTAGCTGAATGGAGTGAATCCATAGCGTACACCGGCCACAAGCTGATATTTGGGATTATTGTTATAAAACACATTGTAGTTGATGCCTATTCTAAAAAACGGCGACATTTTTGTCTTAAACGTATAGTTCTTGCCGTCGGGTGTTTCGTCGCAACTTCCGAATCCGGCTTCAATCACCGGCTTGTAACGGTTGTGCAGACTGAGTTCGGCCCAGAAATCCACACCGCCGTAATGCTGTCCGAATATGCGCATGGCAGGATCCCAAAGGTTCACCCCCACGGTCACAGATTCCATCAGCGGATATATCATCCCTGTTTTCTTGGCTACTACGGTGGTATCTATCCACTCCTGACCGGTGATTGTATCCACAAACACCACATTACCCTGTGAGTCCCTCATCTCAGCCAGCCCCTCCTTCGGATCGGCTGGCTGCTCCGTGACAGGATCTCCGCCCGGACCGGTCTTGGGTATCACGGGAGTGATCTTGCGCTGGGCGCACACATGTATGGCTATACCCAGAATTATTATGACGGCCGTAATGAAGTATCTGCTTGGTCTCATCGGTTACTGCTGGTGTTGGTTCGGAAGAATATTTTTATACGTTGCAGGTTAGTGTTGGTAATGATGGAGTCGGCTATAGCCACCGAGTCTATCAGATGATATGTGTGACTCATCGAACGTATATGATATGTCAGCATCGCACCGCATTCTTCCGATGCGAAATACGGTGTCGAAGTATAGACAAACGTTATGGTATCGTTGAGAGCATCGTCATCAAGCGACTCCTGTGTGTAATGAAAGCAATAAGATGTCTGCTCATTCTGCGAGCGAAACGGCAGATACACCTCGCTCAACGTACTACCGGCAGGATATAGCACCGAGTCGCCGGGAGCACCGACACCATACACCTCTATAGTGTTCAGCGATATGCCCTGCTCGCTTTCCGACGAATAGAACCCGGCAAGCGGCAGACTGCTCTGATTCTCAATACAACCCGATGCATTGCATCCGGTAAGCACTGACGAAGCTGCCGTTGCTATCAGAAGAGCGGAAGTCAGAATTTTCCCCATCGTATAATTTCTTCAGAGGCTTTACGTTTTTTCTCAGGCACAGCCGACTCCGGATCGGGATATCCGAGAGGAATTATTGCAATCGCTTCAAGATTATCGGGCAGATTGAGCGTTTCTCGCAGACGCGGCTCATCGAAATTACATATCCAGCACGATCCCAGTCCGGCTGCAGTGGCGGCAAGACAGATATGCTCTACGGCTATCGACAGATCCACATCAGTATGATCCTTGCTGTCATCTGCACGATGCCAGGCCTGATCGTGGTCGCCTATTGCCACCACAAACACCGGCACATTGTCCACCCAGTCACGACCGTAGCATCCAGCTATCTCTTTACACAGTTCGGGAGTATCTGCCACTACATATTGCCACGGCTGGCGGTTGCAGGCAGACGGAGCCAGACGTGCGGTTTCGAGCACTGCCATTATGGTTTCACGGGCCACAGGGGTCGAAAGATATTTACGGCAGGAATAACGCGCCTTCACCAGATCAAGAAAATTGCAGTAAGTATTGTTGTCCATCTGATTGTCAATATAAAGTGAGAATATGAGAATTGTTATTGTTGTCAGTCTATGTTAAGTTCTTCATTTATCTCATAATCGTTGCGACGCGGCGAGTTACGGGATATCAGCTCTCCCACGAATCCCGCCAGAAACAACTGTGTGCCTATGATCATCGAAGTAAGAGCCAGATAGAAATAAGGCGAATCGGTAACCAGTATATAGTGCGCGCCGGTATACATGTTATAAAGCTTCAGCGAACCCACTATTATAATGGAAATGAAACCGATAAAAAACATAAGCGAGCCCAACAGACCGAAAAAATGCATCGGCTTGCCGCCGAATTTATTTGTAAACCACAGCGTGACAAGATCAAGATAACCGTTGACAAATCGATCAAGACCAAACTTCGATTTTCCGTATTTTCTCGCCTGATGATGCACCACTTTCTCGCCTATCTTGTCAAATCCCGCATTCTTGGCCAGATACGGAATATAACGGTGCATGTCGCCATACACCTCTATACGCTTCACCACTTCGGCTCGATAAGCTTTTAGCCCGCAGTTGAAGTCATGCAGATTATGTATACCGCTCACTCGTCTGGCTGTGGCATTGAACAGTTTGGTCGGTATGGTTTTCGACAGCGGATCGTAGCGTTTCTGCTTCCATCCGCTCACCAGGTCATATCCGTCGACAGTTATCATGCGGTATAGTTCGGGGATCTCGTCAGGGCTATCCTGCAAATCAGCGTCCATGGTTATTATAACATCACCCTTGGCCTGACTGAATCCGGTATTGAGAGCCGGAGACTTGCCATAGTTACGACGAAACGAAATACCTTTTACCGCGGGATTTTTTTTACTGAGTTCACGTATCACTTCCCACGAAGTGTCCGTACTGCCGTCGTTGACAAACAGAATCTCGTAGGTATAGTTGTTCTCTTTCATGACCCGGACTATCCATTTTTCAAGTTCGGGAAGCGATTCCGCCTCATTGAACAGCGGCACGATTACTGATATATCCATTTTATGGTTTGATATATTGACTGATGATTATTTACGTAATGATTATGAAATGGCTTTATCTCCGCGCAATCCGCCGGCACGTACACTACGCATGCGTGCCACCAGAGCAAGTGGCAGCGATATTACTGATCCGGCCGACACCGACAGCCAGAACATGGCTATCGACAAAGTTCCCGGTGTAGGCACGGCATGCTGATCAATCATAGACCGAAGCATGAAGACCATCTCATTGGCAGAGGCTGTCCCTATCTGCGAATAACCGTCTATGGCATGCTTGATCATAGACATGATAAGATCCGGTTCAACCCACCGCAGATATACCATTGATACAACCGCGCAGATCAGAGAGCCGAATATGAACGTCATTATACCTTGCATCCAAAGTTCGCTCACGGTAGACCTATACTCCGAAGCTGCGTGACTCCTGCGCATCCATCTGAATACCGCAATGGGAAGATATATTGTCATGGCCAATGTGAGCAGACTTAATATGGGAAAGCGCACAGACTGGACAGATGAGAGGAAAACGACACACATCAGCAGACCCATCGGCAAGCCGTAACCGGCGCCTTTACTGAAAGGTGTTTTATTTGTATTCATTGACATGCTACGTTATTGTTATTGCAAATATACGATTTTTGGCCCACTTCATAGAATTATGATGCGTAATTTGATATTTACTGCTGTCTTTTTAGTCTTATATCGCGCTGTTTTTGGATCCATTCCCTTATAAAACAGCTTACA
Source organism: uncultured Muribaculaceae bacterium (assembly GCA_910578305.1). Lineage (GTDB taxonomy): Bacteria > Bacteroidota > Bacteroidia > Bacteroidales > Muribaculaceae > Paramuribaculum. Next base: position 7,818 of record CAJTQH010000068.1, read on the forward strand.
TCCACACTCGACATACACAGTGGAAAGCATGCTCATTAATAACTATCAGTCAGCTTTACACACTCAATATTACTAAAAGCAAAAGGTCACTCATGAGAGCGGCCTTTACTTTTATTCACAGCAGAACTATTCCGTACAATCAAAGGCTTTCGTATGACTGCGAGAATGTGTCACCGCGAGCCACATCGCCTGTCGCAAGTCCGGCTTTGAGCCAACGTGATCGCTGCGCAGATGTACCGTGATTGAATGCGTCGGGCACGGTGTAACCCTGAGCCTGTCGCTGCAGATAGTCATCGCCGATCTTCGAAGCGGCATCAATAGCCTCCTCCACATCACCGGGCTCAAGAGATCCGAACAGACGATTGTCATGGTATGCCCATACACCGGCATAAAAATCGGCCTGAAGTTCAAGACGCACACTCATCCTATTGGATTCACGTTCCGACATTCGCTGCATCTTCGAGTGAGCGTCATCGAGAGTCCCAAGCAGATGCTGCACATGATGACCCACTTCATGCGCTATTACATAGGCATAAGCAAAGTCACCGTCGGCCCCGAGATCACGCTTCATGTTTCTGAAAAACGACAGGTCTATATATACCGACTCATCAGCCGAACAATAAAACGGACCGATCGACGCACTTGCGTTGCCACATCCGCTTGTAGTGGATCCGGAGTACAGCACCAGTGTCGGAGGTTCGTATTCCAACCCGTTCTGCCGGAATATCTCTGTCCACACATCCTCTGTGCCGGCAAATATTTGTTTGGAAAAATCGGCCAGTGCCTCCTCTTCTGGTGTGGGAATATACTCCTGCTGAGTACCGCCTCCCGAACCAAGCAAGGCTCCGCCCTGATTCATCACCACTTCAAGCGGATTTCCGCCCGTAAACCATGCTATCGCCGCAGCCACTATCACTGCCACTATGCCACCGCCGGCTAATTTTATGCCGGAACCGCCACGTCCGCGTCGGTCATCGACATTGCTACTTTTACGTCGCCCGTTGAGATTCATACCGGATTAACAATATCTGTTGATAACAAAATTGAAAAGAATGCTATAATATTAAGAATCGTCTTAAAGTTATAAAAGTTCATAAATCGATATGATTCACCTCTACCGGACTATCAAGAAATATACTGGCCAACGAAGAGAATGATTCAGGGTTCTCCGTAGTGAGGTATCGGCATGTACCACCCTTGTGACAGCGGCTCTCCATCTCGGGATGCCTTGTCAGATAATCGGCCAGGCTATCGGCGACGATCTCACCCTGACACACAACACGCACCGCCTGCGGTGTATGACTTCTTATTTTGTCGTACAGCAACGGAAAGTGGGTGCAAGCGAGAAGAATCGTGTCGATATCGGCACGTCGGCTGAAAAGAGCGTCTATATATTTCTCCACAAAATAGTCGGCTCCCGGACTGTCAGCCTCATGATTCTCCACAAGAGGAACCCACATGGGACATGCCTGAGATGTGGTGGTGAACGAGGGATGCAATTTGGCTATTTCCATGTCGTAACTGCCCGACCGTACAGTACCGTATGTACCGAGGACACCTATATTGCCGCCGGTGCTGATATCGGCGAGGCATTCCACGGTGGGGCGTATCACGCCAAGCACACGGCGCTCCGGATCAATTTCCGGCAGATCCTGTTGCTGAATAGTGCGAAGAGCTTTGGCCGAAGCAGTGTTGCAAGCCAGAATCACAAGCGGACACCCCTGTGCAAACAGATAGCGCACGGCTTCGAGAGTAAACCGATATACAACGTCGAACGACCGTGGCCCGTAAGGAGCACGAGCATTGTCGCCAAGATATATATAGTCGTACTGAGGCAAGCGCCGGCGTATGTCGCGCAGTATAGTCAGGCCTCCATAACCTGAGTCAAACACGCCTATCGGTCCTTCATAGGGCAGTCTGTGGTCTGTCATCCTTCTTAATACACGGATTTTTGGGTTATATATATGTGCAAAGATACGCAATTATACTGTGATAATGGCGTATCTCCGCAATATTATAGCCTCTTGTCTACTACAAGAAGGATATGTCAGTCTGCAAGATTTTCCACGGGAAGAGTTCCACTGTACGAACCGCTTACGGTGTGTCCGTATCCGTCGATCATGCTGAAAGTGATGTCGTAGCTGTCATTGCCTTTGTTTGTCACGTCGACATAACCGGTTTTCATCGAGGCCTCAAAGCCCTTGATGGTATGGAAATACCATGTACCGAAAAATCCGCCGAGCGACATTTCGTAGACTCCGCTCATTGCTGTATTGACATCATAATCATCTGCTTCCATCGCATCGATAAGTGTATAGCGACCGGAAGGTATACCAGTAGTGGATCCAGGGGTTACGTTGAGCCCAAGCATGACCGACGGAGAGTTGCCGTAATTCTCATCCAGATCATAATCGTCACCTGCAATCACCACCATATACAGGTCGGAAGTTTCGGTAAATGTCTGTCCGAAGTACATAGCCACACCCTGTGTGAGCGCTTCAACCGTCACATCGGATGTGAGATTGCTCATCTGTCCCTCACCGGTACGATTGATGATGTTGAGTTTTCCTACATAGCTGAATGTATAATCCGCTCCATCGTCAAGCTTCAGCTGCGCTTCGATAACAGTCAGATCACCGTCTTTTTTCACTTTCACGCTACCGCCGACAACTTCTCTTGAGGTCACTCCAGACGGATTGTATGAAGTGACATAGCTATCTCCATCTATATTAAATGTATTGAGTTCATGCGTGTCATCAGCGGTATATTCACCTTCGGCAAGAGCAGGAAAGTCGGGATTGTCGGCAAGCAGTGTATTGAAATCAAGACACACGATACGTCCAGTTCCTGTATAATCCTCCTCAGAATCGTTCCATTCAAGAGTGGTGGATATGAAATTGACCCACAAGTTGCCGCTTCCGTTGCCATATATATCGCCTTTGTAATAGCCTTCGTTGGTCATATTCTCTGTAGGAGTCACTATGGGACCTGTCATTCCGGGATCGTCATTGTCGTCGGAACATGATGTGACAGACATTGCAGCACTGACGCAGATTGCTGCCATTAACATTGATTTAATAACTTTTTTCATCATATTTATTGGTTTAACTTTTCAAAACGACACAAAATTAAGCATTATTATCCAATATTTATATCATCAAAACCAAAAAAATATTCCAATACACAGCAATGCCCGGACATCCAGAGCGTTGCTGGATATGTCCGGGCATTGTGATGTATATCGGTTATAATGCTGTATTATTCAGCCTTACCGTTGCTACCGAGTACGTTAACGATTTTGTGCTTATAAAGTTTTTCCATTTCGTCACGAGCCGGGC
>CAJTQH010000069.1:0-207 GCA_910578305.1 uncultured Muribaculaceae bacterium
CCGCCGCTCTGACGATTGTTGTTGTAACCGCCCTGACGGTTGTTGCCGTAACCGCCATTGTTACGATAGCCACCTCCATTGGAGCGGTATCCGTTGTAGCTATGTTCGGACTGGCCTTCGGTATGATCGGATTGCATGGTCTGGTCGACCGATTCGCCATCCAGTGACGACGGACGGTCATACTGACGCTGACGGTAACCTCCGCCA
>CAJTQH010000069.1:217-10848 GCA_910578305.1 uncultured Muribaculaceae bacterium
GTTGGAATTACGGTAGTTATTATTGTATCTCGGATTGCCGCCCTGCTGATATCTGTTGCCGCCATACTGACGCTGGCCGTACTGATTGTATCCACCACGGTCACGGTATCCTGTCTGATTGTCGTTGTTGCTGTAGTCTCGCTCGGTAGTTCCGGATTTGTCATTGCTGAATTCACCTCCAGCATGCTCGTCATGATATCCGGCATCGCCGCCAAACGGATGCGGCTGGCCTATGCGTGGACGCTTGCTCTTCTTTTCGTTAGAATCCATAATTAGTGCTTGATTAAACCTTTGAGTAGGGTAATATTATAAATGATAAATATATGCCTCTCGGCATATTGCGTTTAATGTATGCTGTAGTGTTGTTAAGCCGTAATGTCATTGTAATTCACTGACTGCAAAGTTAAATATTTTATCCCATATTATAACAAACAATCGCTCCAAAGTTTTGCTCCGTGCGCATATTTTCGTATGATACCGCCGACATATCTCAGATTCATGCACCAGATGTCTCAGTATTACGCTTAAAATTGCTACCTTTGCAGCGCAATAGTTTCTAACGACACGTCAAATTTAGTATACATCAACATCTCATCACATGCAGCTCACCACTCTCACTGCCGTTTCGCCTGTAGACGGCCGCTATCGCGGAAAATGCGAAGCTCTTGACCAATACTTTTCGGAATACGCTCTCATACGCTACCGCGTGAGAGTGGAAGTGGAATATTTCATAGCTTTATGCGAGATTCCGCTGCCGCAACTCAGCGGTGTGCCGGCTTCGGCTTTCGAGCCTCTGCGCGCCATATACCGCGATTTTTCGCTTGATGACCATGACGTGAAAGCGGTGGAATACTTCCTCAAAGAGCGTTTCGACGCCATGGGTCTTGAAGCATATAAAGAGTTTATACACTTCGGACTTACCTCCCAGGACATTAACAACACATCAGTGCCTATGTCGGTACGCGAGGCTCTGAACGACGTATATATCCCTGCCATCGAAGAGATGACCACCACACTCGCCGCCATGGCCGACGAATGGGCCGAAGTGCCCATGCTCGCCAAGACACACGGCCAGCCGGCATCGCCCACTCGTCTGGGCAAGGAGATAATGGTATTCGTGTACCGCCTGCGCACACAGACAGCCGCACTCAAGGCTGTGACGATAAGCGGCAAATTCGGCGGCGCCACAGGTAATTTCAACGCCCATCACGTGGCATATCCCGACATTGACTGGAAAGCGTTTGCTGCTGCTTTCCTTTCGCAGAAGCTCGGTATCGAACGCGAGGAATATACAACTCAGATATCAAACTACGACAATCTGGCAGCACTATTCGATGCCATGCGACGCATCAACACCATAATGATCGACCTCGACCGCGATGTGTGGCAATACATATCCATGGATTATTTCAAGCAGCGCATAAAAGCCGGAGAGGTAGGATCGTCGGCAATGCCACACAAGGTCAACCCAATAGACTTTGAAAACTCAGAAGGCAATCTCGGAATAGCCAACGCCGTGCTGGCGCATCTGGCCCAGAAACTTCCGATATCCCGCCTGCAGCGCGACCTCACCGACTCCACTGTGCTGCGCAATGTGGGAGTGCCCATGGGCCACATGCTCATAGCCGTGGCAAGTACAGCGAAAGGTCTCGGCAAACTCATCCTCAACGAGCCGGCCATACGCGCCGACCTCGACCGCATGTGGAGCGTGGTGGCCGAAGGCATCCAGACCATACTGCGCCGCGAGGGCTATCCCCATCCATACGAAACACTCAAGCAACTTACCCGCGTCAACTCGACCATCACGGCCGAAAGCATTGCCGAATTTATCGACACACTTGAAGTGACTGACGATGTAAAAGCCGAGCTTCGCGCTCTGTCGCCCCTGACATACACCGGCTGCTGAACACTCCACAGATCCGCTAACTCATAGCATGAAGCCCGTGCGTATCACGATGTGACGCACGGGCTTTTGCCTTGATATGACATGGTGAATATCAGTGACGTCCCGGACGGTATCCGGAATTGGCCGGTGGCATGGCTATGCCGGGCTGACCGCCTGTCACCGACCCGGGATTGAACGTTCCGGCCGGAGGAAGCACCGAATTGCCCGGCCGCGACGGCCTTACGTTTGATGGAGGAGCCACAGGATGCTCCGGCAGAGTCACCGGCCTCCCTCCAGGACGCACATTGCCACTGCTGCCGTTATATATAGGTCCGTACACCGGACCTATTCCGCCCGGCCTTGTAGGATGCAAAGGCGGAAGTACGCCTCCCGGATACAACTGACCGCCCCAATAGACAGGCGACAGCAACGGCGCACCGGGTAGCGACGGATACCAATAGCTGTCGATACCCGATCCGTAATAATCGGGATAGCCTGCATCGACACCAACAGAAGTGTCCCACAATGCGTCGCAAGAAGCAACCATCATGCCCACGGCCGCAGCCAGAGCAGTGGCCACTATTGCTGTTTTTCTGGTAACTTTCATAATTTATGACCTTTTATAATTAAGACAATCCAGATACTTAAAAGTTTGTTGCAGGCGAAAATCTGTTGGGCGTGCCGATTTTTTTTGTACTTTTGCAAGTCAGTCAAAAATCATATTAATTACCATACATTATCGAATCATGAACAAGAACACCCTTACAGGCTTGCTACTCATGGGATTGGTCATAATGACCTTCATGTACATCAACAAGCCTTCACAAGAGGAACTTGAAGCTCGAGAGAAAGCCCGCCAGGAGCAAGTGGCTCAGGAACAGGCTAAATCCGAAGCCCCGCAACTCACTCTCGACAGCATCACCCCGGCCGAACGCCGCGATATCATATCAACCATCCGCGCCAACGGTGTCTACAATGCCGAGACCGGCGTATACACACTGTCAGGCCCCGATGTAGTGCTGACTCTGGCAGCCGACTCATCGACCGTAGGCGGCGAAGTGCGCGTCAACGGACAGACCGTGCCGGCCTCACGCATCATGGCCGCCGACTACGAAGGCATAGACACACCGGTGTCCATAGCAGCCCTGAATGCCGTGCACTCTGGCCGACGCCGCCAAGTATCAGGGATTCGCGCGCTTCCGTTCGGGCAGCGACTCCACAGTGACAATACACAACGACGTGCTCAGCATCAGCGTGTCGACCAAAGGCGGTGTAATCACCACAGCCGAGCTTCTCGATCCCAAATACACCAAGTACGATGTGGCTAAGAAAGCCAACTTCGGACAGGTGTCGCCCATCGCACCGGGTGAAAACGAGTTCGGCTTCATCATCGACGCCCACGACCGCTATTATGACACCCGCGAACTGTATTTCGAGCCGGTACTCGAATCGGACTCGTCGATACTCATGAAGGTGACTCCCGGCGACGGAGCAATGCTCGGTCTGCGCTACACACTGCGCCCCGGCGACAGCTACCTGGTTGATATGGAACTGGTGCAGGAAAACATGGGTGAGGTAATACCCGAGACCATCTCAAGCATACAGTTTGTTTGGAACCAGACCATGGCCCGCAACGAGCTCGGACGCGTGTTTGAATCACAGAACTCGGCAATATACTACATGCTCGGCAACGACAATGTGGACAATCTCAGCGAGCAGAATAACGACCGCGAGGATATAAACGAGGCAGTGAAATGGGTAGCCTACAAAAACCAATTCTTCTCTACCCTCATCGTGCCCCGCCAGGCATTTACCAAGGCCGACCTCACATCGACCGTCATAGCCGAAGACCAGAATGCCGGAATGATCAAGCAGATGGACATGACCGCACGCATGGAATACCGCTCCAATCTGGCCAACCCCGTGGCATTCACATTCTTCATAGGCCCCAACTCCTATCCCCTGCTCTCCGATCTGTCCGACACAATACAGCCCGACAGCGACCTCAAACTCACCCGCCTCGTGCCGCTCGGATGGTCACTCTTCCGCTGGATCAACACATGGATCGTGATACCGGTGTTTGACTTCCTCGGAAAGTACATAGCCAACTATGGCATAATCATACTGCTGCTCACTATCTTCATCAAGATCATACTCTTCCCATTCACCTACAAGAGCTACATGTCGCAGGCCAAGATGCGCGTGCTCGCTCCCGAGATCAAGGAGATCAACGACCGCTACCCGGGTAAGGAAAACGCCATGCGCCGCCAGCAGGAAACCATGGCTCTCTACAGCCGCGCCGGAGCAAGCCCCCTGTCGGGCTGCCTGCCCATGCTGCTGCAGCTTCCGATACTCATAGCCATGTTCCGCTTCTTCCCCTCGGCTATCGAGCTTCGCGGCGAATCATTCCTCTGGGCCGCCGACCTCTCGGCACCCGACGCCATCATACCGCTGCCGTTTGCCATACCGTTCCTCGGCGACAGATTAAGTCTATTCTGCCTGTTGATGACCGTTGTCAACATCATATATACCCGCATCAACATGCAGAACCAGCCCGGCGGGGCCTCTATGCCGTCCATGAAGTGGATGATGTACATGATGCCCGTCATGTTCCTCTTCTTCTTCAACAACTACGCCGCAGGCCTTAGCTACTATTATCTGCTATCACTGCTCATCACCATTGTACAAACCTACGTGTTCCGCCTCGTGGTCAATGAAGACAAGGTGCGTGCCACAATGAAGGCCAATGCCGCAAAGCCCAAAAAGAAAAGCGGTTTCATGGCCCGTCTTGAAGAAGCCCAGCGCCGCCAGCAGGCCATGCTGCGCGAGCAGGAAAAACAGCGCGGCAAAAAGGGCGGACGCAGATAATACATGTCGCGCCCCGATCGACACAGAAAAAAATCCGACTTAAATCATATAAGTTATGTTAAGCAACAAAATCCAAGACGCTCTAAACGAGCAGATCAATGCCGAATTCTGGTCGGCATATCTCTATCTCTCCATGGGTATGCATTTCGAGGCAGAAGGCCGCCCTGGAATCGCCAACTGGTTTAAAATCCAGTTTCAGGAAGAGCAGGCTCACGCCCAGATCTTCATCAACTACATCAATCAGCGCGGTGGCCGCGTAGTGCTCAAGGCCATCGACGAAGTACCAGTGACCTGGGACTCGCCGCTCGACGCATTCAAAGCCACACTGGCTCACGAACAGAAAGTGACAGCCATGATCAATGCCATATACGCTCTGACCGAACAGGAGAACGACTATGCCACCCGCGACCGTCTCGGATGGTTTGTCAACGAGCAGGTGGAAGAGGAAGACAACGCCCGTCAGCTCATAGACAAGTTCGCCATGATCGGTGACAACGGCATGGGACTTTACATGCTCGACCAGGAACTTGCAGGTCGCGTTTACAACGCACCCGCAGCTCTCAACGAATAATATCCCGACTCAACGCGGAATCTATATCGCTTCACAAAGAGCGGTGTGCCTGACAAACTAACGGCACACCGCTCTTTTTTCAATCACCATTTTTACCACAAAAGACTGTATACTAAGCTTTCCGGCCTGTAACATTTCAATATTTACATATTTTTACTAACTTTGCACTTTATTTTAGAGAACACACATAATCAATTCATCACACATTTTTACTTTAACATTTATGAACGCAACAACCAAGTTAGCTGCCGCAATATTGTCATTGCCGCTTCTGACAGGCTGTATTGATGACAAGTATGATCTGTCTGATATTGACACTACGGTAAAAGTCAATGTAAATCAACTGGTAATCCCCGTCAACATCGATGACATCCAGATGGAGACAATACTCGATCTCAATCCTGATGACCAAATAAAACTTATCGATGGAATATATGCCATAGTCCAGGATGGCACATTCACTTCAGAAGAAATGCACATCGAGCCCATACATCTTAAAGCTCCGGCCATAGCTCCATCCGAAACTGTGATCAATCTTATTGATCAAGAAATTCCGACCGGACGGGCCTCATCGGCGTCTTTCTCCTATGACATCACCTCCAATCCATCCGACTTTCGGTTCTCTGCTGAATTCGTGAGCAATCTCATCGTAGACATCGACCAGCTCGGCTGCCTTATAACACTTGACATAGACATCGAACTCGACGGAATTAAAAATCTTGTCAACCGCATATCATTCTCAGATGTAGTGCTCCAACTACCCAGAGGATTTGAAATGACAAACACATCCGGAGGGACATACAATCCCTCTACCGGAGAACTGAGACTGCCCACACTCACATCCGACAACGGCAGCCTGAAGCTCAAGCTTGAGGCAAAAGGAATCGATTTCAACAATCCGGACTGCAAATACGACTACAACATATCATCGGTGACCATTGCCGGTAGCCTTTATATAAAACAAGGCAAAGCCATTGTAAGCACCGCCGACCTCAAGCCCGGTACCATAACTCTGCCCGGTTCTCTTACTCTGCGCAACAGATACAACTTATCAGACACCGATGTGACATCGTTCAGCGGTAAGGTCAAATACAATATTGAAGGTACATCTCTCACTGAAGTATCGCTAAACGACCTGCCCGATCTACTCACAGATCCAGCCACCAATCTGTCGTTTGCCAATCCGCAGATCTACCTGCAACTTGTCAATCCGCTGCAAAACTACAATCTGTATGCACAGACCGGACTTAAAATAAAGGCAATACGCGACAACAGCGAGCGCGAATTCACCATAGACAATCCCTACTTCCAGATAGGTCCCGGCAACGCCGACGGCATATATAACTTCTGCCTCTCACCGCAAATGCCAGCTAATATCGACACAGAATTCTCAGGAGCGGAACACGTTCCATTCTCATCGCTAAGCAACATACTGAGCGGCAACGGAGTGCCCTCCCGACTGGAGTTTGAAATCACCGACCCAAACATTCCCACACAGCAGGTCGACAACTTTATGCTCGGACAAAATCTGGGCTGCATGAACGGCAAATACAAATTTTTCGCCCCGCTGGAATTCATGCCAGGCTCCACCATCATCTACACTAAGACATTCGACGGATGGAGCAGTGAAGAGCTCGATAATCTCACTGTGACCAAACTTGATGTCAACCTATATGTAAGCACCGACATACCAGTTGCCGCTACATTTACCGGTTATCCTATCGACGCCGACGGCAACAAAATCAACAATGTAGATATCGTAGGAGCACAGATCGACGCTTTCGCCGACCGCCAGAAACTCACCATCAGCATCACCGGCGAGATAACCCGTCTGGACGGAATAGCCATTGAAGTGCATGCCGTGGCTTCCGACAATACGGCCACACTCAACCCCGCCATGCACGTCACCCTGTCGGAAATACGTCCGAAAGTATCCGGATATTATATCGACGAACTTTAATGACTCATAACCTCTACCGATAATCACATACAAATATGAAACTCAGCATATCGCGGATTGCCGCAATTTTCACCATAGCATCAGCCACTCTTGCCTCAACGGCCCAGAACACCCGCTCGGCATACTTTCTTGACGACTATGCCTATCGGTTCCAGCTCAACCCGGCATATGAAAACTCCCGCAATTTCATTGCCATACCGGCCTTGGGCAACATGAACGTATCGATGGATGGCAACATAGGTATAAGCGACGTATTGTACAATGTCAACGGACGCACCACCACATTTCTCAATCCTGAAATAAGCGTGGAGGAAGTGATGGGCAACATCAACGATAAAAACCGCCTTGGCGCCGATGTCAAACTTACGCTGCTCGCAGCCGGTTTCCGTGCGTTCGGAGGCTATAACACCGTTGCCATAAACGCTCGTGTAAGCACTGAGCTGCAACTCCCGGGATCTGTGTTCTCGCTACTCAAGGAGGGTGTGGCAAACCGCACTTACGACATATCGCACCTTGGTGCTTTCGCCAACGCTTATGCCGAAATCTCACTCGGTCACTCCCGCAAGATCAACGACAGATGGCGTGTGGGTGCCAACCTGAAATTTCTCGTTGGCGGAGCATATCTTGACGCAACACTCAACAAGGCCGAACTCGTACTCGGCGAAAACGACTGGACCGTAACCGCCAACGGCGACGTGAACGCGAACATAAAGGGTCTATCATACAAGACAAAAGTCAACGACAAAACCGGACACAGATATGTAAACGGAGCCGATATCGACGGCACTGGTATAAACGGATTTGGCGTAGCTCTCGATCTCGGTGCCACATTCAAGCCACATCGCGACTGGACGGTAAGCGCGGCCCTGCTTGATCTGGGATTCATCAACTGGAGCAACAACATGCTTGCAAGCACCTGCGGTGACAAAACATTCAACACCGACCGCTATACTTTCAACGCCAGCGACTCGCAGCCAAACTCATTTGAAAACGAATGGGAAAAGCTCAAAAATGACTTCTCGGCAATATACGAGCTTGAAGACATGGGCAATACCGGCTCCAAGGCACGCATGCTCGGAGCCACACTCAACATAGGAGCCGAATACACTCTGCCGGTATACCGCAAACTCAACTTCGGCCTGCTAAACACCACTCGCATCCAGAGCAAATATACCTGGACCGAATTCCGCCTGTCGGCCAATGTGGCTCCTGTCAAGTGCTTCGATGCCGGTGTCAACCTCTGGACCGGCACATTCGGCATAGGATTCGGATGGATAGCCAATTTCCACACCACCGGATTCAACCTGTTTATCGGCATGGACAATCTGTTTACACGTGTGACCAAAAGTCAGTTTGTACCCATCAACTCCAATGCCGCCGTAAATCTTGGCGTAAACATTCCGTTTTGAGATCCGAGCGGTACATTCCTATGCCAACCGACTTTAACCGACTTTAAATAAAACACCACACAATGGCCAACGACAACAACATGATGCACTGGGAACGCCTGATCTGCGACAAGCGGTTCGGTCTTGAAGAGTACCACGACAATAAACGCGGTACTCGCAGCGACTTCCTGCGCGACTATGACCGACTGGTATTCTCGTCGCCGTTCCGGCGGTTGCAGAACAAGACTCAGGTATTCCCGCTGCCAGGAAGCATCTTCGTACACAACAGACTTACCCACAGCCTTGAAGTGGCGTGCGTTGGACGGTCATTGGCCACTGAGGTGAGTCTGAGTCTGCGCGATAAGTATGCCGACAAGCCATGGGTGCAGAAATTCGACGCAATAGGCGAGATAGTCATGGCTGCCTGCCTGGCACACGATCTCGGCAATCCCCCATTCGGACACTCCGGAGAAAAAGCCATAGCCACATACTTCAGCGAAGGCGCCGGAGTGGCATTGCGCGATGAACTCACACCCAAACAATGGCTCGACTTCACACGCTTCGACGGCAACGCCAATGCCTTCCGGCTGCTCACACACAGTTTCAACGGACGCAGGCCCGGCGGATTTGCCATGACATACTCCATGCTTGCGTCCATAGTCAAGTATCCCTACGAATCGTCACTGGCCGTAAAAAAGCCGAAATTCGGATTTTTCACATCCGAGAAAGCCGACTTCCTGAAGGTGGCCGACGAACTCGGCATGCTCCCACTGTCGGCTCCGGGTCATGACATACGCTATGCCCGACATCCGCTCGTGTATCTGGTGGAAGCAGCCGACGACATCTGCTATGAGGTGATGGACATAGAAGACGCGCACAAGCTCGGACAGCTGCCAACACAGCAGGTAATAGACCTGTTTCTGGAGTTTTTCCCCGCCGACCGCCAGGATCACATGCGCCGTGTTATGGAGATGGTCGACGATCCCAACGAAAAGATAGGCTATCTGCGATCGGCCGTGATAGGCACTTTGGTTCATGTGTGCTCTCAGGCGTTTATCGACAACGAGGAAGCCATACTGCGCGGCACATTCTCCGGCTCGCTGCTCGACCACATACCGTCGCGTGAGCGCGAAGGCTACGCACGGTGCAACGCGCTGTCGTGGGAGAAGATCTATCGCGCCCCCGATGTGGTGGACATTGATCTTGCCGGTACAAGCATCATCACATTTCTCATGGAAAAGCTGGTGGATGCCGTGCGCAATCCGCAGTACAACTACTCGCAGCTACTGCTCTCTAAAGTGCCGCAACAATACGAGATCAACGCCCCTACCCTATATGGCAAGATACAGGCCGTGATAGACCACGTGTCGGGCATGACCGACGTCTATGCCCTCGACCTCTACCGCCGCCTCAACGGCATGAGCCTAAAGATCAACAACTGACGGCAATCATCGCCGATAAATTGCAACACACCGCAACATAAAAATGCCGCCTCGGAGTTCCGAAGCGGCATTTTCTATTATCAAGCGTTATTGATTACTGAGGAAGATTTCCCACCTCGGGATCAACGCCCCACTGCTGCTGTGCAAGGCGGCGATAGTTGTTGTAACGCCACTGAGCATTGGCCTTGGCAGCTGCGAAGAGCTCGGCAGCTTCATTAGGATACTGCTTCACAACCGATGCGTAGCGCACCTCGCCCTTAAGGAAGTCCTCGAACTTGTCCCAGTCGGGTTCCTTGCTGTCGAGAGTGAAGGGATTCTTGCCTTCGTCTTCGAGAGCGGGGTTGTAGCGCCACAGGTGCCAGTAACCGCATGCCACGGCGTTGGCTTCTTCCTGCTGCGACTTACCCATGCCGGCACGGATACCGTGGTTGATACAGGGTGCGTAGGCAATGATGATCGAAGGTCCGTCGTAAGCCTCGGCTTCGCGTATAGCCTTGAGGGTCTGAGCCTGGTCGGC
>CAJTQH010000070.1 GCA_910578305.1 uncultured Muribaculaceae bacterium
ACGATGAACGAGACTTAAATATTGGTGGTAACACTCCTTATTTCAGAATACTGATAAGATATTTGAAATCTTAGGTCGTGGTGGAGACATTGAATGGGCCGTGTATTTCTGCGAGTTCTTCACTCCACCAACTGATTGTAAAATAATTGAGTATAGAAAGACTGACCGGACATGGAGGATACAAAATCCTTACATTCTGTCTCCTGATGGGAAACCAAGTACAATCTATCAAAGAATCCTAATTAAAAGACGTTGATATACTTTTTCTTTAATGTCATTCCGGACAATCACACCGCTTGCATTAAGGTCATATGTTCCTTTTCTATGAAACTTATGCTCATATGCCTGCTTGCACTCGGCAGATGTATAAACTCGAATTTTCATTTTATATAAATCTTCATTCTCGCACATCCCTAAGATTTCAAATTGCTCCGGGCAATATTTGTCAAGGAATGTGATAGGAACACCCATCGCACCACTATAATCAGAAGGAATGGCATCAACAAATGGAACTTCAATTGCATCGTAGTTGTCATACTTTATGTAACCTTTTCCTCTTATATCTTTATGACGCGAAAACATGATGTTTTCATCCATCGTCATGAGTGATAGAGGTTGGTGGCGACGACCATGTTCCATATTGGTAAACCAACAGGAATTGCCCAATCTGGTGTAATTTCCAACATAGCCCATTTTCTCGGCTTTTTTCTTGTAAGCCTCAGGAACAACGGTACCCTCAGGCACGCCAAACACCATATCTGTAGAAAAACCTGTGGCGCCAAGCCATAGCCTATTTTCTTTTATGAGAGGGAAAACTTCTTTATATGTAATAGCATTGGTATTTCCAATCATAAGACATTTTTTGTCGGCTTCAACGATCCAAGCAAGGAACTCGCGGAACAGGGAGAATGGAGGGTTGGTGACGATGATGTCGGCTTCGTCGCGCAGCGCGGTAACTTCGAGGCTGCGAAAATCACCATCCCCCTCAAGATATTGCCATTCTATATCGTGGAAGTCGATAACACCGTCTCCGCTACGGTCATGATCAAGTACAAAGATTTTGCCGCGAACTAAAGTTTTGGCAGGGTCAAACTGCGGCGCGTCCTGCTCGAACAGCGAGGGTTGCCACACTGTCTTGTATTTCTTGCTGTCTGGAGCGTATGAGGTAGAAATCAACTTCTTCAAGCCGAGGGTCTGAAAATGCTGTGCGAAGTAGAGCGTGAAGTTACTCCACTCGGGGTCGTCGCATGGCAACAGCACGGTCTTACCTCGGAATACATCGGGATTGTATTCAAGGTAGGCATTGATTTCACGCTCAATATCATAATACTGAGTGTAAAACTCATCGTTTTTAGCGGCTTTTGCAGCCGAAAGGGAATCATTAGCCATTACCGATATAATATTTAACACGCATCAACGTGAGAATTTATAGTATTTCAAACAGATGTTTAAATGAGACATCATTTAAAACTACCTTCGGCAGTTATCTGAGGGCTGGCCGTGCCTACAACGACTGCTTAGAAGTTCTGGATTATTATTGGGTTGGTGGGTATTCTTTGCTTTGGCAAAGCGCTAAAGCAATAAGTCTGTCTGTGATTTAAGTCATTTCGGCCATGTTCAGATATTTCCGGTTGCTATCTATGCAAAGATAAAAAGATTTTTTGAGATGGCAATCGGCTGTGCTGTACAGCGCATGTGTTTGTGGGCTTTTGTAGGGGTAATTGGTGATGGCGGCAGGACAGGTGCGATGTCTGGGAAAGGGAGAGGACGGGGTTATTTGATGTTGGAGCCGTCGTTGAGGGCTTGGCCGAGCCAGGCGAAGAAGCAGAGGGCGACGATGATGAAGGACATGGCGGATGGGTGTTTTTGGGTTATGGGTAAATGGGTGGATGGTGTGATAGTGTGATAGTGTGATAGTGTGAGGGTTTGGGTCACTATGCAAATTTAGTGTTGGGGTTGGGCGAGATTTGTGTACAGGCGTGAAAATAAATCTCAATTGTGATTGAGTTCTGTGATAGTTTTACGTAAGTATGGGGAGCTGCGGGGCTGGATCAGCGGAGGAATTTGGGGGCTTGGAGGAATAGACCGAAAGTGAGGCCGAAGTTCCATTTTCCGCCGGGGACGGTACTGTAGTGTGTGTAGGCGGAGACGTTGGCAAACGGGAGTGTCATTACGGCTTCGAGCTGTCCGAAAAATTCGACGTTGGAGAGATAGTCGCCGTAATAGGCTGTGTGATCGGTCTTGTTTTCGCGTATGGGTCGCAGGGGCATGAACATGTCGAAGTTGCCTCGCAGCTGGAACATGGATCCGAGTTTCCATATGGGTATCACTCCGATGGCTCCATAGCTGTTGGCCCGGAAGCCGGATGTGAATACGTTGCTGAAAGATGCCGATGGAGTGAATGCCGGGGCGTCGCACACGGTCTGGCTGTATGTGGAGAGCAGGCGTCGATTGGATGCGAGTATGTCGATCTCTGTGCCTATGGCAAAGTGCTTGGATAGATCCCAATAGTTGCGTGCGGTGAATTCAATCTGCCACCAGCGTCGGCCGGTGCGTGTCTTGTCCTCGTCGTCGACTCCTGCGGGGCTGTAATAGTGCTGTCCGATGACTCCCATGGCTGTGGCTCGATAGTATGCGCCGGACACAGGGACTACAGGAGAGCTTAGTGTATTGTATTCGTATCGGGCCAGTGCCTGTGCGAGATTCTGTGTCATGACGTCGCGCATGGATCGCGGTGCGTCGCTCAACACTCCGAGATAGTATTTATCGGCCAGGTGTCCGTAGCCTACGGCCACTTCGCCTTTGCCGCTGCGCCCGAGCGCCACGCCATAGCTTATGCGTCCGAAGTATTCATCGGAGGTGACGAATGTGCGTTCGCTTGTCTGAAAGAAGAGGCGGTCGGACTGGAAGTATTTCTGCCGCGAAGCCACAGCCTGTATCTGAAGGCTCGACGGCACAGAGCGTAGCAGCTTGATCTGAGCACGGGCCGATGCGGCGAGATAACTCTGCCCTACCCATCCGTTAAACTGCATATCAAGCGAGTTAAAGTCGAGGGTCTTATATCCTGCCGAGAAGAACAGCATGCTTGTTGTGGAGGTGGTGAGATATCCGCCTATGCCTACAGAAATATTGTTTTTAACCGACGCATCAAGGTTCAGAGCAAATAGACGTGTAGAGTCGTTGTACACAGCCTGTGGCTCGAAGTTTGTCAGTTTGCCGGGTGTGATGGCTCTGTAGAACGCGTCTTTGGCCCGACCGACATCGAGCGTGTCGGAATGGTGATGGGTAAAGAGATATTCGAGATATTCGTTCTGCCGGCGATTGCCGCCTCTGACACTCACTGAATCAAATCTCAGGTATGGGGTCTGCGAATTGAACACTTCGCGTCGCAAGGTTCTGGCTTCGGCCGGCACGCGAACGTGGATGCGCGACTTTATCGAGTCCATCATCGACATGGCGTAGTTGTAACCGATGTCGTATATCTCTTCGGCTTTGTCAAAATCGAGCAGTCCGAACCGATCGAGATGCAGCCTCATCTTTATGCCGTAGTCGCGCGGCATACGGTAGTCACTGTGCTGCATTATCATGGTTTCGAGCTGCGACATCATATTTGGAATGTCCTCGTCGGCATCAGAGGCCGAAACGTCGACTCCTATCATAATCTGAGGAGCGAATGTATCGCGCATCACATCGACCGGAAAATTGTCGTAGATGCCGCCATCGTACATTGGCACACCGTCGATCTTTATGGGGTGGAACACCAACGGGAAACTCATCGAGGCTCTTACGGCATCGCCAAGCGAACCGTCGGCACACACTACTTTGCGTTTTCCGCGGACATCGGATGCCACGGCTCTGAACGGAACAAACAGTCGGTCGAAGTCGCCGCCGCATTGTGCCGTATATGGTGCATACAGTTCCATGAACGCAAAGTTCATGGGCAGCGGATTGATAAGGCTCGACGGCAGTATTGACTTCCACCGCGTAGAATCGCTTTCGCCTATGTTGAGCGTGAGCATGGCCGGAGTGGGATCGTCCTGCAGGAAATAATATGTGAGCTGCTTGTCGATCTTGCCTGACGACCAGTGGGCGAATCCGCGCGATTTTATCAGATCCATCATCTTTTCGGGAGTATATCCGCATGCATACAGACTGCCGACAATCGCACCCATGGACGTGCCTGTGATGTAGTCGATGGGAATATCATTGTCTTCCAGCGCCTGTATCACGCCGATGTGGGCGATGCCTTTGGCTCCTCCACCACTAAGTACAAGTCCCACCGACTGAGGAGAGGCCAAGCTGTCGGCAGTGTCGTAGGCGCTGACGTGCAATGTCATGCCTGCAAGCAGAATTGCCATGATGAGTCTGAGCATAATAGTGTCTCTTTTCATATTATCGTGTCAAAGATACGGCTTTTGGCAAATATTCTATCCATGAAAAGATGCAAAATTAATACCGGCACACACATTTTTTTCATTAATTTTGCGCGTCATCACACATAAAATTGTCCATGAACATACTGACAATACCCGGCGGACTGTGCTCCACCGACCATATCCGACAATTTGCCCGCAACGCCGGCAAGGGTCCAGTGGCGCTGATGTTTCATCCGTCATCGCAGATCGTGCTCAGCGAAAACGCCTGGCGCAGAATGTCGACAGTGCTTGCCGACAGCGGCGCCACAATGGTCTATGCCGACTTTCACACCGGCGACGAACCGACACCCTGCATCGACTGCCGCGAAGGAGCGTTGCGCGACGACTTCTGTTTCGGTCCTTTGGCCGCTGTCGACGCCGATGCACTCCGCCGAGCCATAGACTCGTCAGGCACCGACTATGAACATGCCGGATGGTATGCCGTCAGACTGGCACTGATGCGCATGTCGCTACCAGTGCACATACCTGAATATCTGTCGGTGTACCGACCTGAGGCCGCCGCAGCAGAGGGTGAACGCCACTTCGACTACGTGGATCCGCGCAACCGCCGGGTGCAGATAGAGATGGAGCATGCCTGCACCGAGCATCTCAAGGCCATAGGTGCATGGCTGCCGCCACGGACTGCGACGGTTGACTTCGGCGGCGACTTCCCGGTAGAGATGTCGGTTATAATCCCCGTGCGCAACCGCGTGGCCACGATAGCCGATGCCGTGAAGAGCGCTCTGGCACAGACCCCCGATTTCACTTTCAACGTGATAGTGGTGGACAACCACAGCACCGACGGCACCACCGAAGTGTTACAATCCATATCGGACAAGCGTCTGGTGCATATAGTGCCCGAATCGACCGACCTCGGCATTGGCGGATGCTGGAACACAGCACTTCATGACAGCAGGTGCGGACGCTTTGCCGTGCAGCTCGACAGCGACGATCTATATAGCTCCGCCGACACGCTTACGGCCATACACCGATGCTTTCTCTCCACCGGATGCGCCATGGCGGTAGGATCGTACTCGCTCGTGGATTTCGACTGCCGCCCCATACCGCCGGGAGTGATCGATCACCGCGAATGGACCGACGCCAACGGCCACAACAATCTGCTACGCGTCAACGGCATGGGGGCACCACGTGCATTTGCCACAGCCGTAGCGCGGACGATGCCGATGCCCGATGTGTCGTATGGCGAAGACTATGCCATGGCACTGCGCATGAGCCGCCAGTACCGCATAGGCCGCATATTCGACGTGCTGTATCTGTGTCGCCGATGGGGCGGCAACTCCGACTCATCGCTCACCACAGAGAAAGCCAACCGATTCAACACTTACAAAGACTCCCTGCGCACATGGGAGGTAGCCGCCCGCCAGCAACTCAATAAATGACAGCAAAGCAACCATTACATTTCGACCCGACAGAATTTATCGGACGTCAACTGCGCACCTGGCCCACGGCACGCGACAATCATGCCGCACTAAATCAACAGCAGACTCGGCAAATAGAATCGGGCCGGCAGACATTTATCGTACAGCACAATCCGGCAAGAGCCATATCGTCGGGAGCCAAAGTCGACAGCAAGTCCATAGCCGCCCGACCGTGCTTTCTGTGTCGGTCAAACCGTCCGGCACAGCAGATACAGACAGACACCGACGATTTCAGCATACTCGTCAACCCCTACCCGATACTGCCCGACCATTTGGTGATAGCCCATCGCACACACACGCCTCAGACACTTCGGGGCAACGAGGAAGCTATGATATCCACAGCCGACATCTTGCCCGGATTTACCATACTGTACAACGGCCCCCGATGCGGAGCGTCGGCCCCCGACCACATGCACTTCCAGGCCGTGCGATCGGAATCGCTCCCGCTGTGGCAAAGCCTCGGTCAATGCCTCGGCAACATCAATATAGACACAACGGCAATAGCCGACGCAGTACCGGCATGCTTAGTGATGCGCAGTCGCGATCCGAAAGCCCTGAGCGAACTTATGAGCCGGGCAATGCTCCGACTGCCGGAAGATCCCGACGGCTCGGAACCTATGATCAACGCCTTGCTCCGCCTCATGCCCGACGGCGAATATCAGGCAGTGATAGTGCCGCGACGCTGCCATCGCCCGCACAATTTCTCGTTTGACACGTCAGACACTACAAGCCTGTTCATAAGCCCCGGAGCCGTAGACATGTGCGGAGTCATAGTGTGTCCGCGCCACATCGACTACGACCGCCTCACAGCCGACCGCATACTCGGCATATTTCACGACGTAACATATTCATATCCCGAACTATGCAACATATATCACCATCCACACAGCCCGTGCTCAGAGTAGGCATCATGTCGGGCAATGCCATCGACGTCACACTCCACGGTACATATCTGTGCGACGGAACGGACACGACCGGCCGCATACGGTTCACGGCACGCGGCATGAAGTCGGTGGAGAGCGACTGTGGCCAATGTGCCACCTCCATACGGCTCATCCCCACCGGTAATGAGTGCAAGTTCACACTATCGAATGTGACCATAGGTATCGGTTTCCACTGGCAACAACATGAGAACCAGACATTCGAGGGAATGCTCGAAATAATATCGGACGGCAACGGACAGCTCCATGCCATAAACCACATAGACGTGGAAAGCTATCTGCTAAGTGTGGTGTCGTCGGAAATGAACGCCAATGCCCCTGAAGAATTTCTGAAAGCCCACGCCGTGATATCGCGCAGCTGGGTATTGGCTCAGATACATCCGCCGCTCGACCTCGACCGATACAGCTGCACCGACACCGAAGAAGAATGCGTCAGATGGTATGACAAAGAAGCCCACCGACTTTTCGACGTGTGTGCCGACGACCACTGTCAGCGCTATCAGGGCTGCACCAGGGCATCAACCCCACAGGTGGCCTCGGCGCTTAAAACCACCAGAGGCCAAGTACTCACCTTCGACGGAGCGTTGTGCGACGCACGATTTTCAAAATGCTGCGGCGGCATTACAGAGCGGTTTTCGACCTGCTGGCAACCCGTAGACACACCTTATCTGCAAGTACTGACCGACGCAGAGCAGCAAAGCCAGGCCGACTGCTCTGCCGAACACGACGCACGCCGGTGGATAATGTCGCATCCAGACGCCTTCTGCGCCAACCCATCGGATGAAGTGCTGGCATCAATACTCAACAACTACGACCGCGACACACCGCATCTGTACCGCTGGTCCATATCATACACAGCCGCACAACTGTCGGACATCATCCGCCGCCGGTCGGGACTCGACTACGGACGCATCATAAGCCTCACTGTACTGCACCGAGGCCCGTCGGGTCGCATAGACCGGCTTGAGATTCGAGGTACACGCCTGACACGCATCATAGGCAAAGAGTTGGAGATACGCCGCACGCTATCGGAGTCGCACCTCTACAGTTCGGCATTCGTGGCCGAGCCACACGACCCTGACTCCGAAGGCATACCCACAGAATGGACACTGCACGGAGCCGGCTGGGGACACGGCGTAGGCCTGTGCCAGACAGGAGCCGCCGTAATGGCTACGAAAGGATACTCCTACGACATCATCCTGTCGCACTATTTCCCGGGAACCCGGATATCAACATTGTACCGATAATGAACCACAGATCAAGCATAGGACGTGCATGGACCTGGGTGCCATCGCTATTTTTCACGGAAGGGCTGCCCTATGTAGTGGTCATGACCATAGCCACCATCATGTACAAGCGTCTCGGACTTTCGAATTCGGCCACGGCATTCTACTCATCGCTTCTGTCACTCCCATGGGTCATAAAACCGCTGTGGAGTCCATTTGTCGACATATTCAGCACCAAGCGCCGATGGATTGTGACCATGCAGCTACTCATGGCCGCATCGTTTGCCGCAGTGGCTCTGGTACTGCCAGGGGCACTCTACTTCAAAGCCTCACTGGGAGCATTCATGATAGTGGCATTTCTGTCGGCCACTCACGACATAGCCGCCGACGGCTTCTACATCATAGCACTTACGGAGCGTGCCCAGTCGTATTTTGTAGGAATACGCACCACACTCTACCGTGCGGCCATGATCATAGGACAGGGACCGCTTGTAATCCTCGCCGGATATCTTGAAATACGATATGACAGCATACCTCATGCCTGGGCAACAGTGTTCTACCTGCTGGCAACAACACTTTCCATTCTTGCCATCTACCACACCATAGTGCTGCCACATCCGGCCTCAGACATACCGCACCGAACATCCAGAGTGTCACATGTATGGGCAGAGTTTGCCGACACATTCCGTACGTTTTTCACCAAAGACGGCATAATATCAGCCTCACTCTTCATGCTGCTCTACAAACTGCCCGAAGCACAGCTACAGCGTATGATCTCGCCATTTCTTCTCGACTGCCCGGCGAGCGGAGGCATGGGACTGAGCACATCGCAGGTCGGTATGGTCTACGGCACATTAGGCGTGATCGGACTAATGGCCGGGGGCATAGCAGGTGGTATGACAGTAGCCCGCGGCGGACTTCGCAAATGGATCATGCCTATGGCATGGAGCATGTCGCTCACATGTCTCACATTCGTATTGCTGTGTTATGTACCGTCGCCATCACTGCCACTGATCAACACATGCGTATTCATCGAGCAAGCAGGATACGGATTCGGCACCACAGCCTATATACTCTACATCATACGATTTTCACGCGGAGCACGCAGCACATCGCACTACGCCATATGCACCGGCATCATGTCGCTCGGAATGATGCTGCCCGGCATGGCCGCCGGATGGCTGCAACAGGTCATGGGCTACGGACCATTTTTCATATGGACCATGGTATGCTGCATAGCCACAATAATAGTGGCTCATAGCGTATTACCACGCATTGACAGCTGAACAGCACAATCTGTCGCATGCGACATTGGATATCACATATTATTTGTGTAATTTTGCACACTTTTGAATCTTCAATCCGAACACAGTCTATCATAACAAATATAATAGTCAGCCAACATATCTATTCATGAAACTCCATTTAATTCCGGCTTTCATCGCCACAGCATTAATATCCATATCTTGTTCAGGCTCAAAATCCGACACCATTACCGTCGACGCCGACAATCCGGAGTTTGCCCACACACATCCCGACATGCCTCAGCCTGAACCACTGCCAGACCCCGTGAAACAAGATACGGTGCTGACTCACGATGTGGCTTCGGCCGAGGAAGCCATAGCATTCATGGAATCGTCGGACTATGCCGACCAATATGCTCAGGGCATACTTCCCGCAATGGCGCATGACAATCTCGACTACGCCACACGTCTGCTCAAAAGCCCTTACAATTACTTCATAGTAGTGGATAAACCGTCGATGTATGTAGTGCTCTACAACCGATTCGGAGTCGAACAACAAGCTTACCGCATGGCTTGCTCCAAGAAATACGGCACCAAACACAAACGCCGCGACAACCGTACTCCCGAAGGATTTTTTTCGGCTGAAGGCATATACAACTCCACTGAATGGCTCTATACTGACGACGACGGAAACACCTCTCAGGTAAAAGGCCAGTTCGGACCACGTTTCATACGCCTCAAAACTGATGTGACCACCCAGATAGGTATACACGGCACATGCGCACCATGGGCTCTGGGCAACAGAGCAAGCCACGGTTGCATACGCATCCATAACGACCACATAATGGAGCTCATAAAATATGTCGAGCCCGGCACACCTATCATAGTGAATCCATCGGAACGTGACCAGAAGGTCAACCGCGAAGAGGGTTATGAAATCCTGTCGATCAATATCGGCAAACCGCTCAAGAAACAACCTGCACCCGTAGAAGAAAAGAAACCAAAGCAGAAAGCCGATACTACACGCACCGACACCATAGCTACCGTACCGGCATCAGAACCGCAATCAGAACCGTCGGACTCGCTGAAACACAGCACATACGCAGAATAATACACTCACGAATGGCCGACCCCAAAAACACTGCGTCCGGACTCCTGCTCAAGACACTGCTGCCCGTGGCTTTAGGCGTCGGTGTGGTGATATGGCTTTTCGGAAGTGAGTTTTCCGTCGAACAGTTCAGCCGCATCCCATGGACAGCGCGCACATTT
>CAJTQH010000071.1 GCA_910578305.1 uncultured Muribaculaceae bacterium
GCATCTGTCATGAACAATTCAGAGACAGGGCAGATCATCACCACTATCACCGAACTGTTCAATCCTTCTACAGGCGATGTCACCATGCGCCGCGACACCGTGATGCAGATCGCGGCAGGAGCATCAGCACCCGTCGCAATCACATTCAAGGCACCCGACACCCCATTCATTGGTTATCGCATAAAAAGTTCCACCGACACATTTGCCGACGGCGAGCAATCGCTCATACCCGTATTGCAATCT
Source organism: uncultured Muribaculaceae bacterium (assembly GCA_910578305.1). Classification (GTDB taxonomy): domain Bacteria; phylum Bacteroidota; class Bacteroidia; order Bacteroidales; family Muribaculaceae; genus Paramuribaculum. The sequence goes on from CAJTQH010000071.1 coordinate 244, forward strand.
TACACACCTGTCATAGAGCCCCAGCCGTTCTACATTTCTCCCGACAGCACCGACTTCAGCATGACCATCGCACAACAAGGACGTGATGCGCGCGTCACACTACAATTGTGCGACAACCCCACATGGTATGTCATAACTGCCCTGCCGGGTCTTCGCAAGGCCGTAATGTCAACGCCGCAGCAGGCTGCCGACGCTATTTTTTCGGCAGCTGTGGCCGAAGGTATATTACGTGATCAGCCCGCTGTGCGCGATGCTCTCCGACAGTGGACATCATCCGACGGAAGCGACTCAACACTCGTGTCAATGCTTCAGCGCAACAACGATCTGAAGACACTGCTGCTTCAGGCTACACCATGGATGATGGATGCAGCATCCGACACCGAACGCATGCAGCGTCTGGCACTGTTGTTTGATCCAGATGAAATCAGATCTACCTATACCAACGCCATTGCATTACTGAATAAGCTCATGCGTGACAATGGAGGATGGGCTTGGATAGACCAGTGTACCGAAGCTTCACAATGGGCCACATATACCACACTATACACCCTCGGCAGACTCAATGCCACCGGCTATATGCCCGATAACAAGCAGCTGAGTTCAATGATCACCAAAGCTCTTGTATGGCATCAGAGCGAAGTGGAAAAAGAATATGCCCGCTATCCCAAAGGTTCATACATGAGCTATCTGGTACTGCGCGATCTGTGGCCTGCACACAAACCTTCGCTACGCGGACAATCCATTATGGCATCAGAGATTCAGAAGATCGTAAAAAAATGGAAATCATTTAGTGTCGCCTCCAAAGCACAGGCTATCGGACTGCTTAAGCGCCACGGATATCCTACACTTGCCCGCACGGTACTTTCGTCGCTTATGGAATTTGCCGTTTCTTCTCCTGAAAAAGGCTTGTGGTGGCCTTCGGTAGACGACAATTACGGAGGATCAATGACCCAGCTTGCCATTGCTGCCGACGCCCTTGAGGCTATACATTCCCTCGAGCCACATAGCAAGGATATAGACCGCATACGCCAGTGGCTCATACTCCAGAAAGAGGCCCGCAACTGGGGATCATCGGCTACGACCACACAAATCATAGCCACCATACTATCCACTTCATCGAAATGGATTGCTCCTGCACAACCCCTTACTGCCACTATCGGATCTAATCCTGTCAACACTTCTACTACTGACAATCTTACCGGTTACTTCCGCACCGACATATCCAATCTCAATCCATCAGGTGCCACTATGCACATCCACAAATCCGATCTTACTCCTGCTTGGGGTGCCGTATTCAGCCAATCCACACAGATCATGACTGATATCAAATCATCATCGTGTGAAGCAGTCGATATAGAAAAGCGCCTTTACATGCAGACCGGATCTACATGGACTGAGATCAGCGGTGACAGTGACATAAAAGTTGGCGACCGTATCAAAATACAGTTGCTTATCCACGCCACTCGCGACATGCAGTACATGGCCATCACCGACCAACGTCCGGCATGTCTTGAACCCGTTGAGCAGCTACCACGGCCTGTCTATAGCGAAGGTATCTGTTTCTATCGTGAAAATCTCGACTCGGAAACACGCATGTTCGTCACCAACATGCCACGAGGAATATATATGCTTGAATATGAACTTTGGGTCAACAACGCAGGAACATTCTCAAGCGGCATAGCCACCATACAGAGCCAATATGCTCCCCAGCTATCAGCTCATTCAGCCGGACAATTATTCAATATTGTTCCCTGACACCCGACACAGATATTAACACCTTGAGAGCCGCCATAACTTGGTGGCTCTCTTTTATTTAGACCATATTTCATACAAAGAGCATAGCAATTACACAATCAAAATACAATATTTTTAGTTAATATTGGTTAAATATCACCCATATATGTTGTATAACATAATTTTATCCCTTACCTTTGCATCAGTTTTTCATGGTATTAGATTTAAGGTAAGAAGATTATTCGTCGTGATGACGAGTAATTTTTTTTTTGCAACTGCTATGCCGGTTACCTGCAATACAGCCATAACATACAAACACATACCCTTGTCGGCTTGCTTTTCAATTCAAAGTTTTTTCGTAGTTTTGTACTATGATGACAATGTTAAACCAAATGTAATCAACCGATTCATCACTCTATAAATTCCTTCATAGTTAATATAGGATTAATTGTCCATCTGCCTCTGAAAAACATGAATCAGCATTAAAATATGAATAGACTAATTGCCTTCAAAAAATACATTCTTTGGGTAATTCCAATTTTATTTGCATTCTCATTTACAGGTATGATACTCTGTTTATTATACTCACGTAGACATTGGAATGCAATGCAATTTGAAACATTTTATGCTCATTGGGATTTCTTTATTGCGTATCTGCTTGAATCCATCGGCCTTGCCTTGTTCTTCATTGTTTTTCTGATATCTACCAAAAAATGTTGCCACATTTTACGTAAAGCTATTTCAATATTTTCTTTTTTCATATTGTGTGCAGGCTCTCTTGCTGTCATCATGACTATAATTACCAATTGTATAGGTCTGAATAGAGTCATCCAAGATTACAAGTTGGATTGTCAACTTGAATCGGACAATCAAGAGCTGTTTCAAGAAGCAATCGATGCTCTGATACCTCAATGCCACATAACAACCAATTTTGAAGATCCGAATCCTTTCATCCAGAAAGCGGCTCGAAATGGATATTCTAAAGCACAAAATGCAATGGGCTGTTTCTACCATAGACGAGCAACAATTGCGCTTTCAAATGCTGAATACAAAGCCGATGGTTCATCGCATCATAATCTCATACAGCAATCTGAGACCGATTTCGATCATGCCATATATTGGTTTCTAAAAGCAGCTCAAAACAGGCATGGCGTTTCTCAAACTAATCTTGGGCGTATATTTATGGGAAATTTAGCATCAAACCGTTGTCCTGATATTGATATAGCAAAACAATGGCTTCTTAAAGCAGTGCAAAATGGCGACAATGACGCTTATTATTATCTTGGCGTAATATACTCCAAGGAAAACTTGCGAGATGCCTATGTATATTGGTCAAAAGGTACGGAATATGGTGACGAAAGATGTGCTCGGGAATTAGAGAAACCTGAATTTGCAATGGGCATTCCTGCCGACAGCCTCATTGTAATAACAACATCAACCGACACCATCCCTTGATCAGTCTCGTTTCAGCACTACTGCTCGCTTTCGCATATCATCTGAAGTGATCAGATGTATTGCATTGTGGTTCATCGGCAGACATAGGCTATTCTTATGTTTTAATTAAATAGCAACAACAACACAAGCGGCAAGGAATGATCCTCGCCGCTTGTAGCTTATCAGTAGATATTATTACGTATTAATCCTTAATGGGATGGTATTCCACAAAAGCTTCCATGGCTTCATAGGAAGCAAGACCAAGGTTGCCATAGAGCTGAGCAGTGGCACGGTTACGTTCTTCGGCACGCTGCCAGAACAGACGGTCGTCATCGCCAAGGAACGGAGCATTCTCCATCTGGCTCTGATGCTTGAGGATAGAGTTTCGCTTAAAGCGGAGCTCCTCCGGCGAGATAGGCACAGCCATTTCGATATGGTCGATTTCCCATTCAGCCCATGCACCACGATACATCCATATGCGGCAATCTTTCATCCAGTCTTCGTTGCGCAGCTCATACAGAGCGGCAAGTACTGCGTCGGTACATACACGGTGTGTTCCATGAGGATCGGCAAGGTCTCCTGCCACGAATATCTGATGCGGTTTAACATCTTCAAGCAGAGCTTTAACAATCTCGATATCGGCCTCTGAGAGATCTCCTTTCTTTATGGTACCGGTCTCATAGAACGGCAGGCGTAGGAAGTGGATATTCTGAGGTTTCACACCAATGTAGTTGCAGGCGATTGTAGCTTCTGCCTGACGTATCATGGTCTTGATCTCACGGATATCGGCAGTGTCCATTTCACCGGCTTTCTTCTGAGCCACAAACTGACGCACGCCATTGCTGAGGCCTTCGTAGCCTTCGGTCTGGAAACCAAACATCGGAGCTATCTTGTCCATCATAAGGAAGTAGCGCATCATATCTTCATCTCCCACTGCAATGTTACCGGAAGTCTCATAAGCGACATGCACGTCATGTTTCTGGTCGACAAGGCGCTTCAGAGTGCCTCCCATCGATATCACGTCATCGTCGGGATGCGGGCTGAACACGATCACACGCTTGGGATATGGATTGGCACGTTCCGGACGATAAGTGTCGTCGGCATTGGGCTTGCCACCGGGCCAACCGGTAATAGTGTGCTGGAGATCATTGAAGATCTTTATGTTCACATTGTAAGCCGAACCATATAGAGCCAGCAGTTCGCCAAGTCCCCAGTCATTATAGTCCTTGTCGGTAAGTTTGAGTATGGGCTTTCCTGTCATCTCGCATAGCCATACTATGGCACGGCGTATGAGTTTGTCGTTCCATTCGCATGAAGTCACCTTCCAGGGCTGGCTGATACGTGTAAGATCTTCGGCTGCCGGAAGATCCACTACGACCCTTGCATTGGGATGCCCCTGAAGGAACGATGATGGCACTGCGGCCGATGCCGGCATCTCAACAGTTTTCTTGATTATTGCGGCATTGTTTTCACCCCAAGCCATAGTCATGACACGACGGGCACTAAGCAGATTGGATATGCCGAGTGTAATGGCTGTGGTAGGCACATTCTCGCACTTATAGTCCGATGCAATGATATGACGAGCCTCGCTGCCAAGAAGTACAAGACGGCAAAGGCTTGAATTTGCGCTGCCCGGTTCGTTGAACGCAAGCGATCCGATGGCGCCGACCTCACACACCGTGATGTCAATACCGCCTTCGTCGGCTATCGACTGCTCGTAGGCCTTGCAATATTCATACATATTTTCCTTGGTCACGGCAGGATCTATCGTACGTACATTCTCAGCTTTGATGTCCACATGATCCAGAAGCACATCCTTCAGACGTGTCATCGTACACGGGCCTCCGGGGATAAGAGGGAAAAACTCACTGATATTGTATACTATGACATTTTCGAAACTGATCTTGCCATCGCGGCACATTCTGATAAGCTCGGCATACACACTGTGAGTGCCTACCCCGGCTCCGAGAGCCAACACGCATTTACCTTTGTCCTCGACATTGCGGCGGATATACTTGGCAATATTTTCAGCCAGATAAACGCTACCATCACCTACGGTCTCAAAGATCCTGGTATAAACTTTCTCTTCGCGTGTTAGCGCGGCAAGCTCGATTTCGCCCTGCGGATCATAATATTTCCGGGGGATACGGTCAAGTTTGATTTGTGAACTAAGGTTAGTTTTCATGATTTGTTTGAGTATTATTTAATCACAAAGTTAGTTGATTTATTCCAAAGACAAAATAATCACCCATGTATTTTTAAATTTAAGTAAAAGTAGTTGTGAATACCGTGTCTATTTAGTTACTTTGCACTATCGATACTTTATTTTTCAACTATTCTATTCATTAACCCATATTCATTCTGCAATGAGACTTATCATCGAACCAGATTACGACCAAGTGTCACAGTGGGCCGCCTGCTATGTGGCCGCACGCATCAACGAAGCCAATCCGACTCCCGAACGCCCGTTTGTGCTCGGTTGCCCCACAGGTAGTTCTCCCCTGGGCATGTACCGGCATCTGATCAAGCTCAACAAAGAGGGTAAGGTTTCATTCAAAAATGTTGTAACTTTCAACATGGATGAGTATTGCGGCATACCCCGCGATCACGAGCAGAGCTATCACACATTCATGTGGACAAACTTTTTCAACCAGATCGATATTCTTCCCGAAAACGTCAACATTCTCAACGGCAACGCCCCCGATCCTATCGAGGAGTGCGCACGCTATGAGGCCAAGATCGAATCATACGGAGGCATCGACCTATTCCTCGGCGGTGTGGGTCCTGACGGACACATTGCATTCAACGAACCCGGATCGGCTCTCACATCCAAGACTCGTATGAAGACTCTGACCCGCGACACCATAATTGCCAACTCACGATTCTTCGACAACAATGTCGACCTCGTGCCCAAGACCGCTCTCACTGTTGGTGTAGGCACTATAATGGCAGCCAAAAGCGTGCTCCTCATCGTCAACGGCCACAACAAGGCTCGCGCACTCCGCCACGGAGTTGAAGGCGGCATCTCACAGATGTGGACAATCTCAGCCCTTCAGATGCACCCCAAGGCACTCATCGTAGCCGACGACGCTGCCTGCGAAGAACTTAAAGTAGGTACATACCGCTACTTCAAAGATATCGAGAGCGCCAACCTCGACCCCGCCACACAGCTCTGATTCATTATCTGACCAATACAACAGGCGGCCGCGACTGATCAAATGCAAGTCACGGCCGCCTGGTCATTTCTTATATGTACACACTGTCAGAGATCTATCGACTCACCAGGATTATGGAGACAGTGGCATGTGGTGCCCGGCACTTCATACTCCGAAAAATCACACGCCTTGCGATAGTCGCCGCTGAAATGCATCGGAAAGAAATCGTGCACCTTCACAGCAGTCATAAACTCACGTGCTCCACGTGCGAAGTCAGACCCCTGACGTACATCGACCGGAAAGAACACTACATCCATCTCCGGCACTTCCGATGCTATACGCTTTATTATCGTCATATAATGTTCGCCGGCTTCCTCAACCTCGCGCATCGTCGATTCATCCTGCCAATGCCAATCGTTAAGATCCCCGGCGTGAAATATCTTTTTGCCGCTCTTTGTAGTTACCAGAAAACTAACACCGGCATCCGTTGACCCATATGCATGAACCGTAATGCCTCCGGGCAGATTTTCAATCACATCTCCCCTGCTCATTCCGGCCACTTCCAGCGTATCGGGTACATTCTGGGGATGCACATCGTTAGACATCACATAAGTCCGCCTGTGGTTTTGAGCCAGATGGAATATCGATTTATTGTAATGATCCGGATGGTGATGTGTGACAAAAAACACCACAGGTTTGTCAGGATTGGCATTCAGTGCATGCGGCAGCGCGTTGGATGGATCACGGAAATAATCAAACACCATTATCACTTCTTCATCCTCGACTATGAAACCGCTATGGTCCAAATAAGTTATCTTACTCATGGCTATTGAATTAGTTTTAACACCTATATTTCTATAGCCAGACCGTCAAATGCCAGTTCTATACCCTTCGGCAACATCTGAGACACTTCTGCATAAAGCCCCATCTGATGAGCGATATGGGTAAGGAGCGCACGTCGAGGTCCGACTGCATGTATAACGTCAATAGCCTCCTTTAAGTTCATGTGCGAGTCATGTGCCTCATGCCTCAGTGCATTGATCACCAAAGTATCCGCACCACGCATCAGCTCTATGGTCGACTGCGGCATTGTCTTGCAATCCGTCACATAACACAGACCTCCTATACGGTAGCCGGTGATGAGCAGCGTGGCAGTATGCATCACCGGCAGAGGCATAACCTCTATTCCATGTACCTCAAATGGAGCCGTGTCTATAACATGCAGATCCAAGACCGGGGCTCCGGGATATCTGTACGGTTCGAAACAATATGGCATGCCTGCATGAATGGCCTGCGCCACATCATCGCGACAATATATAGGGAATCCGCCATCAACATAGCTGTAGGGTCGCAGATCGTCTATACCGCCCAGATGATCATAGTGACTGTGCGTCACCAGCAGAGCGTCAGGTACAGGTCGGCCATTTTCAAGCATCTGATGTCGGAAATCGGGTCCGCAGTCGATGAGCAGATTCTTACCTGCTATACTGACCATAGCCGATGTTCTCTGTCGCCGGTCGCGAGAGTCCGTCGATCTACACACCTCGCAGCCACAATTCAACTGAGGCACTCCGAATGAAGTTCCTGTTCCCAAGAACATCAGTTTCATCTTCTTTCCTTGCGTCATCACCATATCTATATCTATTGCCGGAAAGATCGAAGCACACCATCCTCGAATATCAGATACTTGCCGTCTTCATAAGTCCATATCTCTGTCAGTATACTGTATCCCGGACGCCTGTCCACTGTAGCCGGCGCACCCAGGGCAAGCCGGCATTCCTCACGCGTCATACCACCGGCCACCACACCTTTCACTATATGCTGCCATGTAACATCATTTATCTCCGGATAGCGCTGACGCGGATCCGACAGAGCAAACATAGCTCCAAACCGTCGTGGCATGGGAGCGTCAGTTCCTGCAGACATAAACAGACGAAATGGCTTACCCTCCTCATCGTCAAGCGTGAGCAATACCGGATAATAAGCATTGCCCGGTGACACATCCGTAACTTTCACAGGCACAAAACGTCGTCCGGAGCGCGACTTATTGGCCATATCATACCATGAAGATGTGACTACATAATACGTCTTGCCAAGCATAATCTTATTCACTTCGTCCACCACACTCATCTCAACGGCAAACGGCACTTCAACTCTCTCCGCCGCACGTAAAGACTCTTTGGACAGCGACGTCCGATAAGACACATTCGCGCCAGACGGTGCCACAAACACGATTTCGGCTACCTTGTCGCCGGTAACAGTCGTCACCTCGTCCACATGACTATATGAGATTATGTCGCCCTCTTGAATGTCATTGGCTCCAGGTTGATTTCCAAATATGAGTCTTATCTTTCCGTCTGTCACATACCATTGTTTTCCAACAACCCAATCGCCAAATCGCTGAGGCTTAATACCCGACAAATAAGAGTCCTCCGGCTTCGACACAATTTTCTCGCGTTTCACCACAGAGTCCGATATGGCGGGAGTGCCCTCTATGCCGGTGAAACACCCCTGCAGAGCAATCACCGGCATAAGCACAGCTATAGCTATTGATACTTTACGATTCAAAACTTCGGTGTTATGCCCATGTTATATAAAATAAACGAATATATGTCGGCATATTCGTCAAGTACCTTGCTCATAGGCTTTCCGCTACCATGCCCGGCATTGCTGTCAATGCGTATAAGTTTGGGGGCATTACCTGTATCCGATGCCTGAAGCGCAGCGGCATACTTGAATGAGCCGGTACCACGCGATCGTCATGATCGGCAGTAGTCACAAGTATGGCCGGATACGGAGTACCGTCGTTTTTTATAGTGTGCACAGGTGAATAGCCCAACAGATACTCTGCCATTTCCTTGCTGTCGGCACTCGTGCCGTAGTCAGAAGCCCAGTTCCAGCCTATAGTAAAGAGATGATAGCGCATCATGTCCATAACACCTACCTGAGGTATGGCCACGCGGAAAAGATCCGGACGCATATTCACAGTGGCGCCCACAAGCAGTCCGCCATTGCTGCCACCCTGAATGGCAATATACTCCGGTGACGTCCACCCTTCTGCTGTAAGATACTCAGCCGCGGCAATAAAGTCGTTGAATACATTAAGTTTCTGCTGCTGTGTACCGGCCTGATGCCATGCGCGTCCGTATTCGCCACCTCCGCGCAGATTGGCCTGAGCATATATACCTCCTTGCTCAAGCCATGCCAGGCGATTGGCAGAAAAGCCAGGTGTCAGCGATATATTGAAGCCTCCGTAGCCATACAGTAGCACCGGATTGCGACCATCTCGCTTAAGATTCTTCTTATAGGTTATAAACATAGGAATCTTAACACCGTCGGCCGACGGATAAAATACCTGTTCCGTGACATATTCGTCCATATTCACCCCCTTGATCTCAGGACGTCCCATGAGAGTGCTCTCGCCTGTCGACATATCATAGCTGTAACGCGCCGAAGGATAAGTAAACGAAGTAAACGCATAATACACGTCGGGGTGCTTGCGGCTCGACCATACAGATGCAGTTCCATAGGTAGGGAGCTTGATCTCTCCAATACGCACACCATCCATATCATGTATATACACACGGTTGGCAGCATCCTGCATATAGGTAAGAATCAGTTTGTCGCCGGAAAATCCAGCCGAAGACAACACGGCATCCTGCTCGGGCACGATCTCGATCCATTAGGC
>CAJTQH010000072.1 GCA_910578305.1 uncultured Muribaculaceae bacterium
CAAGCGAAAGAATGCGTCCGAGATGCGAAATGGTGTCGATTATGCGCAGGTCGCCCGTGGCGACTGCCTTATGCAATGACGATGACACGAAAAAGTCGCCCACAAGCACCGCTATATGATTGCCCCACAAGCTATTGATCGTGGGCTGCGAACGCCGGAGCTGCGAGTCATCTACAACATCATCGTGTATCAGTGAAGCATTGTGAAGCATCTCCACCGCGGCAGCCGAAGCTATGACACGCTCGTTGACTTCGCCGAACAGCTTCGATGTAAGTATGACCATGATGGGGCGTATCAGCTTGCCTTTCGACTTGAGATATCCGCTTACCACCTGATTCATGAGCTGATTGGACGAGCCCAACGATGCGTTGATGCGCTCGTGGAGCATCTGCAATTCGGCGGCGATTGACTTCTGGATATCTTCTAATGCTGACATGCGGATGATAATATTGGGTGCAAAATTACAAAAAACTTGCATACGTTAAGGGTTAAAACACGATAATTTAGTAATTTTATGCTTTTAAAATTCCTCAACATTTTGACCCAATGGACGAAAAACGACTGTTCCTGCTTGATGCTTACGCACTTATATATCGCGCTTATTACGCACTGATACGTGCGCCCCGCGTCACCTCCAAAGGCTTCAACACCTCGGCTATATTCGGATTCTGCAATACTCTCGACGAAATACTGCGCAAGGAGAAGCCCTCGCACATTGCCGTTTGCTTCGATCCGCCGGGCGGCCACACATTCCGCCACGAGATGTACGACCAATACAAAGCTCAGCGCGACAAGCAGCCCGAGGACATCACGCTCTCCATCCCTTTTATAAAGGAGATACTCGAAGCCTACCGCATACCGGCCATCGAGGTTGAAGGATTTGAGGCCGACGACGTGATAGGCACTCTGTCGAGAATGGCCGAGAAAGAGGGATTCACCACATATATGATGACCCCAGACAAGGACTACGGACAGCTTGTCACCGACCGTGTAATGATGTACCGCCCCGCTCTGCGCGGAGAAGGATTTGAAATCCGCGGCCCGCAGCAGGTGTGCGAGCGATATGGCATCAGTTCGCCGGCACAGGTCATTGATCTGCTGGCTCTGGAGGGCGACGCCAGCGACAACATACCCGGATGCCCGGGTGTGGGCGAGAAGACCGCCGCAAAACTCATATCCGAATGGGGATCGGTGGAAAATCTGCTTGCAAACACCGCTTCGCTCAAAGGCGCGTTGCAGCGCAAAATCATCGACAATGCAGAACTGATCCGATTTTCAAAACAACTTGTAACCATCAAGACCGATGTGCCGCTGCCCGCCGACATCACTCCCGACACGCTGGTGCGGCAGCCCGAAGATGTAGATAGCCTCATCGATGTGTTCCGCCGTCTGGAATTCCGCACATTCATCAACCGCCTGAACACACGCGACAGCGGCACCGCAGCTGAGACACCCGCTCCGCATGCGGCTCCTCAGGCCCAAGGCTCTCTGTTTGACTTTACCGAATCCGACACAGCATCCATGCCTGTGGTGGCATCGGCATCATTGGCCACGACACCACACGATTACAGCATCGCAGCATCTGTCGCCGACACTGCCCGCGCGGTAGAGCATGCACTCACCCACGACCGCATAGGCATCTGCGTGCTGGCCGACGGCGAGGAAGCTATGACGGCAACCATCAACGGTCTGGCCATTGCCACATCACAGGGGCAGGCTTGCTTCATACCCCTGTCAGGACCCGATTCCGATGCACGCACCGCAGCGCTCGCACCTCTGTTCAGTGCCACAGCCATCACCGCCGTGAGTCACGACATCAAGCGCGATTACCTGCTGCTCAAGCGTATAGGCATAGACCTCGCATTGCCCTACTACGACACCTCTGTGGCGCATTATCTCATAGAGCCCGAGATGAAACATCTGCTCTCGGTACTGGGCATGAAATATCTCGACTACGAAGTGATGCCGCCGATGGCCAAAGGCGCGGTAGCCGACCTGCGCCAATGTGCCGACCGCGCATGCGAGCAGGCCGACGTGGCTCTGCAACTCATGCCTGTGCTCGACAATGAGATATCGGCGGGCGGACTGCAACCGCTCCTGTCGGACATCGAACTGCCTCTCACCCGAGTGCTGGCCGAGATGGAATGGACCGGTGTACGCATCGATGTGCCGGAGCTAAACACCCTCTCCGAACGATATTCCCGCCGACTCGCCGACATGGAGGAGGAAGTCTACCGGCTCGCCGGTATGCGATTCAACATCGGATCGCCCATGCAGGTTGGCGAAGTTCTGTTCGACAGGCTTAAAATCGACCCGTCGGCCAAGCGCACGAAACGCGGATCATACTCCACCACCGAAGAGATTCTTGAAAAGCATCGCCAGAAACACCCCATTGTGGGTCTGATACTCGACATACGCGCCCTACGCAAGCTCCTCACCACCTACATCAACTCCCTGCCATCGCTCGTCAACCGGCACACAGGCAAGATACACACCTCTTACAATCAGACCGTCACGGCTACAGGACGCATATCATCGACCAACCCCAACCTGCAGAACATCCCCGTGCGGAGCGACGACGGACGCGAGATACGCCGCGCCTTCATTCCCGATCCGGGCGGCATAATGCTCAGTGCCGACTACTCACAGATCGAACTGCGCCTCATGGCCGACATGAGCGGCGACCCCGACATGATCGACGCTTTCCTCTCCGGCGCCGACATACATCGCGCCACCGCCGCCAAGATATATCACACACCGGTCGAGGAGGTTACCGACAATCAGCGACGCAATGCCAAAACGGCAAATTTCGGCATCATCTATGGCATCTCGGCTTTCGGCCTGTCGGAACGCCTGTCAATTCCGCGAAGCGAAGCCAAAGAGCTTATCGACGGATACTTCCGCACATATCCGTCCGTTAAGGAATACATGGAAAGCAGCATACAGTCGGCGCGCGACAATGGATTCGTGACCACCGTCATGGGACGCAAACGCATGCTCCCCGACATATCGAGCCGCAACTCCATGGTGCGCAGCTATGCCGAGCGCAACGCCATCAACGCACCTCTTCAGGGATCGGCCGCCGACATCATCAAGATAGCCATGGTGCGCATCTATCGCGAGATGCAACAGCGCTCTATGGCATCGCGCATGATCATGCAGGTACACGACGAACTTGTGTTCAACGTAGTGCCCTCGGAGCTCGATGCCATCCGCGAACTTGTGACACGCAACATGGAGCAGGCCTATTCGGGCCGCGTGCCGCTCGAAGTGTCCGTAGGCACCGGCACCGACTGGCTTCAGGCTCACTGACATTTATCCGGCAAGACACCACACATTATATAATATAACAAGGAGGCGTACACCACACAAGTGCACGCCTCCACATATTTTCTATCCGGAAAGTTACTTCCACTCCAGATTGGCCAAAACCGGACAGTGGTCCGACAGCCAGCGGCCATCAAGAGTCTCCGAAAGCACGCCATAGCTCTTAACCTCAAGCGGGCCGCCAACAAAGATGTAGTCGATAAGCGAGCGCTCATCAAGCGGCAGACGGCCAAACTCATGATAGCTCCACTTCGGACCATAGACCAGAGGCGACACATCGCGGGTGTTGGTAAGATGCCCGGGCACTGAATCGCCGGTGATGTGAGCCACAACATCGCTATCGGGAGTCGAATTGAAATCGCCGGTCACCACTACAGGCAACTCACCGCGCATCTGCGACACACGGTCGAGTATCAGCGTTATGCCCTCGCGGCGGGCTTCCACGCCTACATGATCAAGGTGAGTGTTCAGAGCCAGCAGTTCGCGACCCGAATCCTTGTCGCGCAGCTTGGCCCAGGTGGCTATGCGCACACATGCGCCGTCCCAACCCATCGAGCCGGCCACCTCGGGAGTTTCGCTGAGCCAGAAATTGCCCGATTCCACCAATTCGAAACGCTCCGGCTTATACCAAAGAGCCGCATATTCTCCCTGAGTCGCACCGTCTTCGCGGCCCACGCCAACCATGTCGTATCCTTTAAGACGCGACTTCAGATCGTCGAGCTGATTCTGAAGCACCTCCTGGGTACCCACTATATCAGCGTCATAAAAACTGATGGCATCGGCCACACGGTCACGGCGATACTGCCAGTTGTCGAGGCTGTCGCCCGGATTATCGTAACGCACATTAAAACTCATCACCTTAAGCGGCTGTGATTCGGAGGCTTCACATGTCTTGTCCGACGCAGGGCCCGAACAAGCCACCGCCAGAAGTGCCATAGCACCAATAAGCATTTTTTTCATTTCATCAATAATTATATAATTAATCTACTATCTCTTCCTCTCATAAAAAGCCATAATAAGGCTCAATGCAAAAATAACGAAATTTACTCAATCAATCCACCCGCACACACCCTAAAAACACACTTTGACACCTGTCCTCAAAAAAAATACCGCATCAAAACATTGCCATGCAGAAAAACTTTGCTAAATTTGCACACGCAAAACCACCGGGAAAGATGCCGGAGTGGTCGAACGGGACGGTCTCGAAAACCGTTGTACCCTTACGGGTACCCAGGGTTCGAATCCCTGTCTTTCCGCAGAGAAAAAGGCTGTAAGCTATTAGCTTACGGCCTTTTGTCGTAGTAAAGGCCGGGGTGAGAACCCGAGGGTTCGTTATCGCGAAGCGCTTTCGTAGCACAGCGCAGAAAGAATCCCTGTCTTTCCGCAAATACCACCGAAAAGGTATATTTTTAACGGGGATGAAACAATTTATACCCTTTATGGTGTAATATATGAATAATTCATTATTTTTGCACCCAAAAGGGTATATTCGTATGACTCAATTAGCAAAATATGTAAAGGAGATGCGCAAGCAGTTCGGGCTTACGCAAGTTGACCTGTCCCAGAAATCCGGAGTGGGATTGCGTTTTGTGCGTGAACTTGAACAAGGCAAGGAAACTCTCCGCCTTGACAAGGTAAATCAGGTTCTGGCTCTGTTCGGAGCAGTCATGACACCCGAAAAAATCTCTGAATCATGAAACAGGCAAAAATTTATGTTGGTAATAACTTTGCAGGTATACTGACGGAAGATGATTTGGGCTATGAGTTCAGATACGATTCCGATTATCTTAAATCGGAAGGGGCCGAAGCTGTAAGCCTGACAATGCCTTTGTCGACAAAGCCCTACCGTGACAAGGTGTTGTTTCCGTTCTTCGACGGTCTGATACCCGAAGGATGGCTGCTCGACATTGCAGAACAGAGCTGGAAAATATCTGCACGTGATAGATTTTCCCTGCTCCTTGCCTGCTGCAAGGATTGCATCGGAAACGTAAGTGTGACACCGATTGAAAGAAAGGAGGTCGCTGATGAATAAGTGTCTTTATTGTTATAAGTCCCTTGCAGATGGCGAGGTGGACTACCATAAATCTTGTACGCGCAAGTTTTTTGAATCGACAGCGGTGCCTGCGCTGCCATACACCAGAGCCAACATCAAAGAACTGGCACGTGAGATTGTGACATCAAGTACCACCGTGACCGGGGTGCAGGCAAAACTGTCACTCGACATTGCAAGAGGACTTGCCGGAGAACCGCAACGCTTTACTATTGTCGGATTGTGGGGGCGGTTTATACTCAAACCGCAGACCGACCGTTTTGCCAATCTACCCGAAAATGAAGACCTCACCATGCACTTGGCAGAGGTCGTCGGAATCAAGACTGTGCCTCATTCGCTGATACGTTTCGCCGACGGCGAACTCTGCTATATTACCCGTCGCGTTGACCGCACAAAGAAAGGCGAGAAGATTGCCATGGAGGATATGTGCCAGTTGTCGGAACGACTCACCGAGGACAAATACAAAGGCTCGTATGAGCGTATAGCCAAACTTATAAAGCAATACTCTGCGGCTCCGCTTTTGGATGTCGTCAATTTCTGGGAAGTAGTGCTGTTCTCATGGCTTACCGGCAATGCCGATATGCACCTGAAGAACTTCTCGCTGTTCCGACCTGCCGACAACTATATGCTGACTCCGGCATATGATCTGCTATCGACTTCAATAGTAATGCCGGAAGATAACGAGGAGTTGGCACTGACTCTGAACGGTAAGAAAAAGCGGATAAAGAGAAGCGATTTTGAAACGGCAATGCGCGACAGCGGCATGGATGAAAAAGCGATTACAAACCTCTTTAACCGTTTTTCCAAAGCCATTCCGAAATGGTGCGATTTAATCAAAGAATCGTTCCTTCCCGAAAATATGAAACTGGCATATCGTGTGCAAATAGAGTCAACGGCAGCACGACTTCGAGAGGTCTGAATCCGTAATTCTGCAATGATTTACCGTTGCAGCACCTTAATTCCACTATTGTCTTTGGATGCGAACGAGACAACATCGCCCCACTTTGCTCCGTAGAGCAAGATGGGACGATATCCTTAGCATACACCTTAAAATGTGCGATATTGATGCTTTTTCAGATCTAAAAAGCGTATAATGCCGTATGGAAGAGCCGGGAATCAGAGCAGGCTTTTGCGCTCGGTTATCTCGGCATCGCCCATAGTAAACGCTTCCAGACTGCCCTCCTTGGCCTGAATACACACATAGACCATCGGACGTGCCGATGTGCATTTAAGATTGCGGTCGCAGGCCGTCGATACACGCACTACCGATCCTTCCGCCACGTCAAACGCATCTCCGTCGACTTGAAACCGACCCGAACCGGACAGGATTATGTAATTCTCTTCATTGGCTTTGTGACTGTGAAAAAACGGTACTGCCTCACCATTGGCAAGCGAACCGAACGAGATCTCACACGATGTGGCTCCGGTGACATCCTTTACAAACTGCTTCCCTTCGAAACTCCCAAGATTCCCGACTGAGACGTGGGCAAACTTCGCACCACTGTCCTTTACCTTCAATTCATTCATAGTTTTTTCTCTTTTACAGATTTATACTAACTTTGCAGCGGTTAGCCGCTTTCTTTTCGATAGCGCAAAATTACGTGTCATCCTCCAATAAAACAACACGTTACGACAAAGTCAGTCACTTACCCGAAAGTAACTATTTTTGAATATGAACAGCTTACCGCTCAAAGAAAATCTAAAAAAATATACCGGCATCGCTTCTTGCCCCATACGCAACATACTGTCGCGATTCACCGGCAAGTGGTCGATGCTCATCCTGTGTGTGCTCGCCGAGAACGAATCCACCCGATTCAGCGAGATAGGCAAAGCCATCCCCGACATATCGCCCAAAGTACTGACCGACACCCTGAAAAAACTCGAAAGCGACCGCCTCATATCACGCCGCCTGTATGCCGAGATACCTCCGCGCGTAGAGTATTCGCTCACCGATCTGGGCCGTAGTCTAATGCCATTACTGGCCGAGCTAATACGATGGTCGCTTGACACATATGCCCCGCAATGCCGCCACAACGACTTATAGGCAATAGCATCAGTTCACCTTAATAGAGTCAGGCAACACCGGCATCGCGCCCTTGCAGGTGCACACATAGGCCGATGTCTCGACAGCCACAGCATGAGCCTCGGCCACCGTCTTGCCCTTAAGCACACTCGCTATGAATGCGGCTGTAAACGAATCGCCCGCACCCACCGTGTCGGCCACTTCCACCACAGGTGTCGGCTGAAACGACTCTTCGTCGGGCGTAAACACATAGCTGCCGCTGACACCGCAGGTGAGTATGAGCATCCGCAGTCCGTAGCGGGCTACCAGCTCCCGGCATTTATCTTCTTGACCAAGCCCCCGGCAGTCAAACATGCGGCTCACCACTTCAAGCTCCTCATCATTAATCTTAAGCACATTGCACCGCTCCATCGACCGATGCAGAATATCCTTCGTATAGAATTTCTGTCTCAGATTTATGTCAAACACCACCAATGTGTCGTCCATGCGCGGCATGGCATCGAGAAATCGCCCGATAGTGTCGCGCGACACCTCGCCGCGTTGTGCGAGCGAACCGAAACACACGGCTCGTGTGCGCCCGGCCAGACACTCAAGGTTGTCGGTATAAGGAATATTGTCCCACGCCACATTTTCCGTTATGTCATAGCGCGGCACTCCATCGGCATCCACTTCCACCTGCACCGTGCCTGTAGGATAATCCACCTCGGATATCATGTGATCCACACCTTCGGCGGCAAGACGGCACAGAATCTCCTCACCGTCGGCATCGCGCCCCACGGCACTTACCACACAGCTCCGCAGCCCGAACTGCGACACATGATAAGCGAAATTGGCCGGCGCACCGCCCATCTGCTTACCTCCGGGGAGCACATCCCACAGAATCTCACCCATGCCTACCACCACACAATCTGTCATATTGACCATATTGATATAATATTTTAATGAGAGTATTCATCACCGGCCGCCTGTAACAGCCGCGCTATCAGAGAGCTGTCAAACGAACCGTCAGCCCTGAGCATATACAGGCCGCGGTCTATCACACGGCAGTCACCGCCGATCAGATACACCATCGGAGTCTCAGGCACATAGTAGATCTCATTGTCCCCTATACCGTCCGTGTCGAGTGCCGACACCCACTCCGTCGGAATATTGCCCCGATAGCTCTCCCACATGTCGCGGCCGGTATCTACCGCTACAGCCAACACCGACACTGTCCCCACGGCCACAGCACGTTGCAGAGCAGCATCGCGTTTCATAGCGTCGATCACCTCATGGCAAGTGCCGCAATCGGGATTATAGACCAGCATAAGTGTCGGGCGTGTCACCAACCGGTGCAGCGTAGCAGGCGCGTCGCCGCCATCAGCAGTTACCATGGCAAAGTCCGCAGCCACATCGCCCGGCAGATTTTTCTTCATCTCCTCGGCCAGCGCCATACGGCGTATGCCTGTAGCACTCCCCTCGGGCTGCGACATAGCATCGGCTTCAAGCATATCGACATACAGTCGCTCGTCGCGCATGGGCGATCCGGCATCGCTCAGATATATCTGACACAGAAGCCTCAGAAGTTCCGAAGCGTCCTCATCAGCCGAAGCCCGACCGAACATGACCGCCAGACCGTCGCGACGAGCCTGTTCCGGCACATGAGGCATGATCGACAGAAAATCCACAAGTGCCTGCTCCATAAACGCCGTATCGGCGGCACGGGCATCGTCCACAAAATCGAGAGCATCCCAGTAATGCACCGAAAGATACGCCCCGCGGTCGGCCGGCGATGTCAGTTCCGAAGGTATGCGGGGCATCGCGAGCGGCTCTGTAGCCGACGCCGCAAAAGCACATATCGCCCCAATAAACATCGATGTAGTCAGTCCAATTTTCATACAGCTATCCGTTTGGTTGCAAAAAAAATACATTTCACAAATATTGTTCACATCAGGATGTATAATTATAGTTAAAAAAATTGCATAAATCAAAATTCAGCAGTATATTTGCAAGTCGTTTTCCAGACGCAGAGCCTATGACGTGAGTTTACGGCTTATATCGCCTCCGAAAACAAATATCGGTCGCGAACCATGCGCCCATTTACGACTTGATTATAACACACAAACACACAATAACGACGCGTAATGGCGCGTCAGCAAACAAACCAGACAAAAACCAGTGCCGCACAGCCGTCACTGCGACCGAGCAAAAACATACTTTACAAAATATATGAAGACACGTATCTCTATCATCATGCTCATAGGCCTGATAGGTTGCTTCTCCGGACTTCGCGCCCAGGAAGTGGCTCTTAAGACCAATCTGCTTTACGATGCCACTTTATCACCCAACTTAGGAGTGGAGGTAGGCCTTGCCCCGAAATGGACACTGGACATAAGCGGCAACGTCAATGCCTGGAAAGTCAACGACCGCTATTGGAAGCACTGGCTCGTCCAGCCCGAAGCACGCTATTGGCTTTGCGACCGCTGGCAGGGACACTTCTTCGGATTCCACATGCTCGGCGGCCAGTTCAATCTCGGCAATCTCAACCTGCCGAATTTCCTGGGCAACAACTTCAAGAAGCTCGAAGACTACCGCTATCAGGGATGGGGCGTAGGAGCAGGCATTGCCTACGGTTACTCTTGGATTCTATCCAAGCACTGGAACATCGAAGCCGAGATCGGCATCGGATGGATCTACACCCGCTACGACAA
>CAJTQH010000073.1:0-2679 GCA_910578305.1 uncultured Muribaculaceae bacterium
GTCTTGTCGTCCTTGGCCATGGGGCGTTCGCCCTGAAGCACATGGATTTCAACTGAAGGCTGGTTGTCGGCAGCAGTAGAGAATGTCTCGCTCTTGCGGGTGGGTATAGTAGTGTTGGCTTCGATGAGCTTGGTCATCACACCGCCAAGAGTCTCGATACCTACCGACAGAGGCACAACGTCGAGAAGAAGCACGTCCTTGACATCGCCAGAGAGCACACCGCCCTGGATGGCTGCGCCAACTGCTACCACTTCGTCGGGGTTAACACCCTTGGAGGGAGCCTTGCCGAAGAATTTTTCCACTACCTGCTGGATAGCGGGAATACGGGTCGAACCGCCTACGAGAATCACTTCGTCGATGTCATTGGGGGTAAGACCTGCGTCCTTGAGAGCCTGTTCGCAGGGCTTGATCGTTGCCTGGATCAGACGGTCGGCAAGCTGCTCGAATTTGGCACGTGTGAGAGTCTTCACCAAGTGCTTGGGTATACCGTTGACAGGCATGATATATGGAAGATTGATTTCGGTGCTGGTGGTGCTTGAAAGCTCGATCTTGGCCTTTTCGGCAGCTTCTTTCAGTCGCTGGAGAGCCATCGGATCCTGACGCAGATCCACACCTTCGTCTTTCAGGAATTCGTCGGCAAGCCAGTCGATGATCACATGGTCGAAGTCATCGCCACCAAGGTGGGTATCACCATTGGTCGACTTCACTTCAAACACGCCGTCGCCGAGTTCGAGAATTGAGATATCGAATGTACCGCCACCGAGGTCAAACACGGCTATCTTCTGATCTTTGTCGGTCTTGTCAAGACCATAGGCAAGTGCGGCTGCAGTAGGCTCGTTGACAATACGCTTCACGGTCAGTCCGGCAATCTCACCGGCTTCCTTTGTAGCCTGACGCTGTGAGTCGTTAAAGTATGCGGGCACTGTGATGACGGCTTCGGTCACCGACTGTCCGAGATAGTCTTCGGCTGTCTTCTTCATCTTCTGAAGAATCATTGCCGAGATTTCCTGAGGAGTATATTCACGGCCGTCGATATCGACGCGCGGAGTGTTGTTGTCACCGCGTACCACTTTATAAGGCATGCGTTCGATCTCGTTTTTAACCTGATCGTAAGTCTCGCCCATAAATCTCTTGATAGAGTATATAGTGCGTTTAGGATTTGTGATGGCCTGACGCTTTGCAGGATCGCCTACTTTGCGTTCGCCGCCGTCCACGAAGGCCACGATGGAAGGTGTAGTGTTGCGTCCTTCGCTGTTAGGAATCACAACGGGATCGTTGCCTTCAAGTACGGCAACACATGAATTGGTTGTTCCAAGGTCAATGCCTATAATTTTTCCCATAATAGATGTTTTTATATTGTTGTTTATATTTTGAATTTCAATTATTCGGGTTTCTGTGTCATTATAAAAACAAAATTTATGCCAAAAAGGTTGGGACAACGACAACAATCGGTATATCAGCAACTTTACATCAGCCTGTCGACGCAACTGATATCTGACACACATGACATGTCAACTGACAAAAGTGGCAGTCGCGGCTCTTGGCCGACTGAAATAAATTAGTTATCTTCGCAGCATACTTATTTCTATACCACAGATCCACCACCAACAATATGCCAATGAAATACCAAAGATTTCTGTCGGGCACTGCTATGGTACTGATGTCGACTCAGGCAGTCACGCTCATGGCAGACGCACCACGCAAAGGCTCAATGCCCAAACGCCCCAACATCGTATATATAATGACAGACGACCACACGGCTCAGATGATGAGCTGCTACGACCGTCGCCATATATCCACTCCCAATCTCGACCGGATAGCGGCCGACGGAGTAAGATTCACCCAAAGTTTCGTAGCAAACTCTCTCAGCGGTCCAAGCCGTGCATGTATGCTCACAGGCAAGCACAGCCACACCAATGGATTCCGATCCAATGAGACAGATGTGTTTGACGGTTCACAACCCACGTTTCCCAAGTATCTGCAGAAATCGGGATATCAGACGGCTCTGTTCGGGAAATGGCATCTGCACACGCTTCCCACCGGATTTGACCGATGGGCCATCATCCCAGGCCAAGGCGACTACTACAATCCTCCATTCATAGAGCAGACCGGAGATACCATCGTGCACCACGGCTATCTGACAAATATAATCACAGACCGATCTATCAATTGGCTTGAAAACGAACGTGACAAAGACAAGCCTTTCTGCCTGCTCATACATCACAAAGCCATACACCGCAACTGGCTTGCCGACACCTGCGATCTGGATCTCTATGAAGACCGCACATTCGAACTCCCGGCAACCTTCTACGACACTTACGAAGGCCGCGTGGCGGCACAGCAGCAAGAGATGTCGATAGCCTCGGCACATGACATGGACATAGTATATGACAACAAGATGAAGCACCCCGGGGTGGAAACCAGACTTGGATTTGCCTACGAAAACATGCTGAGCCGCATGGATTCTGCACAACTCGCTCGCTGGAACGCACACTACGATCCCATAATTGAACAATTTTATGCCGACAGTCTCAGCGGTAACGCCCTCACCGAATGGAAATATCAGCGCTACATGCGCGACTATGCCAAAGTGGTTGCCTCGCTTGACCGCAACGTAGGCCGCGTTCTCGACTATCTGCGCGATCACGACTTGCTCGACAACACTCTGGTGGTGTATAC
>CAJTQH010000073.1:2706-9799 GCA_910578305.1 uncultured Muribaculaceae bacterium
AAGCGGTTCATGTACGAAGAGTCTATGCGCACTCCCCTTGTCATGATGCTCCCCAAAAACTTCAACGCTAAGGGTGATATTGACTATATGGTACAGAATATAGACTATGCACCCACATTCCTCGATATTGCCGGAGTGCAAGTACCCGACGACATGCAGGGAGTGTCGATGCTGCCGCTACTAAAAGGTGAAAAGCCCGCACAATGGCGCGATGCCCTCTACTATCATTTTCACGAATATCCTGCCGAACACGCCGTAAAACGCCACTATGGCATACGTGACAGCCGATATAAACTCATCCACTTCTACAACGACATTGACCAGTGGGAGCTATATGACCTGCAAGAAGATCCATCGGAGATGCACAACATATACGGACAGCCCGGCACCGAAGAAATCACAGCCACAATGATGGAAAAACTGCGTAAAGCACAGATGCAATACGACGATCCCGTACGATTCGAATGTCCGCTGCCCGAAGTAAAACGATAATCCCGCCAACCGACATGAAACAAATCAATAACATCTGCATAGGAGCATTAATGACCCTGTCGGCTGTCACCGAAGCCGACGCCCAACGCTATGTCAAAGAACTTACATTTCCCGAAAGTGCCGACTCGATAACCAAAATAGAAATGGCCGGACAACTTGTCGCCAACTCTCAGCAGAAAGCTTGGCAACAACGCGAACTGACCGCCTTTCTGCATTTCGGCATAAACACCTTTACCGACCGCGAATGGGGCGACGGCAAGGAATCGCCCACGCTCTTCAATCCCGACAATCTCGATACAGACCAGTGGGTGCGAGTATTAAAAGATGCCGGATTTTCAATGGTGATACTCACGGCCAAGCATCACGACGGATTTTGCCTTTGGCCCACAGCCACCACAGGTCACTCGGTAAAAAATTCACCATGGCGCGACGGAAAAGGTGACGTTGTGGCCGATCTTCGCCAATCATGCGACAAATATGGCATGAAACTCGGCCTGTACCTCTCACCCTGGGACCGAAACGCCGAATGCTACGGCGATTCACCACGCTACAATGACTTGTTTGTGGCACAGCTCACAGAACTGCTCACCAATTACGGTAAGATCGACGAGGTGTGGTTTGACGGAGCGTGCGGCGAAGGTCCGAACGGAAAGAAACAGATCTACGACTGGTTACGCTTCCGCGAGACCATGCGACGTCTTCAGCCTGAAGCAGTACTCGCCATCACAGGCGACGACGTGCGCTGGGTAGGCAACGAAGGCGGACGCGGACGCGAAACAGAATGGAGTGTAACACCTCTCGTACCTTCGATATTCAGCTATGCCGATTCCATCAACGGGGCTCTCGGCATCAATGCCATGTCGCACGATCTTGGCAGCCGCAGCCTCATAGCCAAAGCAGACAAACTATATTGGTGGCCGTCGGAGGTTGATGTCTCGATCCGTCCAGGATGGTTCTGGCATGAAAACGAGCATCCACACTCAGTGAAGCGGCTGGCTGAAATATATCTCGAATCTGTAGGCCGCAACTCAGTGCTACTCCTCAATGTGCCGCCCGACAACCATGGACGCATAGCCGAGGAAGATGTAACACGCCTACAGGATTTCCACAATTGGATACAGACTAATTTCAGAGACAACAAAACAGGGATTTCTGGAACAAAGATCAACACCGTGGTACTCACCGAAGATCTCGACCACGGACAACGAGTGGAATCGTTTGACGTGATGGGCCTTGTCGAAGGTAACTGGCGAAAACTCACCGCCGGCACCACCATCGGCAAAAAACGCATAATGATGTTCGATCCTGTGACAGTCGATGATCTGCGTCTCGACATCATCTCATCGCGAGGAAAACATCACGCAGCCATCAAAGAGACTTTCTATGTGGTCATGCCTGACGAGCAGACCGAATATCGCTCCGGCTATCCGGCTGTCAGCGAAAAACCGCTTGCGAACAGCGTCATATCAGGCAAAAAGCCATCGTACACTTTCGTTTATGAAAAACCTCTGACACTGACTGGTTTTGTATACACTCCGAAAGTCGACTCCGAAGCCGGATACATGTACCGCTATTGCGTGTTTGTAAGCAACGACGGCAAAAACTGGACCGAAGTGCCGGTAACAGGAGAATTCGGCAACATCGAAGCCAACCCGATTCCACAGCAGGTGATCTTCGACAAATCCGTTTCGGCCGCACACATCAAGATTGTCTGTAACGAGCACACAGGCCGGGCATTTAACCCCGCCACAAACGATATCACACTGCTCGCACCAAAACGATAACCAACCGAGTAACCCGCAACAAGGCGATGAGTCACAACCAAGACGCATCGCCTTGTTTCATACACACATCACACACCCCATCTTCAATCACAATAAATCAATTATATCAATCATAATCATACATTTTATATGATTTATAATTTTTTTCGTATTTTTGCAATTGACTACACATAACCTCTCGCTTCTGAACAACTACAGACGAATGAACCTTTATCAATATCAAACAAAACCAATGAATAACGGGTCATGCCGAAATACGAACATACAATAATCATTTGAATAAAAACCATGAATACAAAACTTGTTTATCACCTTTTAATAATCATGCTTTTAAGCATCAGTTTCTCTTGCAATGAATCGGCAAAGGAAAAACAACAGAGAGAAACCATTGATTCACTCCGATATGAAAACATGCAAGGGCAAATGGATTATGAAGACCTTCAGCAGTATCTCACCATTATAGCCGACGGGCTCGACAGCATCTCTATCGAAGAAGGAGAAATATTCATCAATACTCCAGGTGAAAGTCTGGCTAACAACAAACAACGAATGAAACAGCAACTCGAGCATGTCAGAGAACTGTTAAGCCGACATCGTGACCGGATTGACGAGTTGGAACGACTGCTTGCCACTCAACAAGGCGACGCCAAAAAGCATCGTGGTAAGTCTTCGTCAGCAACTCGACCAGAAAGATCAGGAACTTGCTCAACTGAAATCAGATCTTGACAACAGCCGCAAAAACATCACAGCACTGCGAAACACTGTGACCCAGATGCAAAATGTGCAGGAAACACAAGAGCAGACAATACAGGATCAGCAAGCCACCATACAGGAACAACAGGCCACTATCGACACTCAGGCCGAACAGATGTATAGAGCCTACATAAAAATCGGAACTAAAAATGAACTTAAAAACGAAGGTCTGCTGTCGGGAGGATTCTTAAAAAAGACCAAAGTCGACTATTCGAAAATTGACCTCAGTACATTCCAGAGCATCGACACACGTACAACCAACTCCATAAGTCTGCCTAAAAAATACAAAATCATGACTACCGTGCCTAAAAACAGCTACAAAGTGGAAAAAACAGGCAACGGCAACACACTGTACATCCTTAATCCCGAATTATTCTGGAGTGTATCAAACTTCCTCATAATCCAAATTGACTAATAAATAAACCACCTATCGCATGGATAAGCATACAGCCAACAGCCTGATTGCAAATACAGGGCTTCACTTCAAAACGACAAATATAGAACTAAATCCGGAAGAGCCGTTAGTTCTCGATGGAGGAAAAACACTTAAATATACATTTATCGAGTCTATCGATTTCCTCAACGACCGACGCATACGAGTAGATGTGTGCAGTGCAAAAGACGGAGCATTTGTACCGGTCAATTATGCCAAAAGCAACAACTTGCTTGAAGAGGCACCAAACGGCACAGTGATTTTGGACGACAGCGGTGTGCCGAAACTCAAGAAAGACACCGTGATGGCCATTATTGAGAACTACCAGTCGGGGGCACCGGAATTGATGAATGTCAATTCATTGTCATCTTTTAGGATAAAAAACGGACATGAGATCAAATCCGGATTGGAGATGCTTATCGACAAGTGGCTTCCGATGCCGATGTATGAGGAAGAGATCAGCGGACAAAGCACAGGATATCCCAACGGTTGGTGTAGAGTGAAGATATCTCCGCTTGGCGAACGTCAGCCCAACGGCATGCAACAGTTCCGTCTTGTATGGGCATTCGATACGCGGCTCGCAGAAAACGCTGCCGATGGAATTCTGCGCCCGGCATTTCTTAGCGGAAGCGGTGAAAAAAAGACATATAGTCTGTGTAACCGTACCGATCTTCTTCTGGGAGGCTTTCTCAACATTCCCGATGGTGAAAACGACGCCCCTATTGGCGATTACCTGGTATCATTGTTCGGCATCGATCTCCGTCAGGACATACAATACAAGTATAAGTTCATTGCCTATTACATATATCTGATCAACTATCTTCGCTTGTCGGGAGCTTCACCCCGCATCACATTATATAATAAAGAAGATCTGAGAATTCCGGTGGATATGTCGGTCGACATAGGCAACAGTCGCACCTGTGCAGTGCTTTTTGAACGCGGTGACTTCACCAAAGCGCGCATGCTCAGACTGCGTGACCTTTCAGAACCGTGGCGTGCCTACGAAAATGCCTTTGACATGCGCATAGTGTTTCGTCGCGCTGACTTCGGCGGCGATCTCACTCAGGCCAAAGACTTGTTCCAATGGCCATCGCTGGTGCGCGTGGGAGAAGAAGCCAAGCACCTGATTTACCGTTCTCAGGAAGGAAACGGAGAGAGCGAACGCACTACCAATTACTCTTCGCCCAAACGTTATCTATGGGATGACCAGAAATACAAAAAACGCTGGGAACTTATGGTGGTAAACAACGACCCCACCAACCTTAAAGTCAATCCTCAGATCTTCATCGAAGGATTTACCGACCATTTTGATTCAGACGGAACGTATCTTGACGAGCCCAAAGAGATCGATCTGTTCTCTCTTGGACAGGAAGACGACCAGTGCCATTACAGCCGACAGTCGTTGATGACATTCGTGATGATAGAAATGATGCAGCAGGCTATGTGCTATATCAACTCAAGCAAGTTCAGATACATGCACGGTCAGATCGACTGCCAGCGTTATCTACGCAACATCATTATCACATGTCCTACCGCAATGCCACTACAGGAACAATTGGCGCTGCGCAAAGCGGCTAAAGACGCCACAAAACTTCTGTGCAAGCTCACACCGTCGCTCCCGGACATGGTGATAATACCCGATCCTGAAAAACTGCGCCCGACTGACGACATAGAAGAACAGCAGCAGCGCGGTTGGCTCTATGATGAGGCATTTGCAAGTCAGCTTGTATACCTCTATGCCGAACTGGCAAAACGTTATAGCGGACGTGTCGACGACTTTTTTGCGTTGAAAGGCCACTTGCGTCAGGATATGGAAGAGATGGGATTCAGCGGCAATGCCCTCACAATAGGAACAATTGACATTGGTGCCGGCACTACCGACATCATGGTGACCGCCTACGGACAGAAAGGAAAGGGCCGACTCACACCAGTACCGCTGTACTACGATAGCTTCTACACCGCAGGCGACGACATCTTATATAATATAATACGTGATGTGATACTTGAGGGCAAGGACAACGAACTGCCCAATATAGGCAGCATCGGAAGTGCCCTGTCAGTACGCATTCAGAGCATGTCGCCCGATGAACTCTTGGAAATTCCGCGTGTTGCTGACACCAAAGCATATCGTGAAACGGTTGAGGACATACGCAATGCTATGACTCCTGAAGATGCACGTCATCTGAAATTCCATCTCACACAGGAGCTGATGCATCACTTCTTTGCCGACAATTCAGCCAACCAGAGCGAAAAAGATCGTCAAAGCCGTCTGGACTTCTGCACTCAGGTAAGTCATCCGATATCGCAGTTCATGCTTGAGCTTCTTAAGCAGGATCGTCCGAGCCGCCTGTATACTTTCGATGAGCTTTTCCAGAAAGAAAAACCGGCAGCATATCTCATGGATCATTTCGCATATCACTTCGGGTTCAGATTTGAAGAACTCAACTGGCGATACTCTCCTGAGATCGTGGGTAATATAGTACGTGACACCATGGAGCCTATGGTAAAGGCCCTGTCGGTGGTGATGTATGCCCACAACTGCGACATCATAGTCCTTTCCGGACGTCCCACTAATCTGGAGCCTCTCACCGAACTATTCCTGAAATACATACCCATCGCTCCGAGCCGTCTCGTACGTCTAAATCAGTATCGTGTAGGCCGATGGTTCCCTCTGGCAACTGAGGAAGGATACTTCCAGGAAAGCCAGAAAGCAGTAGTAGCAGTAGGTGCCGAAGTAGGATACATGGCCAGTACCACAGGATTCAACGGTCTGGTACTGGACTTCTCCACTCTGGCCAAACGAATGAAGTCGACGGCAAGATACATCGGATTGTTTGACGAAGAACTTCAGGAAGTACGTACGCCGGTGCTGACCCCCGAAAACGGTACAGCTACACTGAAAGGCATATCCGTATTCCCCTGCTACCTTGGATGCAAACAATTCAATGCTCCTAAATATCAGGCCCGTCCGCTATATGCAATCTACAACAACAGCAGCAGCCCGCAACTCAACATCATGCTCCAACGCAATTATTACGAAGACCGCGAGCTGATAACCATTGAGGATATCACTGATATGGAAGGCGATACAGTAGCCAACAGCCAAGTCAAGCTACAACTTCAGACTATTGCTCACGATGGCAATTTCTGGATGGACAAGGGTGCCTTTAAATTGAAAATACAGGAAATCTAAAAAAACCGAAAGTGCTATGATCTCAGAAATAACCAATCAGATAGAAAATATAAACAATGCCATTTCGTGGGTGAAGAAGAACCGCCCGAATGACTTTAGCACAAAGTTTCTTCAGCTTGTGGAAGAGCGTCGTAAACTGCGCATTATCGCAAATGCCGAACGCAACAACCCCGGCGTGGCCGCTTTCGGACAGAGCCAGGTGGGCAAATCGTATCTCATGAACTGCATTCTTCAAGATGGCAATGAACCGTTTATGGTCGAATCTCCTGCCGGCGAACAGAACTTTGTGGATCAGATCAACCCTATCGGCGGCGGTCAGGAAGCCACCGGTGTAGTGACCCGCTTCTCATCGTACAAGCGCAATCCGGAAGACTACAATCCAGATCTTCCCATACGCTTCCGCGCACTTAGTGTCCGCGACATCGCCATGATAATATG
>CAJTQH010000074.1:0-7758 GCA_910578305.1 uncultured Muribaculaceae bacterium
CTGCTATTGTCAAGGCCGCATATAAATATTTGAATGATTAATAAAATCTATAACATTAGTGGGTGCTAATGTTGTGATAAAAATAAATAAATGTATAGCACGTAGGCTGGAAGCCATACGTGCTATACATTTATTGGGATAAAAAAAGAGACGGCTATCTGTGTGGGTTGGTGGGTGGAGGGGATAGCCGTCTCAGGGAGGGGGAAATAAAAAGTTGTCTTACCAGGACTCGAACCTAGACAGGCAGAACCAAAAACTGCAGTGCTACCATTACACCATAAGACAATCCTGTGCCCAAGCTTGTATATCAAAGCCTAAAGCGAGTGCAAATTTAAGCACTTTTTTTTATCTGTCCAAGTATTTTGACGATTTTGTGAGTGGTGTGTAGGTAATCACCTGACAATGAGTAGATAATAGTTTTTCTTTCCGCGCTGTACGAGGATGTACTTGTCGTTGAGAAGCATGTCGGATGATGCCGGGGCATAGGGGTCGGTGAGTTTTTCTTTGTTGATGCTTACGCCTCCGCCTTGCACCATTTTACGCATTTCGCCTTTGGACGGGAATACGGCTGCTTTGTCGGTAAGGAGGTCGGCCATCTTGATGCCGTCGGTGATGTCGGCACGGCTCACTTCGAACTGTGGCACGCCTTCCATGACTGCAAGAAGGGTGGCTTCGTCGATGCGGTGCAGTATGTCGCCGGCTTTGTTGCTGAATAGGATCTGTGATGCTTCGACGGCGGCTTCATAGTCGGCGGCTGAGTGTACCATGGTGGTGATTTCTTTGGCCAGACGCTTCTGCAGCGGACGTTGTCCGGGATCGGCTGCCTGCTGTGCTACGAGGTCTTCGACTTCTTCACGTGTGAGTTCGGTGAATATTTTGATGTATTTCTCAGCGTCGGCGTCGGAAACGTTGAGCCAGAACTGATAGAATTTGTATGGCGAAGTGTAGCGCGGATCGAGCCATACGTTGCCGCTTTCGGTCTTGCCGAATTTGCCTCCGTCGGCTTTGGTGATGAGCGGGCAGGTGAGTGCGTATGCTTCTCCACCGACTGTGCGTCGGATAAGTTCAGTGCCTGTGGTGATGTTGCCCCACTGGTCGGAGCCTCCGAGCTGGAGTTTGCAGTTTTTCTCACGGTAGAGGTTGAGGAAGTCGTAGCCCTGAACGAGTTGGTATGAGAATTCGGTGAATGACATGCCCTGTTGGCTTTCGCCCGAAAGACGTTTCTTTACAGAGTCTTTTGCCATCATGTAGTTGACGGTAATGTGCTTGCCTACATCGCGGATGAAATCGAGGAATGAGAAGTTTTTCATCCAGTCGTAGTTGTTGACCATTTCGGCGGCGTTGGGCGCGTCGCTGTCAAAGTCAAGGAATTTTCCAAGTTGGCGTTTGATGGCTTCCTGATTGTGGCGGAGGGTCTCTTCGTCGAGCAGTTTGCGCTCCTGGCTTTTCATGGAGGGGTCGCCGATCATGCCGGTGGCTCCGCCAACGAGGGCGATGGGTTTGTGTCCTGAGCGCTGGAAGTGCTTGAGTATCATGACGCCTACGAGGTGTCCGATGTGGAGGCTGTCGGCTGTTGGGTCGATGCCGAGATATGCCGTGGTCATTTCCTTTTTGAGTTGCTCGTCGGTGCCAGGCATCATCTGGTGGATCATGCCTCGCCAGGTAAGTTCTTCAATAAAGTCCATGTTATGAGTATTATTAGGTTGTGTAAAAAATATGTCGACCGCAGGCTTGCGGCTACGGTCGTGCAAAGGTAGTAATTAATTCGCTAACGGTCATAGTCTTTGGCTTTTTATTTGGAATTATCCGAATAGAATGACTAAATTTGTGGACTGAAACGCCTCATGAGTCTTAGTAGGTGCCGTTTTTTTAGTAACTGTTTAGAAACATCATATAAATTTATCAGGTTATGTTTGTGATACATCGCGTGGCGGTGGCCTTGGCCATATTGTGTGTGTGTGGAGTGACAATGGCTCAGCGTACGCTGACACCTCGATTTTCGGTGGCTTATGGAGATACTCTGAACTGGCCTTTGTCGAAGGTGGATTCAATGACGGTAGATCCGTTGCTTATAGAGAGTGAGAAGTTTGACTCTATAATATCCAATCCGAAGCGTGTGCGCAAGGTGCTTGCGGCCGGAAATTTCCGGCCGGTGGTGTTTGACACATATCATTTTCTTGATCCGATAAGTCTGTATCCTATTGATAAGGGCGGTTATTTTCAAGAAGCCTACAATTGGCTTGCCGATATGGATGCGAGCGAGCAACTGCTGATGCAAGCCCGTCAGCGTTATGAGGTGGACTATCCGTGGCTGGTGCGATACAATCAGGCTCAACTGCCGGAGGTGCCTAAAATCTATAAGGCTTATGTGGATCCTGTGTCGTCGAAAATAAAGGTCGAAGAGGTGGTGGTGAAGGGCTCTGATGTGACCGGCGATCTGGCAGTGAATGTGGACAAGAAGCGCTGGATACACAGCTTCGATGCCTCGCTTCAGTTTTCACAGGCTTATATCTCGCCCAACTGGTATCAGGGCGGCAACAACAACCTGAACATGATAGGCCAGCTGATATATAATGTGAAGCTCAACCAGAAGTTTTATCCCAAATATCTGTTTGAGGCCACCGTGCAGTACAAGTTGGGCTTCAACAATGCACCCGACGACAGTATACATGCAGTGAATATAACGGAAGATCTGTTTCAGATCAATGCCACTATGGGTCTGAAGGCTGCGCGCCGATGGTTCTATTCTGCCAATGTGATGTTCAAGACGCAGTTGCTGAACAGTTATCCGACCAATTCGCGAAATCTGCGTTCGGCGTTTATGTCGCCCGGAGAGCTTAATGTGGGTGTCGGTATGACATATAATTATACGAGCAATAACAAGCGTGTGACTTTCGGAGCTTCTATATCGCCGCTGTCGTGGAACTTGAAGACGTGTGTTAATTCGCGTATGGATGAAACGCTGTATGACATACCGGCGGGTCGTAAGCTGAAGAATAAGATCGGTTCGAGCGGTGAGTGCACGCTGTCGTGGAAGGTGGCTTACAATATAGTGTACAACACCCGCCTGTTTGCATTTACGGATTATGACTATGCTTATGCCGACTGGGAGCATACGATAGATTTCAATATCAACCGATTCCTGACCACGCGCCTGTATCTGCACATGCGTTACGACACTTCGACTCCGAAGGTAGAGGGCAGCAGCTGGCATAAATTCCAGTTTAAGGAGATATTCAGCCTGGGATTCGCATATCATTTCGGCACCGTGTAGTCGATGCGCGGTGTGTGGGGCATAGTGCTGGCGGTGTGTCTGCTCCTGTGGGTGCGGTCGGCTGCGAGTGCGTCGACCCGTGCCGATGCCCTGCCTAAAAAGTCTGTAACTCTTGCCGGTTTTTCACTCGATAAGGTGAAGAAGCGAATGAGTGAGATGCCGTTGCGCCATATAGAAGGTGTGTGGCAATTTCGCTCTGAGGGGGTGACTGTGGTGATAGAGCATGCCGGGTCGGTGACGGCTGACGGTAAGCGTGACGACAGGGATTGCTATCTGATGGTGCTTGCCGAGTCGCCCAACAGGGCCATGCGCCCTGGTACGGTGATGGGATATGTGATCCCGTCGGCCGGACGTGGGCGCTATGAGGCCAGAATGTACACCATGGCGGTGGGCTCGACGCTGATGATGCCGAAGCGATTTGATATGAAACTGGAGGATGGCGATGACGAACTTGTGTTTACACAGCGTCGCGGTGCGCTGTCGGTGAATCTGTGGCGCATGCTGCCGTATCTGTGGCGACATGTGGTGACGCGCAATCATGAGCCCCACAGGTCGAGAGGATGCGTTAGGGTGTTTCCTGAGCCTGAGCTTCCGTTAGAACCGGTGTATCTCTGAATAATGCAGGCGGCAAGATGAGAGATGTAATGAAATATGCGATGATGTGTGTGATGGCGATTGTGGTGTGGCAGTCGGCGATGGCGCAGTCGCGTCAGCGAACCACGCGTTACCGGATCGTGGCCGAGCGTGCGGGTGTTTCATTGCCGGCCGATACGTCGGTGGTGACTGATTCGGTGGCGTATCTGACTCTTTCGGGTTATGATAAGCCTCTGAGGGCTTCGCATGAGGTGTTGTTTGTAAGCAACGCTACGGGCCGTGATGTTGTGTCGGTGTGTCTGGATGTGGTGTATGAGGACATGCAGGGGCGTCAGTTGCACAGACGCAGATGTGATGTTCCGGCTGATGTTCCGGCCGGAGAGACCAGGCAGATAATAATGCCGACATGGGACAGGCAGCGTTCGTTTTATTATAAGGGTTCTACCCGTCCGAAGAGGACAGAGGCGACGGCCTATGAGGTGAGGTGTTCGGTGGTGAGTTATGCTGTGAAAAATCAGATTGAGGATTGAGGTTATGGCGCATCCGATAGACCATATAAGAGAGCGAATTGATATTTCGCCTGAGCAGGAGGCTGCTTTGTGTTCACTCATGCGCAGGCATACATTCCGTCGTGGTGAAACATTGTCGGCACTGAATGACATCAGGATGTATGTTTTTTTCATTGTTAAAGGTTCGGCGCGTGTGTTTTATCTGCGAGGAAGTAAGGAGCGGACGTTTTCTTTTGCGCTCGACGATGAGTTTGTGATGCTGTCGAGGACGCTTATGGACAGGCCTTATAGCCAGATGACCATAGAGTTTCTTGAGCCGACGGAAGTGATATTTATCCCACTTTCGGATATGCGTACTTTAATGCGTGAGATGGCTGTGTCGCATATCGCTGAAATCTCAACCGTGGTCATGACGGCGTTGCATGAACTGACGCTTGTGCTTGAAGAGCGTCTGCTGATGTTTCAGAGCGCATCGGCGGTGGAGCGTTACAATTGGTTTGTGGGGCGTTATCCCAAAATATTGGAGCGAGCCACAATAACTCAGATAGCATCGTTTCTCGGGGTTACGAAGGAGACCCTTTACCGTATACGTGCGGGAAAATATAAGAGTGGTGAGTAAGAAAATGCAAGGAAATCTCAATGTGCTGGCGACCGGGAAGATCGGACGTCTGTTATGGGACTATAGTGTGCCTGCTGTGGTGGGTATGCTTGTGATGTCGCTTTACAATGTGATAGATCGTATATTTATCGGGCAGGGTGTGGGTACGGAGGCTATCGCCGGGCTTGCCATAACGTTTCCGGTAATGAATGTTTCGGCGGCACTCGGAGTGTTGATAGGTGCCGGTGCCAGTGCGCGTGTGTCGATAATGCTTGGTGCGAAAAACCATGAAGGCGCTGAATTTACGCTCGGCAATTCGCTGACACTGATAGTAATAAACGCATGTGTGTATCTGACGGTGTTCAGAGTTTTTCTCGATGATATATTGGTGGCATTCGGAGCCTCTCCGACATCTCTGCCGTATGCTCATGACTTTATGGCCTACATATTGCCAGGCATGCTGATAATGAATATAGGGTTCTCGCTCAATAATGTGATGCGAGCATCGGGCTATCCGGTGAAGGCTATGGTGACGATGTTTATCGGTGCGGGATGTAATCTGGTTCTGGATCCGTTGTTTATTTTTGTGTTTGACTGGGGTATCAAAGGTGCGGCTTTAGCCACCGATATATCCATGAGTGTGTTTGCAGCTTTTGTGCTGGTGCACTTCTGCCGCAAACGCCACACTCTGCATTTTACCAGGCGCAGCTTTCGGCTGCATTGGCCGATAGTGGCCGGTATAATAGGCATAGGTGCCGCTCCGGCGCTGGTGAATCTGGCAAGCTGCTTTATCAATGTGATAATCAATCACAGTCTATATGAATATGGCGGCGACAATGCAGTGGCTGCGGCCGGTATATTCGTGACATTTACCTCGCTGCTGTGTATGGTGGTGGTGGGGATGTGTCAGGGCATGCAGCCGATAGTGGGCTATAACTACGGGGCTGGCAATCCGGGGCGTCTGAAACGCGCCTACAAGCTCACTGTGCTATGGGGTACATGTGTGGTGTCGGCAGGTGCTGTGGTGGGACTGCTTTTCCCGTCGGCGATAGCAAGGGCATTTACTGCTGATGCGGATCTTATTGCGTCGACGGATCATGCGCTCACGATAGCATTGTCGTGTTTTTGGGTGGTGGGTTTCCAGATAGTCTCCACTACATTTTTTCAGTCGATAGGGCAGGTGGGTAAGTCGATATTTCTGAGTCTGACACGTCAGGTGCTGTTTCTGATACCGCTATTGCTGATACTTCCCGGAATGTATCAGCTGGACGGGGTGTGGATGTCGTTTCCGATCTCTGATCTGATCGCCACTGTGATAAGTGCAGTGATGATTATGATGCAATTCCGGTCGATAGACAGGCGCTTGCGAGTTGCATAATGATGTTTTGCAACATAAAAACGGCGAGATTTAGTCGAGAAACGCCGATAGACATGATGTAAGGGATAAAAAGTAGAAAAAAAGTTGTATTTATGATATTTAGATTGTAAATTCGCATAATTATAATACCCTCTGAAATACCAAAATCAATTTAATCACATGAGTTACCTGAAATT
The DNA here is from genome assembly GCA_910578305.1 of uncultured Muribaculaceae bacterium. GTDB lineage: Bacteria > Bacteroidota > Bacteroidia > Bacteroidales > Muribaculaceae > Paramuribaculum. The sequence continues at coordinate 6,530 of CAJTQH010000074.1, forward strand.
TGATAAAAACCTCATGATTAATCTGGAGCAGTCGTTGATGAAGGAGATGCTCCGCACTAATCAGGCCGGGGCTTATCACTGTACTTCAGTCGTAGACTGTAACACCCGTAAGCAACATGGATTATTGGTGGTGCCTATAGCTGAGATGAATAATTCCTGGCATGTGCTGCTGTCGTCCATGGACGTATCAGTAATCCAGCATGGCGCCCAGTTCAATCTCGGCCTTCATCGCTACCAAGGTGGTGTGTACAGTCCTAACGGACATAAATATATCCGTGAGTTTGACTGCGAGAGCGTTCCACGCACTACTTACCGTGTGGGGGGAGTGATCCTCACCAAGGAAAAAATCTTTATTTCTCACGAAAACCGTCTGTTGATCCGCTATACATTGGTGGAGGCTCATTCGTCCACCACATTGCGTTTCCGTCCGATGCTTGCATTCCGAGAAGTGAATCAGTTGGTGATGGCCAATGGAAATCTTAATCCGGCGTGTCCGGATGTGGCCAACGGCGTGTCGTGTTGCCTGTATCCGGGTTATCCGGAGCTGTTCATGCAGTTTAACCGCAAGCCTCAGTGGCATTACGAGCCAAACTGGTATAACGGATTCGAGTATATAAAGGATATGGAGCGCGGAGTGCCTTATACCGAGGATCTATGGGTGCCCGGTTATTTTGAGATACCTATTAAGAAAGGAGAGTCGATAATATTTTCGGCCGGTCTGTCGGAGGTATCGCCCCGCTCATTGTCCAAGATGTATGAAGGTGAAATTTCCGCACGTACCTGTCGCTCAAGTTTCTTCAACTGTCTGAAGAATGCCGCCAAGCAGTTTTATCTGAAAGATAAGAACGGTATGTTTATGCTGTCGGGTTATCCCTGGGGCAAGATTCTGGCACGTAATACATTCATGGCGCTGCCGGGCAATACAATCTCGATAGACCATCGTGCCGATTATGAGGCAATAATGGATACCGCCGCCAAGGCTCTCGAACACTTTATGCTCACAGGAGAGCGCGACAGCCGTATTCAGGGCATAGATCTCCCCGACATACCTCTCTGGTGTGTATGGGCACTTCAGCAATATGCAAAGGCATATGGTATGGATGCCTGCCGAGAGAAGTATATCGATCTGATCACCAATATAGTGTCGTATGTGATGGATAACCGTCATCCCAATCTGCAGATGCAGGCCGACGGACTTGTTCGCACGGTGGGTACCGACACACCGGGGT
>CAJTQH010000074.1:7769-8504 GCA_910578305.1 uncultured Muribaculaceae bacterium
ATGGCAAGCCTGTGGTGCCGCGTACGGGTTATCTCGTAGAATTCAATGCTCTTTGGTACAACGCTCTGATGTTTGCATCGTCGGTTTGTGAGGGTGTGGCCGAGCATCAGGCTCTTCTCGGACGTATGGCCGAGATTGTTGATCCGCTTAAAAAGGCATTTGTGGATACATTCCTCAATGATTACGGATATCTATTTGATTATGTAAATGATAATTACGCCGATCCGTCGGTGCGTCCCAACATGGCTGTGGCTATCGGTCTGGACTATTCGCCGCTGGATCGCCGCCAACGAAAGAGTGTGCTTGACGTTGTGACCAGAGAGCTTCTTACACCGAAGGGTCTGCGCACTCTGTCACCAAAGAGCTTCGGCTATCGTCCGGCTTATCTCGGATCGCCTGAAGACCGTGAGCTGGCATTGCATAACGGTCCGGCTCGCCCGTGGCTTTTCGGATTCTATGCCGACGCATATCTGCGTGTGTTCGGACACAGCGGTGTGAGCTATATAGACCGTATGCTTATCGGTTATGAAGATGAGATGACGCAGGCCTGTATCGGTTCGCTGTCGCAGCTATATGACGGGAATCCTCCGTTCTCAGGCCGTGGTGCTATAAGCCATGCGACCAATGTGGCCGGGATACTCCGTACGATTACGACACTTAAAAAGTTTAACATATAACCCCCGCACCTCACATGAAAGCATTAATGTTTGGGTGGGAATTTCCACCTCATATCCT
>CAJTQH010000075.1:0-1488 GCA_910578305.1 uncultured Muribaculaceae bacterium
CAATCTCGCCGGCAGTAAGAAAATATCGGGCCCGCTTAAGTACTACGCCGATCTTGCGCAAGTGATCTGATGTGAGCTTTCTGAACCTGCGCGCCTCTACAATCAGCCGCGCCGATTTCACACCGATGCCCGGAACACGAAGCAGCATCTCATAGTCGGCCTTGTTAACGTCGATAGGAAATGCCTCTGGGTGCCTCAAAGCCCACCCCATTTTCGGATCCATCTCCAAATCAAGATACGGATGCTGCTCATCGGCGATCTCATCGGCCTTGAATCCATAGAAGCGCATAAGCCAATCGGCCTGATAAAGACGATGTTCACGTACCAGCGGTGGCTGTTTTAGCACCGGCAGACGAGAATCATAACCGTTTACAGATATATAGCCTGAATAGTACACCCGGCGCATTGATTGCATGCCGTAGAGCGCCGACGACATCCGCAGAATGTCCCTGTCGCTGTCGGGCGACACACCCACTATCATCTGTGTGCTCTGCCCGGCCGGCACAAATCGCGGCACATGCCTCAACTTACGGCTGTCGTCCTTGTTCTCAATCACTCCCTGCCTTATATAAGACATAGGAGCAAAAACACTTGCATGACTCTTGTCCGGAGCAAGATGGCGAAGAGACGTCTCTGACGGAATTTCTATATTGACGCTCATGCGATCGGCATATTTCCCGGCTTCATTGACCAGTTCACGCGATGCACCGGGAATGCTCTTGAGATGAATATAGCCATAGAATCGGTGCTGTTCTCTCAAATCCTTGGCCACACGTACCATACGTTCCATAGTATAGTCAGGATTACATATCACACCGGAACTCAGAAATAGTCCTTCGATATAATTGCGCCTATAGAACTCCATGGTTATCTTCACTAATTCACCTACCGACAATGAAGCTCTCGGAATATCATTGGTGCGACGGTTTATGCAATACGCACAATCGAAAATACACATATTTGTCATCATAACCTTCAGCAAAGATATACATCTGCCGTCGGCGGCAAAGCTATGACAGATGCCCACTCCTCCAACCGTATTGCCGACACCGCGCCCATTGTTGCGCCTGATTGTGCCGCTTGATGAGCACGACACATCATATTTTGCCGCTGCGGCAAGTACTCTCAGTCTATCAAGCATATTATCGTTCATGACGCGAAGTTACAATCTACATGAGCCGAAAACAGGCTCACCCGTTTTAAATAATCAAAATCATCGTGTACCGCACAATATCGTAATCACAACAAGACAGAGAAATGAAGTACATCTTTTGCAAATATCGTGCATTTATTAGTACCTTTGTGTTTCATAACAATTATACATAAATATGCCCAAGATATCACAGCGCGGCGAGATCATGCCCGCTTCTCCTATACGAAAACTCGTCCCTCTGGCCGATGCCGCAGCCAAACGCGGTGTAAAAGTAATCAAACTAAATATTGGCCAGCCAGACCTTCCTACTCCGCAAGAAGGTCTTGACGCGCTTA
>CAJTQH010000075.1:1522-4852 GCA_910578305.1 uncultured Muribaculaceae bacterium
TAGACCGCAAAGTGCTTGAATACAGCCCATCGGAAGGACTACTATCGCTCCGCACAAAGCTTGTGGACTATTACAACCGATTTAATATTAACGTCGACGTAGACGACATCATAGTCACTACCGGCGGATCGGAAGCCGTATTGTTTGCATTCATGGCCTGTCTTGATCCTGGCGATGAAATAATTGTCCCCGAACCGGCCTATGCCAACTACATGGCGTTCGCCATATCGGCAGGAGCCAAAATCGTGACAATTCCCTCCTCTATCGAAGAGGGATTCGCTCTGCCACCGGTAGAAAAATTCGAAGCTCTGATCACACCCCGTACCAAGGGCATACTTATATGCAATCCCAACAACCCCACCGGATATCTCTACACACAAAAAGAGATGAATCTGATCCGAGACATAGTAAAAAAATATGATCTTTTCCTGTTTTCCGACGAGGTATATCGTGAATATTGCTACACAGGAGCCCCGTACATATCCGCATTCCATCTGCCGGGAATAGAGGAGCAAGTGGTACTCATCGACTCAGTTTCAAAGCGATACAGTGAATGCGGCATACGCATCGGAGCCCTAATCACAAAGCACAAAGAACTGAAAAAGAATGTCATGAAATTCTGTCAGGCTCGTTTAAGCCCGCCACTACTTGGTCAGATTGTGGCCGAGGCATCTATCGACACATCATCAGAATATATGCTCATGACCTACAACGAGTATGTAGAACGTCGAAAATTTCTCATCGACGGCATCAACCGCATACCTGGATGCTATACTCCGATACCTATGGGTGCCTTCTACACTGTAGTAAGCCTGCCGGTAGACGATGCAGACAAGTTCTGCGAATGGTGTCTGCGAGAATTTGAATATCAAGGAGCTACCGTATTCATGGCTCCAGCCTCCGGTTTCTACACCACACCAGGCATGGGCAAGAACGAAGTACGTATGGCATACGTACTCAACAAAGACGATCTGGCACAAGCTCTTGCCGTTCTGACAGAAGCCCTGAAAACATATCCAGGCCGCACAATCTAACAATAAAATGAAAGCCGCTATATTCATAGGTCGGCGTCTGAGTCTCAGATCAGAATCCGGCAAGGCATCTTCGCCCGGAGTTATAACCGGTGTTACCGGAGTTGCCTTAGCCATCATCATCATGCTTCTTTCAATTGCAGTAGTGAAAGGCTTCAAGCATGAAATCACTATGAAAATAGCCGGATTCAATGCCGGCATCACTATTTATGCTCCTGAAAATGCAGACAATACGACAGATTATCCGGGAATAAAGATGACCGACTCTTTGTCGTCTATAATAGAATCTGTAGCGCCAGAAGCTTCTCCGACGCTTATTTTCACCGAGCCGGCAATATTCAAGACCAACACTGACTTCCAAGGTATCGTACTCAAAGGTTTGCCGCCAGGCAATCCCTGGAACTTTGTAAATGATAATATTATTGACGGAATCGCACCGCAGTCCGATGATGCCGACAAAAACAGTGTGGTGATATCATCGGTCACAGCGCACATGCTCGGCATCGAATGCGGCGACAAGATTATAACCCATTTTCTCGATGACAACTCGGTAAGAACCCGCAATCTTACCGTAACCGGAATTTACGACTCCCACTTTCACGACTTCGATGAGATTTATGCATTCACACCTATCTCATTACTTCAGAAACTCAACAAAACAGACTCTCTTATCGGCACAGCTATCGAACTGAATGGCATGAACCTATATGACACACCTGCCATATCTGTCGAACTTCATAACCGCCTGATAAACGCAACTACTGAAAATCCATCAAATCCGATGATATTTCACACTGAAAGTGTGATCGAATCAAATGCCCTGTATTTCAACTGGCTGGACTTGCTCGACACGAATGTAGTAGTGATCATCATATTAATGGCATGCGTGGCCGGATTCACTCTTATATCCAGTCTATTCATCATAATTCTGGAGCGCGTAAACACAATAGGACTTCTCAAATCGCTCGGCGCACCAAACGCCATGATCCGCCGCATATTCATCTATATGGCCGAACGACTTGTAATAAAAGGCATGATAATAGGCAATGCCATAGCACTCGCCTTAATATCGACCCAACGCATATGGCACATTTTGCCTCTTGATCCGGACGCATATTATCTGAACTATGTACCTATGGAGTTGGATTGGATATCAATAACTGCTGTCAATGGCGCAGTACTGCTCATTTCGGCGCTGATACTAATACTTCCGTCACACATGATCTCCAAACTGTCTCCGGCCGAATCATTACGATTCGAATGACAAACAACGATTATTCGACGTCATCCGACCTTTTTGGCACAAAATTTGTTTTAGAGAAAAATACCCATATATTACCCATTACAATTATTTATTTTTATTATATTTGTCATCAAATTAGTTATTATAAATGTCAGACAAAACACATTCATCCATTAATACAGACATAGTAAAACTCGTAACCGAAGGCATTCAGGAACGCAAAGGTAAAAAAATCACCCACATAGATCTTTCGGGCATCGAATCGGCAGCGGCATCCAACTTCATAATCTGTGAAGGCACCAGCACCATGCAGGTGTCGGCCATAGCCGATAGTGTACGGGAATATCTCCTTAAAGAGGCTGGCATCAAACCTTACAATTACGACGGATATCAGAATTCGCAATGGATCGTGATAGACTACGGTCACACCTTGGTTCATGTATTTCTCCCATCGGAGCGAATGCACTACAATCTCGAAGAATTGTGGAGCGACGCGCCCATGACCGAAATTCCAGATCTGGACTAAAGCTTCTAACTTAATAAGTAAATCTTCTCAATAATAACATAATGCCAATTTTACCACCCAATAATAAGATTCCGGGGCAACAAGGCAAGAAGCCTCGTATGGCGTTCAGCATGTATTGGATGTATGCCATTGTGCTGATAGCTCTTATCGCAATGCTGTATATGGATGACAACTCACAGCGCGAGGAAGTGAACTATACCCGTATGCAGGAAATCCTGAATACCGGTGGCGTCAGTGATATTACAATATACAGTAGAAAGCAATTGGTTGAAGCCCGCCTGGCAGACTCTATAGCCAAAAATTTCATAAAAGGATACAAGCCCGGAGTAAAAGCAATAGTTGAAACGACTGTTCCTTCGGAAGAGATTAATGACTATATTAAATCGCTAAAAGCGCAGGGCATATTTAAAGGTAATGTAACATACGAGAACAGCTCAGAATTCTCTGCTTTATTATGGTCGTTCGGTCCGATACTGCTTCTGATAGTGTTCTGGATATGGATGATGCGCCGTATGTCGGGACGCGATAGT
>CAJTQH010000075.1:4868-8436 GCA_910578305.1 uncultured Muribaculaceae bacterium
GGTAAATCCAAAGCCAAGATATTCGATAAAGACGGCCCTCTTCAGGTAACATTCAAAGATGTGGCCGGATTGTCCGAAGCCAAGACTGAGGTAGAGGAGATTGTGGAATTTCTCAAAAATCCGCAGCGCTACACCAACCTTGGCGGCAAAATACCCAAAGGGGCTCTTCTTGTAGGCCCTCCCGGAACTGGCAAGACACTGCTTGCCAAGGCTGTGGCCGGTGAAGCCAACGTACCGTTTTTCTCTCTGTCGGGCAGCGACTTTGTGGAAATGTTTGTAGGCGTGGGCGCATCTCGTGTACGCGACCTTTTCCGCCAGGCAAAAGAAAAAGCTCCATGCATCGTGTTTATCGATGAGATCGATGCCGTGGGACGTGCCCGTGGCCGTAACCCCAACATGGGATCAAACGACGAACGCGAGAACACCCTCAACCAGCTTCTGACTGAAATGGACGGATTCGGTACAAACAGCGGTGTGATAATACTTGCTGCTACCAACCGCGCCGACATTCTTGATAAAGCATTGCTCCGTGCCGGACGTTTTGACCGTCAGATTTATGTGGACCTACCGGATCTGAACGACCGAGTGGCCATATTCAACGTTCATCTGAGAAAAATCAAGACCGACGAAAGCGTAGACGTAGAACTGCTTGCCCGACAGACTCCAGGATTTTCCGGTGCGGACATTGCCAATGTATGCAACGAGGCAGCACTTATAGCTGCCCGTCACAATCAACAGGCAGTGACCAAGCAAGACTTCATAGATGCAGTAGACCGTATTATAGGTGGTCTGGAGAAACGATCCAAAATCACTACCGACGAGGAAAAACGCTCCATTGCCGTCCATGAAGCGGGACACGCTACCGTGTCATGGCATCTGCGCTACGCCAATCCTCTCATAAAAGTCACCATCGTGCCAAGAGGCAAAGCCCTCGGCGCGGCATGGTATCTGCCTGAAGAGCGACAGATCACCCCTACTCAGGCTCTGCTTGATGAAATGTGCTCGTTGCTTGGCGGACGTGCAGCCGAGGAATTGTTTCTCGGACGCATATCGACAGGTGCGGCCAACGACCTTGAACGTGTGACCAAACAGGCCTATGCCATGGTGGTGTATTACGGTATGAGTGAAAAGCTGCCCAATCTTAGCTATTATGACTCAACCGGACAGGACTACGGTTTCTCAAAGCCATATAGCGATGATCGGGCACAGCTGATAGACAATGAGGTCTCTCGCATAATCAACGAGCAATACGAACGTGCCAAGGAGATTCTTCGCAAGCATGCCGAAGGACACGGACAACTGGCCGATGTTCTGATAACCCGAGAGGTTATATTTACTGAAGATGTAGAAAAGATATTCGGCAAACGACAGTGGGCGTCCCGTACCGAGGAGATCCTCTGCACCAAGGCTCTTCCTGAAAGCGAGGCAAAAGCATCCAATACAGAATCTCCAGCAGGAAACGACACAGACGATTCTGAATCAGACAGCAACACCCCGACTCCGCCCCCGGTGCCACAGACACCGCCTCCGGTTCCCGATAAAAAATAACGAAACTCAATAGTGATTCCCGGCAGATACTCCGCAAGTATTCGCCGGGATGTTTTTATCTAAGCGGATTGTTGCTAACTTTGCACTGTAATTTCACTCGATGAAACATTGCCTCAAAATCATATTGTGTGTCTGTCTGGCATCCGGAGCGATCTATCCGGATGCCAGATCGCAGGAATTCAGCGACACGGACTCTCTTAGCCACACCGCGATTACGGAAATAGACTCTGATGAGAGAAATGCCACTCTTTACGCCGACTCAATAGGATTTCTGCGTAAAACGCCACGATGGATGCGACAATATATCAATTCCCTTATCAAAGGCAATGTAGACCGCACACACGAAAAAGCCATCGATATCGGATTCGGAATGGCTCCATCATACACCTATGAGGCCTCAGTGGGCATAGGAGCCATGTGTACCGGATTATACCGTACAAACAGATCCGACTCCACACTGATACCTTCGGATGTTTTTGCTTCGTTCAATGCATCTGTCAACGGATTTTTCGTATTGATGATCAAGGGCAACAATCTGTTTTCTGACCATAAGTCAAGATTGTCGTATAAGATGGAACTTTATCGAAAACGACTCAATTTCTGGGGAATTGATGCCGAAAGCACTTCAAGAAATCCAAAGTCGGCATACGACCGACGTCAGATAGACCTGAAAGTACAATACGTGTATCGCTTGTCGAACTCACTCTATATAGGAGCACAGGCACGTTTCGACTATACAGATGCCAGACGGATGAAAAATCCGGAATACCTGCTTGGCGAACGCCCACAATATTACGTGACCGGACTCGGGCTACTTGTCGAACTCGACACCCGCAACAGCATACTTACTCCTACAAGAGGATACTATCTGGCCTATCAGCCAATGGTGTATCCGAAATTTATGGGAAACGCTCCATCATTTTTCAACAGCCACACTCTGATAGGGAATATATATGTCGGATTGTCGCGACGTACCACGCTCGCATTTGACCTGTATGCCAACATCAACAGTGCCCGCGCTCCATGGACGATGCGGGAAATGATAGCCTCAGATGGCATCCGCATGCGCGGATACTATATGGGCAGCTATCTCGACAACTCTCAGATATCGTTGCAGATGGAACTTCGGCAAAACATATACCGAAGGCTCGGCGGAGTAGTCTGGCTCGGCGGAGCATCGGTATTTTCGTCTCTAAAAGACTTCAAGTCCAAAGACAGCAGACCCCAATGGCTGCCAAACTGGGGCATCGGAGCGAGATTTGAATTCAAGCACAATGTCAACATTCGTGTCGACTATGGTTTTGGCCGACACACCTCAGGACTGCTGTTTTCTATTGGCGAAGCATTCTGACGTTTTGTTTAGTCAAGTTTTATTTCGGCTTCAGACATTTCGTCGTAAGCATCCCACCCAGGATCATTTTCACAATAAATGCTTATAGGCAATTGCGGAAATTCGGCCAAAGCCTGATTGAGTTTCTTGCCGAAAATATGAGTGCTCAAAGTATAGAATATCCAGTTGCGTTCATCATCTCCGGTAAATATTCCAGTCAACACAGCTACCGGATCCTTATGAAAAGCGGCTACCAATGCATCCTGAACCCGCTCCATGAGGGTCGATGTATCGACATCCGGCATTCCTGTTTCATCTCCGTCGTAACGCCATGTTATCTCCACACGAATATTGAACCGTGGATTATCTCTGAATTCATCCACAGTTTTCAGACCGGTCACCATGATAAGTCTGCCCGATTCGCTCTGGGTGGGAGCAGTCCACCACTCTTGTGCTTTACTCATAATTATTCAGCTGTTTTTCTTATGCCGCAAAAATACACATTTTATGACTTATACGAGACAGATGTCTATAACTTTCGGGGACAAAACTTGCGGATTTGGTTTTCTCTTTTTACTTTTGTAGAATAAATAACTATCTAACATGGAAATAAAAGGAAAAATAATTCTCGCCCTTCCCGAACAGTCTGGCGTGTCAAAAAGCGGAAATAGCTGGAAAAAACGCGAATAT
>CAJTQH010000076.1 GCA_910578305.1 uncultured Muribaculaceae bacterium
TGGCCATCGATCGTTTTTCGGACAGGAGGCGGCGCATGAGTTTTTTTGCGAGCAGTGATTCGGGTGCGAATATCACGGGTTTGATATGTTCTTTCCAGTCGGATTCGGGGTCAAACAGTTCGCTTACATGTATGTAGCCCAGAACGTTGTCGATGTCGTCGGAGTATACGATTATTTTGCTGCGTCCGGAGCGGGTGAATAGTTCGACGAGGTCGGTGCGTGTGGCGTTGGCTATGTTGACGGCTACGATTTCGTTGCGCGGCAGCATGCAGTCGCGCAGGTGGGTGCTTGAGAAGTCGAGCGCGTTGTGAAATATCTTGACTTCGTTTTCCACAGGTGTTTTGTCGGGGTTGACTTCGTCGATGCTTTTTTCCAGATAGCTGTTGAGGTCTCCTACCGACAGCATGCCCATGCGCTGTGCGTCGCTGCGTATTCCGCATAGTCTCATCAAGGCTTTGGACAGCCATGATGTGAAGGCCGATACGGGAAGCAGTATCAGGTAGAATGCTGCTATGGGCAGTGCGAATATCTTGAGCGATGTGTAGGGGTTGATGCGGAATACTGTCTTTGGAAAGAATTCGCCTGTGATGAGTATCACTCCTGTGGAAATGAGTGTGGAAATGATCAGTACCAGAGCCTGGTTCAAGTGCATAGGATTAAGCCAGCAGTCTTCGATGAGGTATGCGGCTCCCATGCCGTAGATGACAAGCATTATGTTGTTGCCGACCAATATTGTGGATATGAAGAGGTCTTCGTCGCGGTAAAAGAGGTTTATGATGCGTCCGATCATTCCTCCTCGCTTTACGTCAAGTTCTACTCTCACTCTGTCGGAGGTGATGTAGGCTATTTCGGTGCCGGAAAAGAGTCCTGAGAAGATGAGTGATATTATGGCTAATATGATCCAGGTTGCTGTATCCATATATGATGTGTGAGCAGGCTGTATTGTAATGGTTACTGTATGTGCCGTCGTGACCGGCGCCGCTCTTTGGGGATTTCCGTCGAGCGGCCGATGTCGTTGTCGATTTCTTTAATCTCGTCGGTCAGTTTTATGCGTCGTCCGGGGGCTATTATGGCCGGTTGTGCGCCGTCGTGACCGGAGGTTTCGGTGTTAGTGTGTGTTTCTGTCGCATTGGCGGCTGTGTCGGCGGCATGAGCGGCACGCTTGGTGGAGTCGGTGCGGAACTGTTCGGCGGGGAATATGCCGGACACGCGGAGCACGTGGTAGCGGGTCATGCGCTCGTCGGACTCAAATCCGTAGCCTTCGATGATCTTGCCCTGGCGTTCGATGTGGATGAACGAGTCGCTGTAGATCTTCTGTGACCGCTGATCCCAGAAGAGCTGGTTGGTGAGGAATTTTTCGCCGACGGTGTTGCGTATGTTGACATATCCGTCGAGTTGCCACAGCTGTCTGTTTTTGAGGTATCGCGCCGAGTCGCAGTCGATTGAGGCTTCTGTGTTGAAATCGTTGTCGTATTTTTCCAGGTGCATCCCGTCTGGGAACCGCCAGTATGGGTCGGTGGCTTCTTCGTACATCAGCCATAGCGGTGTTTCGATCAGATACCGTGTGATGCCTGAGTCGGATATCACCGTGGAGACGTCGGTGGTGAGCATTGTGGGAAATGTCTCGGGGTCGACGACTGCCGAGATTATCTCTTTTTTTTCCTCTTTGCATGATGTGGATGCCATCACGGCAATGCATATCGCTGCCACAGCCGGAAGCAAACGCATGGCTGTGAGCGACGAGGTCATTGCTGAGGTGCGTGACATGTGCGAAGTCGATGGCATGATGCGCAGAGGGGAAGGATGGGCTTAGCGTATCTTGTTCTGGAAGAACCAGAGTTCGTTGAAGTTGATGCCCAGGCGGATGTTGAAGTAGTTTTCTTTCAGCAGGGGATTGGGGTGTGCCTGACGGTGACGGTATTCAAAACCGATGTTGATCTGGGTCTTGGAGGCCATGGCGGGGATGCCGAAACCCATAGATATGCCGTATTCGCGTACGTTGTTGTCGCGCACCATCATGTAGTCGTGGTTGAAGAAGCCACCGACGCGGTAGGTGACACGGCTGAGGAATGATCCGCGCAGCGATGGTGTGAATTCACCGCCCACGCTTACTTGCCAGCGGTCGGCGAAGCTGGTCGATTCGAAGTTGGGGAGCTGAAGGGTCTTTTCTTTTGCCCAAGGCTGATAGGTGAAGTCGGCGCCTACCATGAGTCGTTTCTGCCAGCGGTAGCTAAGACCGGCACCCCATGTGTCGGGGAGTGATGCGTGATGCTTGAGCTTGGCAGTGGCTATGGTGTCGGGTTTTTCGTCGGCGTTGATGTCGTATTTGATTACCCATGCTTTACCCAGCAGAGTCTTTCCGGGGGAATATACCAGACCGGCTGTGATGCGGTTGTCTTCGTTGATGTCGAGCGAGTACTGTGCTCCTATCTGTATGCGCCAGTCGCGTACCTGCATTACTTGCTCGAAGAGCGATGACGATCCGGCATCGGTGGTCACGGTGACGTCGTTGACCGTGGTGCCGAACATGTAGGAGAAGTTGGCACCGAGGCTGAAGCCTTTGAATAGGCGTGCGGCATAGCCGAGATATAGCTGATTGATGCCGCCCTGACCCTGATGAGAGTTGAGTCCGTTGGCAATCTCTGATCCGAATGCGTAGCCTACCGACGAGAATGGTACCAGGCCGAGGCTGGCGCCCATGCGCTTGCCTATGGGCACTTGCATGGTTATGTAGTCGAGTCCGCCGCCGTATTGTGTGTCTTTGGCGCCGTTTTCTTCGGATTTTATCGCCGAGAAGTCAACACCCATGTCGAAGAGGAATGTTAGGGTGTCGGCCGCGGCATATGATGCCGGGTTCATGACGTTGATCTGTCGTCCGGAGTTCATACCGTAGCCGATGCCGCCCATCTGACGCTGTGCGGCTGTGGCGTTGTCGTTGAGAAGTCCGTAACCGAACTTCGAGTAGGGAGAGTTGGTCTGGGCTCCTGCAAGGAGCGTGCCGCAGAGCATGAATGCAGCGGCGATTGAGGTTATTTTCTTATAAAGTTTCATTGTACAATAATATGCGGTTAAGTCCTTTGCTCACCAGATGCGGGTCGACGGTCACGTCGAAGTCGCAAAGGCGGCTAAGCTCTCCGGCCCATCCGCCGGTCATGACCACGCGGGTGCCTTCGGGCATGTGGTTTTTGTAGTAAGATATGCTGCCGAGTATGCCGTAGACGGCGCCGAGTATCATGGCTGAAGCTGTGTCGTGTCCGAGGAAACGGCCTGTGGGGAGTTCTCGCGGTACTTCCACTCGCGGCAGCCGTGCAGTGAACCGGTGCAGAGCCTCAAGGCGCATGTTCATGCCGGGTGCAATGTTGCCTCCGACAAAGCGTCCGTCGGGAGTTACGGCGTCGTAGGTCACGGCGGTGCCTGCGTCGACAACCAGCAGGTGACATCCGGGCAGTGTGGCCCATGCTCCTACTGCTGCGGCTATGCGGTCGGCTCCGAGCGAACCGGGAGTGCCGTATTCGATGTCTATGGGCAGGGGCATGTCGGAGGTGAGCCGTACTACACGTCGCACCATGTTGGCGATGCCAGCCACAATTTCGGTGCCACGAGATGCCACCGAGCAGTAAATAGCAGCAGCGACTGTGCCGTGCGGGATAATGAAATTGGCCACTACGTCGGCAGTGAGGTGCGCTTCGATACGCATCTCCACCATCTCTTCGTCGCGCCACAAAGCCATCTTTGCGGCTGAATTACCTTGGTCTATTGTCAGATATAACGACATATCACGCGCAAAATTAGTAATTCTTAGAGAATTAAGCTCTGCAGAATGTTGTTAAAATTCATCGTGACTATCATTTTTTCTTTCCAGAGTCCTTTCGTGCGGCTTCTTTTTCGATGGTGCGCGGTATCATGACTGATGCATAGATCTGTAGTATGCCGCCCGCGAGAGTGAATGCCAGCCAGTCGGTGGTGCCGCGGCCTCCATACCACATGAAAAATGCTCCGACGCAGAATATCACGCAGCTCCAGAAGCTTATGTGATGCAGTCGTCGCACACGGAATATGGAGCCTTTGTAGCGTGGAGAGAATATGCGTCCTATGAGGGCAATGAGTGCTCCGGCCGTATATATGTAGCGGAAAGCCGAGCTGTCGACGTTGAACAGAGGCAAGGCTGTGCCGGCCACTATGAGCAGGAGTCCGGCGTTCATGACCCACATCCATGGCGATGATGGCAGCTCATGGTCGGTTGTTGCGTTTGTCGGTCGGTTGTTGCGTTTTGATGATGAAGACATGGGTCGGTCCATGAAAAAGTTGGGGGGTTATTGAAACAGAAATACGTCCTCGCTCGGCCGTTGCATGTGGTAGTGCTCGCGAGCCACCCGCTCCATTGTCACAGGATCGCTGGCAAGGCTGCGTCCGAGCTTGCGGTATATTTCCAGTGTATCGCGCTCGGCTTTTATGGCTGTCTTGAGCTGTAGTATTTCCGACTCATACCTGTAGGTGGTGCCTATGGAATTGTCGGTAAAGAACAGTATGAACACCAGTATGCCCACCACACCCACCAGGCTGAAGCTGATGTAGCGCCGGCACCATTGGCCTGTTGAGATGTGTCGCGTCGAGTTCATGTGGCAAAGTTAAGTAAAATATTTACGATTGATCCGCTTAATTGCGCTAAGGGAGTAAAAATATTGAAAAGTTAACACTTCCGTATGCGCGGTGGCTGTGAAAGTGTGGGAGCGAGGAGTAGTCGCGCTGACGCGAATGTTCGATGATAAATACTCCTCCGGGCTTCAGTATGCCGCTCTGAAGCACAGTCGGCGCCACCCGGTCGAAGTCGGGCATGTCGTATGGCGGATCGGCAAATACGAAGTCAAATGCTCCAGTCGGCGCGGTGGCCAGATATCGGAATACGTCGCCGCGTATGATGCGGATGTTTTCTTCACCGAGCATTCCGGCTACTTTCTGGATGAATCGGTGCTGTGTCGAAGCTTTTTCCACGGCGGTGACGCGTGCGGCTCCGCGTGAAAGCAATTCGAAGCTTACGGCTCCGGTGCCTGCGAAGAGGTCGAGGGCCGAGATGTCTTCGATGTCGATGAGGTTTTCGATAACATTAAATATGTTTTCACGGGCGAAGTCGGTGGTGGGGCGAGCGGTGATGTTGCCCGGCACGTCAAACCGCCTGCGGCCGTATTTGCCACGGATTATTCGCATATAGGTCTTATTATGATGTCGAGTGGTGCTTGCAGAGTGTGTTTTGTGGCGCGGTAGCGTAGCATGGGGAATGGCAGTGGCCGCACTTCGGGCAGGTAAATGCGCAGGGTGTCCATAAGTCCGTCGGTTACTGATCCGGCCGATCCTACGGCTACGGTGGCATTGTCGGCGTCCATGCCCAGTTGCTGCATGGATGCCAGTATGTAGTAGGCTGCATCCATGTCGGAGTTGAATCGGAAGTCGTTGGCCATGAGCAGACGGTCGCCGTCGAGGGCTATGACCGTGAGCCGTCGGTCGCGCACGGGAACATACATGCGCATGCCTTTGATACGGCTCTGTTCGGACGTGAAGTACCGGCATAGGGCAGCTATGCGGCTGTCAAACTTCACATTGAAGAATGTGCGGGATATAAATGCCCTGATGTCGGGCTCCTGTGACAGTGCCACAACGGCGTTAGAGCATCCGGTGGCATATGTCTCCGGCAGATCCGTGCTGTCGGTACATGCTCTGTAGAGCGTCTCGGCGGATATGTCGTCGAGTCCGGCCGGCAGAATGGTCTGTGATGTGTAGTCGATGATGCAGTCTACTTGCTTGAAGTCGCACAGCAGCAGCGGATTGTCGTAGATAATATCTTCCAGTGCCTTTAGCTTTGATGGCGCGGCAGGGTCAAAGCGATAGCTGCGCCAGATCATTTCTTCGCGTGCCACCGGAGGAAATAGTCCTGCCTCCAGCCGCTCGTCGCCAATCATGAGCACGAGCTTCCATAACTCGGGCTGCGATATCATGTCCTTGTCCAGTCGTGCTGATTCCATATAGCTGCAAAGTTAGCTAATAGATGGCAGTTGTGCAAAAATAACGCGTCGGCTATTGTCATCCCGACAACAACCGACGTTGTGTAAACCTTAAAAATCTAATCCTATGAAAATGCTATGGTGCAAAATTACGCACTTATATTCGCTCAACAAACTAAAATACAATTATTTGGCTATAATTAACTTAAATTCATTAAAACGTTGTCCGGATCTCGGCAAGTGCGGCCGGATGAAATATTTGTAAAAGTTTATTACACAAAATTACGTTAAATTATATTCGGCTTGCGGCATGGTGTGCGAATGAGTGATTTTTTTTGTAGATTTGTGGTATCAATGTTTTTAAGTTATTAATCAGAAGAGGAGATTTCGTTATGTCCACTACCGTGATTCTTGTGCTGAGCCTTGTGGCATTATTGCTGTTGCTCATCGTGCTTTATATCAGTTACAACAACCGTGAAATAGCTTTGCGCAAGGAGGCTGAGGCGCAGCGCGGCAAGATTGCGGCTGTTAGAGACCGTATGTTTCAGATAATCCGCGAGCAGGCCAATGTGTCGACGGAATACCGGGAGGCTTTCGAGAAGATATATCCCGAGATAATAGCCGGACGCTATGCGCAGGGCGGCGGTCTGATGAAGTGGATTACTGAGGCCAATCCGGAGTTTGACACTTCGCTTTACCGTACGGTGCAGAATTCGATAGAGGTGCAGCGCACTGCTTTCACTTCGGCTCAGAACCGCATGCTCGACATAATCAATCAGCGCGCCACGCTGCTTGAGCAGATGCCGTCGACGTGGTTCATAAGCAATAAGTCGGAGATCGAGTATGAGGTGATAACCACGTCGGCCACAAAGCAGACGATGGCTACCGGTGTCGATGACTATACATTCGGCTATAAGTAACGCGGTATGGTAACGCCGGCCTACATCGTGCCAGTGTTGGCCTGTCTGCTGCTGCACTTCGGATTGGGATATAGGGGGGAGTGGCAAACCTACATGTGGGTGTTTGTGTGCGGCGAGGCTACCGTGGGGCTGCTGCATTGGGCGTTTTACCGTCAGCGCACGTCGGCTACAGAGTATCTGGGGTCGATGGTGTGCAGTGTGCACTACGAAGAAGACTGGGTGGAGCTGGTGACGCGTATCGAAACGCGCACCGACAGCCGCGGGCGATCGTACACGGTGCGCAAGGTGGATCGGATCTATCATCCCGAGAAGTATTACTATTACACCAACATAGGCTCGTGCTATGACACGAACAGTGACTTTTACAGCTATATAGGCGAGCTGTGGGGGTTGCCGTCGCGACGCGACAAGTGGATGGGACATGACATCGAGTACGGTGTGCGCTTCGGAAGCCATTACACCATTGAGGATTTTGAAAACGGGGAGGCGGAGGATCCTTACTATTGTGTGCCGGTGACTGAGGCGCACAGATACAAGAACAAGATACGCCACTCCAACTCGATATTCAAATATGAGAAGATAGACAAAGAGCGGGCGTGCGATATGGGATTGATAGAGTATCCGCCGGTCGACGAACTGGATACTCCCTGCATATTGTCGGATGACTATGATGTGCCGGCGGAAGCGCAGGAGATGTTTCAGAAGTTCAATGTGCTGCATGCCGCCTGCTGTGAGATGCGTCTGTGGGTGCTTCTGTACAGAGCCGATCGCGGTGTGGGCGTATCGGAATATCAGCGGGCGTTCTGGCAGGGCGGTCACAAAAATGAGTTTGTGGTGTGTATAGGTGTGGGTACCGACGGAGGTGTGGATTGGGCCAGGGTTTTCAGCTGGGCCGATGATCAGACCAAGGAGGTGGAGACGGCGCGGTGGCTCATGGATAATCCGCAGTTTGAATGGCTTGAGTTTTACAACTGGCTGGCCGGTCATATCGTTGGCTGGCGACGCAAGGAGTTCTGTGATTTCGATTACATCAATGTGAGTCTGCCTCTGTGGCAGTGTCTGATGATATCGGCGGTCAGTGTGGTCGAAAATGCTTTGGTAATAAAGATGTTGTTGTAGTGGGGCGCAATTTTGTGTGTAAACGCGAGTGCCGGATGCCCCTCACGGCTATTTGTTAGTGTTTTGGCGGTTGGTAGCATGCGACGGCAGGAAGCCGTCCCACCTACGGGGTGCGTGGTTGCAGTCGGGGTTTGCTGGTGGTGACGTGCGAGGGCAAGGGCAAGGATG
>CAJTQH010000077.1 GCA_910578305.1 uncultured Muribaculaceae bacterium
CCCGCATAGGAGGGATGGTGTTACAGATACTAAGAATGACCCGATGCTATCAAAAATATATAGCAATTGGAATTGAATTATTTACAAATTCAGAATACACATTTTTTAGTGCCTGTAACGCCATCCCTCTTATATTTTTATAGCAATATCGGTATTGTGAATATCCACCGGGGCATGTGGATGTGGTGATGCCGTATACGTCCATGATGCGTGCGAGCGACAGGCACATGACGATGCCTGCCACGGAACAGAGTGGCATGATGGCAAGGGTGCTCTCCCTCCGATGGAGGTGTTAGAGGTTGTAGGGGAAGGGGTGGCGGCGGGTGATGTCGGCGTCGGTTTGGATTCGGGCGGTGAGGTCGCGGAGTGTAGGGAAGTGTTGCTCGGAGCGTATGCGGGTGATGAATTCGAGTGTGAGGGGTCGGTCGTAGAGGTTGCCGCTGTAGTCGAGGATGTGTGCTTCGATGGTGCGACGGTGGTCGTCGGGTTGTGCGACGGTGGGTCGGTGGCCGATGTTGACAATGGCGCGGTGTCGTGTGCCGTCGGGGGTTGTGGCGCAGCATGCGTAGACTCCGGGTGCGGGGATGAGCTGTCGTGGCATGGCGGGGTTGAGGTTGGCGGTGGGGAATCCGATGGTGCGTCCGATCTGTCGGCCTGTGACTATGGTGCCGCTAATGGCGTAGGGGCGTCCTAATGCGGCTGTGGCTGCGTCGATGTGTCCGTGGGCGATGAGCAGCCGGATGTGCGATGAACTGAGTTTGCAGTCGGTGTCTATGCGTGTCTCGCGTCCGCGAATGATGTCCATGCCGAGTGATGCGGCTATGTGTCGGTAGTGGTCGATGTCGGTGATGCGGTCGGATCCGAATCGGTGGTTGAAGCCCATGTATATGGTGTGCACGTGGAAGCGGTCGCGTAGCATGGTCATGAATTCGCGTGCGGTGAGTGCCTGCATCTGTCGGTCGAACCGGAGCACTTCGACGCTGTCGACGGGGCAGTGGCGCAGTGTGTCGATGCGTACGTCGGCGGGCATGAGCAGCCCGGGTGCTTTGTCGGGGGCGATCACTTCGAGTGGATGACGGTCGAATGTGACTACGATGGGGCTGAGGTGTCGGGAGGCGGCTTCGGCTGCCATGTCGGCAATCATGGCACGGTGGCCACAGTGCACGCCGTCGAACATGCCTATGGCTGCGATGCGGCAGGGGGTCGGGGTGTTGTCGGTGGCCGTGGTCATGAGTGGGTTACCGGCATTGGTTGATGTCGATGTCGGGACACTGGCTAATGAGGTCGAAGAATTCGGTGCCGGGGGTTACGAGCATGGTGTGGAAGCCGAATTGACGTGCGGCTTCGAGGTTGCGCTCGGAGTCGTCGAAGAACAGTGTTTCCCGCGGGTCGATGCCGAAACGCTCGATGGCAGTGCGGAATATGCGGGGATCGGGCTTCATGGCGCCAGCCTCGTAGCTGCGCACTATGCCGTCGAAGTAGTAGTTGACGTCGTGACCGTCTTGTCGGAAATTGCGGTCTATTCCGTCGGCCCACATGATGGGGTTGGTGTTGCTGAGCATGTATATGCTGAATGAGCTGTGGAGACGCTCGAGCTGCTTAAGCCGGTGAAGTGGTATGCCTACAAGAAATTCTCCGAAAGCGTTGTCGATCTGTGTGTCGGTGACATGCGGGCCTATGATGCTGCGTATGGCCCGGTGAAAACGGTCGATGGTGAATGTGCCGTTTTCGATGCCTTCAAACGGGCCTGCCTGGCTGTATTCGCCGAGGTATCTGTCGGGGTCGGACATGCCGAGCCTGCGGAATGCATCAACACAATTCTGACGGCGGATGTCCATTATCACGCCTCCGAGATCGAACAGAAGATTTTTTATCATATCGGGTGAGAAATTTTATGCAAAATTAGCGAAATAGACGGATTTGTGCGTAAAAAGGGGGGGTGAAAGATGATTTAATTAATGTTTAACAAAACATTTTTTGTTTAAATTTTATTATGTTTGTAGTCTGTTTTACATTTTTTGATAGGAGATGAACAAAACTTTACGTATGATGGCATTGCTGGTATTGTCGGCATTGCCTTATGTCATGTTGCAAGCGGAGATTCCTGCCGGCTATTACAGCAATCTTAAAGGTAAGTCGGAGTCGGCTCTTAAGACTGCGCTCTACAATATAATACATAATCAGTCGCAGCAGCAGACTTATAACGGATTGCCTTCGTTTTTCCGCCGCACAGATGTGCGTCCGGGTACTAATTACTGGTGGGATATGTATTCGGACATGACTGTGTCGACATCAATACAGTTCGGTACGTATATGAACAGAGAGCATTCTCTGCCCAAAAGCTGGTGGGGAGGTGGTACGAATACTCCGGCTTATACCGATATCAATCATCTTTATCCCGGCGAGGCCAAGGCCAATCAGGCCAAGAGCAACTATCCGCTTGGCGAGATCAAGGCCGGTGTGACACCGAAGTTTACCAACGGAGTGTCGCAGGTGGGAGTCGGCGTAAATTCGGGCGGTGCGGCGTATGTGTTCGAGCCGGCTAATGAATACAAGGGGGATTTTGCCCGTACTTATTTCTATATGGTGACCTGCTATCAGGATATGTCGTGGACGAATACCTGGCAGGTTAAAAACGGGGTGTATCCGTCGCTGCAGCAGTGGGCTATAGATCTGCTTCTGAAGTGGCACCGAGCGGATCCTGTGAGCCAGAAGGAGCAGAACCGCAACGAGCAGGTGTATCTGATACAGGCCAATCGCAATCCGTTTATAGACTATCCTGATCTTGTGGAATATATCTGGGGCGATAAAAAGGGGCAGCCATATAATCCGTCGGAGACTCCGGAGCCGGCGGGTGATGCCGTGCTCGTCACTCCGCCTAACAAGATGGCGCTTGATTTCAATCAGGTGGCTACGGGGTATACTGCGCAGTCGCTGTTGCAGTTTCGCGGTGAGAATATGAATCATCCTCTGACGTTGTCGGTGTCGGGTGTCAACAGGAGTTTCTTCAAGGTGTCGGCTTCGAGTGTAGGAGCTTCTGCCGCCAATGCCGAGTCGGGCACCTGGGTCACGGTGACATATTCGCCTACTTCAGTTGGAAACCATACGGCCCGACTGATCATAACAATGGATGAGCGCGATTTTCCGGACGAGATGTCGCGTGTTGTGGAGCTTCGGGGTGAGTGTCTTGAGGTGCCGGAACTGACACAGCTTACCGCTACTCCGGCCAGCGATATCACGTCGGATGGCTTCCGGGCAAACTGGGATGAGACCACTGATGAGGTTATAGACTACTATGTGCTTACTCTGACCACTTATGCCGGTGCGGATGTAACTACAGAGGAGATTCCGGCAGAAAACAATTATCTTGAGATAACCGATCTGCCTGAAGGTACGGATTATGTCACTTATTCGGTGCAGAGCGAGCGTCTTGGCATACGGTCGCCGATGTCGAACGTGATCACGGTGACGCCTTCGGGTATCGGTGAGGTGACTGCTGACAGCGATCGGCCTCTGGTGGTGGAATCGTATCAGGGTATGCTGCGTTTCCGATGCAGCGAGCCTCAGACTGATGTGGTGATATATGATGTGACAGGTCGTGTGGTGATGATGATGGAGGTGGTGAATGACGGTGACGAGCTGACTCTGCCTATGGGTATATATTTCGTGACTTCGGCTTCGCACCGCAGTCCGGTGAAGACTATAGCCCGCTGATGCGGGTACTGCCCTGCCTGAAAGATATGAATATGAAACAGGCCGGAACTCCGATGAGTGGTGTTCCGGCCTGTGATATTAGTGGGATGCAGTAATGGTTACTGCTGCGAATCGTTGTCCTGGGCAGGGGGCATGTGGTTGAAGCCCTGTGCGCGCAGGGTCATTTCCACGCCATCGCGTGTGACGAGTGCGCATCCGAGCTGTGGGTCTGTGATGTGGCCTATTACTTTCACGCCTTCGATGCTCTGCACTTTGTCGTGGCAGTGGAGGGGTACGGTAAACAGGAGTTCGTAGTCTTCGCCTCCGTTGAGTGCCGCTGTCACGAGGTTCATGTTGACTTCTTCGGCCATAACGGCTGTCTGGTAGTCGATGGGGATTCGGTCTTCGTATATGCGGCATCCTGTGTGGCTTGCCTTGCATATGTGCAGGAGTTCCGACGACAGTCCGTCGCTGATGTCCATCATGGCTGTTGGCACGATGTCTTTTTCGGCCAGCGCGGCTATGATGTCGCGGCGAGCTTCGGGCTTGAGCTGACGCTCGATGAGGTATTCCTTGCCTTCAAACTTGGGTATGAAGTCTTTGTCGCCGGCGCTGACGGCCTTTTCGCGTTCGAGCAGCTGTAGTCCCATGTAGGCTGATCCGAGGTCGCCGCTCACACATATCAGATCGGTGTTTTTGGCTCCGGAGCGAAGCACCACTTTGCCGGCCTGGGCGTCGCCAATGCATGTGACGCTGATGATGAGCCCGGAACGTGACGATGTGGTGTCGCCTCCGACGAGGTCTACTCCGTAGAGTTCGCAAGCCAGGCGCAAGCCGGCGTAGAGCTGCTCCATGTGCTCGACGGTGAATCGCGACGATATGCCGAGCGATACGGTGATCTGGCGTGGTGTGCCGTTCATGGCGTATATGTCGGAGAAGTTGACCACGGCGGCTTTGTAGCCGAGATGTTTCAGGGGTACGTAGGTGAGGTCGAAGTGTATGCCTTCGACGAGCAGATCGCTGCTTACGAGCACTTCGGTGTCGGGATAGCGCAATACTGCCGCGTCGTCACCCACTCCTGTGACGGTGGATGCGTTGACGTGCTCTATTCCTTCGGTGAGACGGTCAATGAGGCCGAATTCGCCCAGTTGTGATATTTCAGTGTGTTTCTGATTCATACATGTGGTTGAAGTGTCATATGGCGCGTGTCACGAGGTCGCGCATTATTTCCATCATTTTCGGCTGTGCGGCCTGTGCGGCTTTCTGCACTTCTTCGTGGGTGGGGACTTCGGTGACGTCCTTGCCTCCGAGGTCGGTGATTACCGACACACCGAAAACTTTCATTCCGGCGTGGTTGGCCACAATGACTTCAGGAACGGTGGACATGCCAACGGCGTCGCCTCCGATGATGCGGAAGAATTCGTATTCGGCCGGTGTCTCGAATGTGGGCCCGGTGACGCCTACATATACGCCGTGCATGACCCGGATGCCTTTTTCGGCGGCGATTGAGTCGGCTAAGGCGATGAGCTTATGGTCGTAGGCTTCGGTCATGGCCGGAAAGCGCGGTCCGAGGCGGTTGTCGTTTTTGCCACGGAGTGGGTTTTCGGGAAATAGATTTATGTGATCGGTTATGATCATGATGTCGCCAACGCGAAATTCTTTGTTCATGCCTCCGGCTGCGTTGCTCACGAATAGAGTTTCGATGCCCAGTGCTTTCATCACACGCACGGGGAATGTGACTTGTTTCATGTCGTAGCCTTCGTAGTAGTGGAAGCGTCCCTGCATGGCCATTACGGGTTTTGATCCGAGGCGGCCGAAGATGAGGTTGCCGCTATGTCCTTCGACGGTGGATACGGGGAAGTTCGGTATCTCGGTGTAGGGGATATAGGTCTTGTCTTCGATATGGTCGACCAAGGCTCCGAGTCCGGTGCCGAGGATGATGGCGGTGTCCGGCATCTTGTCTACTTTGCTTTTGATGTAGAGTGCGGTTTCTTGAATTTTTTCTAACATAATCGTATATATTAATGGTTATGGTAATCCAGATGAGTTGTCGGGCAATGGGTAAAACAATCGGAGATGCTGATGGTTTGCTTGCAGATGAGTGTGACCGTAGGGATGTTGTGAGATCTCAGTGTTTGAGTCTGCGGTCGGTGCGTAGGAGTTGAGTGAGAATCTCTTCGAGCGACATGTCGTTGTAGTCGGCAAAGCTAACCGTTATGGGCAGGTAGTATGTGCAATTGCGGAGTTCGTGGGGGAAGTAGGGGTTGTTTCTGAGCCTCATGGCGTCTTTTTCAGTGGTCACCACAATTTTTTTCTTTCCGGACATGTCGGTGAATTTCTGTAGTATGGCTGTCATGTCGGAGTGTGAGAAGTGGTGATGGTCGGCATAGCTTTTTATGCGTACTTTGGCTTTGTATGTCCGTAACTGTTTGATAAATGGTCTTGGATTTGCCACTCCGGCAACGGCCAGTATGGAGTCGGCGGCGGTGAGATCGGAAAGTTGCAGCCGTGTATGTGCGGGCATGTTTTCGGGAAACATCGGGGTGAGCCGCTGGTAGACGTAGTTTGAAAACAGTAGTTTCTGGTATGGAAACAGATTGAGCTGCTGCTTGAATATGCGTGTCTCCATGGGTTTCATTCCCGGCGGACATTTTGTGACAATGACTACGTCGGCTCTGTTGAGGGCGCTCATGGGTTCGCGCAGACGCCCATAGGGGAGCATGTGGTCTTTGTAGGGTGGACGGGAATATTCCATGAGCACTACCGATATGGTAGGTTTGACGTAGCGGTGCTGGAATGCGTCGTCGAGTACTATGAGGTTGAGCTCGGGGTCTATATGGCGCATCTCTACTATTCCGTTGACGCGTTTTTCGCATACGGCGACCATTACTCCGCTGTCGATGAATTTGTGGTAGATCTGATATGGTTCGTCTCCGATGTCGTCGACGTGGCTCTGTGGTGTCGCAAGCACGAATCCGTGTGTCTTGCGTTTGTATCCTCGGCTGAGGACTCCGAGGTGAAATTCGTTTTTGAGCGTGTTGACGATGTATTCGGTGTGAGGCGTTTTGCCTGATCCGCCCATAGATATGTTGCCTACCACGATAACCGGGACGTCGAATTCTTTTTGTTTCAGCATGCCGCGCTCGAACATGGCGTTGCGTATGGCCATGGCCCATCCGTATATTTTGCTTATTGGATAGAGCAGCAGAAGTGAGAGTATTTTGTTTTTGGCCATGGCTGAAAATGGTGCTGTGGTGGGTGTTTTATCGTATTATCATCACGTTGGTGCGGCACTGTACCGGGTGCATGTGGCGCAGGTGCTGAAGTTGCCGGATGCCTGTTGCAAGAGGGAGTTTGTCGGACAGGTTTTGCATGGCATTCAGGTCGGTGTCCATGTCGAGGAGCGGTTGCCACCATTTTGGTGTGATGAGGGGGTATTCGCTGATGGAGACTGTGGAGGCTGTGGCTCCGAGGGCTTGCGCCATGTGTTCGATGGCAGTGTCGAGGCCTCCGAGGCAGTCGACGAGTCCGTTTTCGAGGGCACTCTGTCCGTCCCATACGCGTCCTTCGGCGATGGCTTTTATGGAGTCGATGCTCATGTTGCGTCCTTTTGCGCACCGGCTTACGAATAGTTCGTATCCGCGGTCGACGTATTCCTGCATGGCTTCTCGCTGGGCGGGACTCATGGGTGTGAGTATGTCGGGCAGTCCTCCGGCGTTGGTGGCTACGGTCTCGGAGTTGATGCCGAGATGGTCTTTAAGGAGTGGCTCTATGTTGGGTATCATGCCGAATATGCCGATGGAGCCTGTGAGAGTGAGCGGTTCGGCAAATATTTTGTCGGCTCCGCAAGATATGTAGTATCCGCCGGATGCGGCCATGTCGCTCATTGATACGTAGAATGGCTTTTTGGTGACGGCTTTGAACTGCTCGAGTGCTTCCCAGATCTGCTCGGATGCAAATGCGCTGCCGCCGCCGGAGTTGACGCGCAGTATGAGGCCGTCGACGGTGGGGTTGTCAATGAGTTCGAGTATCTGGGGGACGAGGCGGTCGGATGCAATGCCGTTGTCGGCGTTTTCGGTTATGTCGCCAATGGCGTAGAGTACTGCTATGTTTTTTTCTCCGGCTTCTGTGTGAGATGCTTTGACGGCGTTGTGGTAGTCGGTGTATTCGATGAATACGGGTTTTTCTTTACCGGTTGCTTTGGCGAGCATGTCGAGGATTTCGCGTCGGTATACGAGTCGATCCACGATGGCTTGGCTTACATAGAAGTCGGTGTC
>CAJTQH010000078.1 GCA_910578305.1 uncultured Muribaculaceae bacterium
TCCGTCGCGCCGCATATATACAATCGACCTCGCTGAATCAGATCCGCAATGGACTGCAATGGCCGACATGCCCGGCAATCCACGTGTGCAGCCGGTTATGGCTGTGGCTATAGATGGCGAAGGCCGAGAACGAATATATATATGGGGGGGATTCGCACCTAAACACGATGGCAAAAACGCCACTCTTGAACTTGACGGACTCTCCATCCTACCCGATAAAAAGGCCAAGTGGAGCACTCTGCCCGCACTAACCGATCGCGACGGAAACACTGTGTCGGTAGGAGGTGGAGCTGCTTGCACACTATCCGACGGACGCATTGCAGTGTGCGGAGGTGTCAACAAGGATGTGTTTCTTGAAGCACTTCGCAATCAGGCTCCAGACTATCTGCAACACCCCATAGAATGGTATCGTTTCAACCCCAATATCATAGTATTCAATCCGATAACCGGACAACACGATGTAGAGGAAGTTACAGCAGAAGCCGCTCGTGCCGGAGCTGTCATTGTTCCCGGCAATGATCATGATTTCTATTTGCTTGGCGGCGAAATCAAGCCTCGCATACGCACATCAGAAACACTGCACATGACCGATATATGCCATCACTGATAAACCATGAATAAGTTATTCGACCTTTCAGTAAGCAACTATGGTACCACTCGCAGCATAGACTATCAGATAGCTATATTGCCTTGGGGAGCCACCGAACCTCACAATCTGCATCTCCCCTACCTTACCGATGCCATATTGAGCCATGATGTGGCTGTCGACGCCGCGTGCAAGGCCCACGAGCTCTATGGCATAAACACCATGGTAATGCCACCCGTGACCCTCGGCTCGCAAAATCCCGGACAGCGTCAACTGAAATTCTGCGTCCACTCACGCTACGAAACGCAGAAAGCAGTGCTGACCGATATCGTGGCTTCTCTATACACTCAGGGAATACGCCGACTACTAATCATCAACGGACATGGAGGAAATACCTTTAAAAACATGATTCGCGATCTGGCGGTTGATCTGCCCGACATGCTCATTGCCACCAGTGAATGGTTCAAGGTATTGCCCGCACGTGACTATTTTGACAATCCGGGCGACCATGCTGATGAATTGGAGACATCGGTCATGATGCACTATCATCCCGAACTCGTCAATCTCGATGAAGCAGGCTCGGGTAAAGCCGGCGGATTTAAGGCCGACACACTTCGCCGTGGTGTGGCATGGCTTCCACGACGCTGGGATGCCGTGAGCCGTGACACCGGCATAGGATCACCCGCCGCAGCCACAGCCGAAAAAGGAGCCCGTTATGTCAACGATGCCGCAATAATATATGCCGAACTGATCCGCGACCTCTGCAACGACTCCGACATGTATCTACCGATACCTGAATAAATCCATATTCGCGTATGTTATGGTCTAGGTACCGGAATCATGCGCGACACCAATGTCCTGCACTGGCTTAGCACCCGCTTTGTCAGTGCTTTCTTTTTCGGAGGAAGCGATGCTCTTCGCATCACCTCCTGCTCCGACACATCAGCTCCTATGCGCTGCAACATGTCGAGAGCCTGACGACGACGCGATTCATCTTCGCCTGCAGCAGCCACCATGGCCACCACGGTGTTTACCGACGCCTTACGCAGCTCACGCGCCACATCTTCTCGTCCTGCAAAAGTTTCCAACAGATGCAGACGCACATCCAGAGCCATAGTAAGACGCCTGTAACTCTCCGCCATGCTCCATATTGCCTGCGGAGACTGGCGATACACACCCATGGGCCGACGCATATAGTGCACAGTGCCATGTGCGGCATAGAGCATGTGCATGGCATAATCAAGCAGACGAACTTCTCCGAGCCATGACGGCAACCGGGTCAGATCCACAAGCTCTCGCCTGTAAAGAACACTCATATTTGTTATCACATTGCGCCGCGCAAGATCCACGATATCCGACTCTGCTTTACGGGCATCGGCTCCACCATTGCTTAGACTCATCTCACCGGTAGCCTCAAAATAGTTGACCACACGGTGAAAAACAATGGCGCACTCCGAATGATTTTCCATATAATCCACCTGACGGGCGAGTTTAGTGCGGCATATCCAGTAATCATCGGCATCACACATGGCCATATACTTGCCGCGACAATGCCTGAAAGCCTCAAGATAGTTGCCCTGCACGCCAAGATTGGACGCATTACGGCTATAACGTATCACTCCCGGATATTTCTTTGCCCACTTGGCCACAATATCGGCCGTAGAGTCGGTCGAGGCATCGTCGCATATCACCAGTTCAATGTCGAAATCGACCTGCTGCCTCACCACGCCCTCTATTGCGCGATCTATATACCGCTCATTATTATATGCTATCATAACTACGCTCACCATCGGAGCGCTACTTTTGTTGCTCTGTGACATATTTATGGTATTCTGCCTATGATGGGCACAAAGGTATAACATTTTTTATGACGACGGATTGTGCCAATGTGTTAAACAATAATTAATTTTACATTTCAATAACACGGCATTGCCGGTGATACCAGGCTCACCGATGCCAAACTTTAACACTAATGACTGAAGTTACGACAACTGACAACGACGAATCTCAGCTGGTGGCTCGTCTGCGAGACCCGTCCACATGCCGTAAAGCCTTCGAAGAGGTCATTGCCCGTTATGGCGAGCCTCTCTACTGGCAGATACGCCGCATGGTGCAGTGTCACGAAGACGCCGACGACTTGCTGCAGAACACATTTCTGAAAGCATGGTCATCCATTGACAATTTTCGCGGCGACGCCAAGCTATCGACATGGCTGTATAAAATCGCCATCAACGAAAGCCTGTCGCACATCGAACGCGAACGCAAGCGACCTAATGTGTCCATGGACGACGAAGACTCGCATCTGCTCCATGCCATTGAATCCGACACTCACATCGACGGGAATGAACTGGCTCTGCAACTGCGCAAAGCTATAGCATTACTACCTGAAAAACAACGTCTCGTATTTAACATGCGCTATTACGACGACATGAAGTACGAACAGATGTCGGAGATTCTCGGCACTTCAGTAGGAGCGCTTAAAGCATCCTACCATCTTGCCGTCAAAAAAATAGAGCAATATTTTCACGACAATGATTAAACCCACGGCCTATGTCAATGTCTAATCAGCATAACAATTCTCTACCGATGGAAAATCACGATATTCTCTCCAAGATCAACCGCCAGTCAGGCATGACCGTCCCCGACGGTTACTTCCATGACTTTCAGCAGCGTATGTCAGCAAAGCTCCCGCAACAGGACTGGGAGAAACCTGTCACTGCACCGGTCAAGCGCTCGCGCTGGCAGATCATACGCCCCTACGTATACATGGCGGCCATGTTTGCAGGCATCTGGTGCATGATGAACATGTTCGATATATTGCGTCCGGCATCATCACTCGACATAGCCGAAAACCCCACCCTCATGAGCGCTATCGACAACGATGCGTTTTACTACAACTATTGCGTGGCCGACATGCCCGACACTGAAATTTACGACGATCTTTACGAACAAGGCTTCAACCCCGACGATATTGAATTTTAACACTCACTCATTATGCATACGACAGCTTCTTTCAGTTTACGACGCTTTTTAGTCACACTTTTTGCTTTAGCCATGATCTCTGTCAGTGCCATGGCCGACGATGCAGCCGACAGCAACAATGCACGCCGTCGACAGTGGGCCAAAGAAATGCAGCAGGCAAAAATCGAGTTCATGACCAAGCAACTCGAACTGACCGACGAGCAAAAAGAAAAATTCGTGACCGTATACACGGCCATGGACAATGAGCTTGGCAAGCTCCGCTACGAAACCGACCGACTGAGACATTCCATCAAAGGTAAAAAACAGGTCACTGATCTGGAATACGAAAAAGCTGCCGAAGCAATGTTTGAATTCAAGGCTAAAGAAGCCGATATCGAGCTGAAATATCTGCCGAAATTCAAGGAAGTGCTTACCCCAAAGCAATTGTTTAAGTTCAAAGGGGCGGAAATGAAATGGATGCGTCAGCTCATGAAGCACCGAAAGAAAAAATAACTTTCTCCGGAAACCATCGGCATACTCCGGCTTGTTATACCGTCGGGACGCTCCTCTCCGAGGTTTTGCGTCCCGATGCCGCATAGATACCATATCCTACGATTTAATAATTTTTATCCGTTTATATTATATGAGAGCGAACATTACAAGAGCCATCACCTCACTCTTATGCGTTGTGATCGGCTTTTCCATGGCCTTGCAGGCCCAGACCAAAGTCGTTCATCCCGACTTCGCTTATCCACAAAAAGTGTCCGCAAATGCCGAAAAGCAACTTAAGAAATCATTGCGTTCTGGCAATGACATCATGGCATTGCGCTCACTCATCGACTACTCGCTGGCTCAAAGCAACATCACCGTACAGAATCTACCTCAGATACTGGAACTTATGGACAAGACTATGTCCGAGCTTTCCGACGCCGGTACCAGATCTCTGTTATACCTGCTCAAAGCTCGAATATATAATAGTATATTTGATGACAATAAATGGAAATACAACAACCGAGAACTGCCTCTCACGCCTCTTTCGAACGATTACACTGAATGGAGCGGCGCTCAGTTCCGTCAGGTGATATCGCAGTTATGCGACAGCGCCATGATCAACACTCCCGAACTCCAGCGGCTACCTCTTGCGCAGTATTCCGATATAGTCACAGCCGATAAAGAAACTTTGATATATTTTCCCACTCTCTACGACTTTGTGGCCAACGAATGTATCCGCTTGCGACGCAATCTGTCATATTTCAGCAATGTCTTTTCAATCACAGTGCTCACACCACACCATATTTTCGCATTGCAACCGGTCTATGTACCCACTTCGGCCGAAGCACAGAAAATACTTGAGATCTACGCCGCGCTGCTGCGATTCCACGCAAATGATACGGCGCCGCTCATCCATACCGATCTTTCACGCATCGAATTCATTACCGACGGCATATACGATACGATGACCGAAAATGCCGAGAGTCAGAAACACGACCTTCTGCTCAATCTTTACCGTCAGTATGCCGATTCGCAATACAGTGGTGATATATTGCTTCAGATGGATGCCGACAACGACAATCCGAAACAGACAACCGAACTGTATGGTCTTATGCAGGAATTCATCGGACGTTTTCCCGGGTTCAGCAGGCTCAACTGCATCAAAAACGAGTTGATGTCCATGTCTCAGCCTCGTATAAATTTACTTGGACACACCCAGTTTACACGTCCCACCGACAATTTCAAAGTCTTAATTACTTCCCGCAACGCCACGTCTGTCAAAGTGAATCTTTATAAGATTGATGACAGCGAAATACCATTCTATGTTAATTATAGTTTCAATCGAAAATCCAAACCTACGCTCGTAAGCTCTCAGACTATAAATTTTGACCGAAAAATACCGTTCAAGGCCGATTCGACTGTTACACTCTCCATTCCGTCCTATGGTTATTATATTGTCATGCCTGAATGCGATGGCATTAACCCCGACAGATACCGTCAGTATGCCGCTATACTATGTTCGGATATAACCCTTGGAAAACGTTCGGCATACAGCTCCGAGCTATTTGTTGCCGACGCATCGACCGGAGCTCCGGTCGATGGTGCCGACATAATATTTCGTAAAAGTTCAAAGAAGACTTCAACGCTCGGAAGTACAGATTCCGAAGGATTCTTTCAGCTTGAGCCAAACGAACAACTGTACGGTCTTGTTTACGCAACCAAGCCCGGAAATTATAACTCACAGCCAGAATATATCAGCAACTATCTTTCCAACTCCGATCGGTCCAAATGGGAAACTGATGCCAGAATTCTTATGGATCTCCCAATATATCGTCCGGCCGATACCGTAAGATGGAACGCCATAGTTTATGAGATTTCCGGCTCACGTCATCGTCTTGCTGCCGACCGCAATCTTAATGTGGTGATGTACAACGCCAATGCGACTGCTGTCGACACATTGAATATGACTACCGACAGTTTCGGTCGTATCAACGGACACTTCGTGATTCCGCAAGGTGAACTTACCGGGCAATACTCTATCCGTATCAGTGAGCATAACGATGATTCTGATGAAATCTGCCTGGAATGGTTCACTGTTTCCGACTACAAAACACCCACTTACTTTGTGGAAATTACAAATGTACTTCAGTCCACACCGGCTGAAGGCGACGTAACTCTGACAGGAAAAGTACGCACATATTCAGGTATGCCTATGTCAGGTGTGCCGCTCAAGCTCAATCTGTCGGTAAGCCAGCGCCCGTGGTGGCGTGCGTCAAACAGAATCGATTTTTACAACACATCCGATACTACAGATGCCTCGGGTGAATTTAAGATCGAACTTTCGAAAGACATATTTGCCAATTCACCAGCACCGGACGGAGCGTTCACTGCCACCATACAGGCTACATCGAACAGTGGAGAAAGCCATGAGGCAAAACGCACATTTACTCTCGGAAAAGCGTATGAACTCAACGTATCAATGCCCGAAAACATCGACATAACTCATCCGGTGAAGCTGAAACTGAAAGTCAACGGTTCCGATGGACAAACAATCGATACACTTGTTGACTATCGGGTACAGACCGGAGCCGACAGCATTGTACTACGCTCATCGCTGCGCTCTTCCAATCCCACTGTTGACCTCACATCATTATCTTCAGGCCAATACGACTTTGTATTCAGCCTACCGGGAATGAATGCCGATTCGGTAGTATGTGACGATATTATAGTGTACCGCCCCGATGATAAAATGCCGCCGATGACCGGCATACATTATCCATTCTGGACACCGCTCGACAACAGCACCGTCACTACCGGTGCCAATCGCACTGCCGACATTCTTTACGGCACTTCCGCACCGTTGCAATATATACTTTACACATTGTGTGACGAAAATAATCAGATCATCGACCAGCGATGGATCAGCAACAAGGCCGGAATGCATCACCTTAAAGTGAAACTGCCCGAAAACATCAACAAAGCCTCAGTACACCTAAATGCGACATCGAATTTCAAAGCGTCCAATGCCACTATTTTAATAAAAACGCCCGACTCGGACCGCAGCATTCGCATTGTGGCCGAATCATTCCGCAACCGCATTGTTCCGGGCACAGAAGAGACATGGACATTCCGCACTGTCGATCAAGACAGCACGGGGGTATCGGCAGCCATGATACTCGACATGTATAATAGTGCCCTTGATGCTCTGCAACCTAATTTTTCCTGGGACTTCAAACCGACCAGTGGATATGTGCCTTCAATGCACATATATTTCCCTCGTATTGTCGGCTCAACATTCTCATACAATCTTACACCATCCATCACTTATATGCGGTGCTCCGAAATCAAAGATCCGGCATTTGAGTTCTACGGCATGTCCAATGCTTTTTCACGCAACTCTCGCGTCTACAGATCTCTGTCGGGCACTGTCAATGGATTATCCGTTACATCTTCCCAGCAGTTATATGGAGCACGCGCACCCATGGCTAATGCCAAATTACAGGCGGAAGCTGTTGCAACCGATATGGTCGAAGAAGAATCGTCCGCTGGTGCACTTTATGACAGCGGTCTTTCTCTTAATGAAACCATTGTGACAGGATACGGTGCGAAAAGTGCCAATCCTGAAACATCCGGTCAATCTTTACCGACCTTTGAATATCGCGAAAATGAAACAGCACTTGCTCTCTATCAGCCGACCCTCAACACCGACGCAGATGGACGTCTGTCGCTGACCTACCGTGTGCCGAACGCAAATACCACATGGCGACTCATGGCTCTTGCCTATGACAAGAATCTGCTCACCGGCCTCTTCTCGGCCGATATTATCGCCAATAAGCCCATTATGGTGCAGCCAAACATGCCACGATTCATACGCACCG
>CAJTQH010000079.1 GCA_910578305.1 uncultured Muribaculaceae bacterium
GCTGTGCATAATTGTCGAGAAACGTGTCTATGGCTTTGTCGGTCGACGGCGTTTCGGGCTCCGGGGATGCGGGGTAGAATGAAGCGAATCCGGCTCCGGATGGGTCTATCAGCCGCATTAGCGAGTCCATGTCGGGAGCGTTAAGTGCGATACGTGCTTTCAGAGACTCGGCGTATTCGGCCGGAATGTCGGGGTCGTTGCGCAACATCATTGCGGCCGGCAGCGATAGAAACGGATACTGCGCGGCGAGGTCGTCGACAAGAGCGGCATCGCGGGCATATGTGAGTCCGGTGCCGTCGGATATTGCAGTCAGAAGCTGATGTAATGATTGGTCGGGCATGTCGGTGGTGTGTGGATGTTACCAGTTGCCGAGGGTGGCGTTGAAAATCAGTTGTACGAGTTCCTGTGATATCTCCTGGCAGAGCTGATCCTGCACGTCGGTCAGCATCTGTGAACTGTCGAAGTCGCGGTAGGCTGTGAATGTCTGGTCCACGTCCTTGCCCTCGGCCTTATGGTCGGTGTACTTGACGCGAACACCGATGGTGAGGCGTGTGCGCGAGGCGTAGGCGTCTTCGGTTACGGCCTGAGGAGTAAGGTAGTATTGAGTGATTTCGCCCTCTATCTGCAGATCCGAGGCGCCGTCGATAGTGCGCAGGCGTGTGTTGCGGTTGATGTAGTCGAGGAGCTCGTTTTCAAACGTCTGTTGCAGCGGCGGGTATACCAGAGCCGCTCGTATGGGGAAGTTGGATACGTGGATGGTGTGGTATACGTTGTAGTCGATGGCTGCACCGTTGAGCGTGAACACGGGGCGGCATGCCGCGAGCGCGAGGGCTATTATGGGCATCAGCAGCAGTGGCAGCGGGTGGCGTAATATACGTGTCATAAGTCAGAGGTTGAGATTGATGCGGGTGGTTCCGACAGGATGCGCCACCGGCGTGGATACAGGTTATTGGCTCTTCGGCCTATGTTTTTGGCAAATCCGAGAGGCAGGTCGCGATAGGTGAGCAGCACTATGCCGGTGGGAGTGCCTTCGGGCAGTTCGGGAGCCTCGCATCGGAGATATGCTATGGCCTGCGACAGCGGAATGTCTACGCAGTGAAATGCCTCTCTGTGCAGTGCCGTGCTCAAGGCCAGAGCCTGCGACGGTATTATGTCGCGCCCTTTTATGGTGCCTATCTCAAGTGTCGGTTGCAGATAGAAGTCGGGGAAGGCGGTGGGCATTACGGCCGACACCACACCTTGCGGCGATACGTCGAATGCCCGGGCATCGATCCATCGGCGCACTTCGTCGGGTATTGTCGCCGATGCCTTGGGGCGACGGTTGTCTTTGTCGCGCCGGGGGCGTGTGGCATGTCGCACCTCGTCGCTGTCGGCATCGTCGGGCTTGCGCAGCACAGCCATGAACAGGCCTTCGCCGCGTGTCACTCCCGGTATGAAGCGATAGCACGGCGCGTCGGTGTCTATGCCCGGAGTGATGCCCCATGCCGGATTGCATGGTATGTCTACAGGCTGTGCGCCGTAGTGATCCATGATGTAGCGTATCATCTCCTCGTTTTCAAGGCGGTTGAACGTACAGGTGCTGTATATGAAGTGCCCTCCCGGAGCGAGTGCGGGCCACAGGTTGTCGACTATCCGGCGCTGGCGTTCGACACACTGATCCACGAGCGCCGCCGACCACTGGCCTACTGCTTCTTCGTCCTTGCGCATCATGCCTTCGCCCGAGCAGGGCACATCGGCGGCTATGATGTCAAAGGCTCCCGTGCGGGCCGAAAATGCGGCGGTGTCGCCACGTGTCACCACGGCCGGGCGTCCCCATTTGGTGAGGTTTTCTTCAAGAATGGCTGCACGTGCCGGGACATATTCGTTGGCCACGACGAGCGAGCCCTGGGGCAGTATGTCGAGTGCCACGGTGGTCTTGCCGCCCGGTGCGGCGCATGCGTCGAGATAGCGCAGCGGTGTGCCGGGAGCGGTAATGTGCTTCAGTACGTACCATAGAAACATGGATGATGCGTCCTGCACATAAAATGCTCCCTGATGAAGCCGCGGCATGAATGTGAATGCCGGACGCTCCTGCAGATAGCATCCCTGCGGACACCACGGCACGATGTCGGCTCCCGGAGCGGGTGCGAGTCCGCGGGCGCTGTTGTAGCGCACGGCCACGGTGGGCGGTGTGCGCAAAGCCTCCTCCAGCATGTCGAATGCCGGAGTTCCGTAGCTTTGCAACAGCGATAGTAGCTCCTGAGGAATGTCCATGCGTGTCAGATGGATAGACGGCGGAGTGTGTCGAGCAGTGTGCGGTTGATGGGTTTGTCGTTCTTTATCGCTTTAGAGAACGGTACGTAGACTATGTTGTCGTTGTTGATGCCTATCATCACGTTGCGCTGGTCTTCAAGCAGGGCGTCGATGGCCGCGGCACCCATGCGCGATGCCAGTATGCGGTCATGAGCCGTGGGCGAACCGCCTCGTTGAAGGTGTCCGAGAATGGACACGCGCACGTCGTAGCCGGGATATTCTGTCTTCACACGTTCGGCCAGACCCATTGCTCCGCCGGTGACGGGGCTTTCGGCCACGAGTACGATGGACGAGTTCTTGCTTTTGCGGAATCCGTTTTGGATGAGTTCGGCCAGCTGGTCGACCTCGGTGGATATTTCAGGGATGATGGCGGCTTCGGCTCCCGAAGCTATGGCACCGTTGAGCGCAAGGAATCCGGCGTCGCGACCCATGACTTCGATGAAGAACAGGCGTTCGTGCGAGGTCGCCGTGTCGCGGATTTTGTCGACGCACTCCATTATGGTGTTGAGTGCTGTGTCGTAGCCAATGGTGGAGTCTGTGCCGTAGAGGTCATTGTCGATGGTGCCGGGCAGTCCGATGATCGGCAGATTAAATTCGTTGGCGAAAATGCGCGCACCTGTGAGCGAACCGTCGCCACCGATCACCACGAGGGCGTCGATGCCGTGACGTTTCAGGTTGTCATAGGCGAGCTGACGTCCTTCCGATGTCTGAAACTCTGGGCAGCGCGCAGTCTTGAGTATGGTGCCGCCCATCTGTATGATGTTGGACACATTCTGGGTCTTGAACTCCTGGATTTCATCGGAAATCAGGCCGCGATAGCCACGGTATATGCCCTTGACCTTGAAACCGCTGAAGATGGCCGAGCGGGTGACGGCGCGGATGGCTGCATTCATGCCGGGGGCGTCGCCTCCGGAGGTGAGGATGCCTATGCACTTTATTTCTGACATAATAGAAGAGGGTTTTTAAGTACGCATTGAAATGCAAAGTTACTCAATCGAATTGAAAGTGCTGCAAAGTTTTGCGCAAAAAGCGAAATAAAAAAATGCAAATTCAGTGACGGGGTGCTGCTATCGGGCCGAAAATACCATCACTTCCGACTCGCCGCGCCATGGCAGTGCCGCGTGGTAGCGGCGGTAGTGCAATCGCATGGCGCGCGATGAGCCCTGTGCCTGCTGCATGGTTGCGGCTGTGGCTGCATCGGCCACCGACACATCGATTTGCCGCCCGGTGGCCACGTCGGTTATGCGTGCCTCGTGGGTCTTGAACAGGGTGCCGCGTGTCTGCACCGATTCGATGCGTGCGTCCGTCACGGCATCGTCGACACATGGCGAGAAGTAGCGGAAATAGGCTGTGAGGGCAAGCACGGCGACTATTGCCAGAGCTACAGCTATCCATGTGCGGCCGCTGTTACGGAAGTCATCGTTGTCGTCGTCATCATCGGGCATGCTGCCGGAGTCGCTGCCGCGTGATGCGTCGGCGCCTGAAAAGTGTATTACGTGCTGCGTCTGACCGTCTGTCTTTTCGTCGCGGAGCCGCAGGTCGGCACCGGCGTCTGTGTCGTCATCATCGGTGAAATAGTCGGGATAGTCGTCGTCGAGGAGCATGTGGCGATAATGTGTATATGGTGATGGCGTGTGAGCTTTTTTACTTGCGCAGCGGTGTGTCGCGCCGGCGGTCGATGGCTATGCAGATAAATGTGAACAGTCCCAGAACTATGAGCAGCAGCGTGGTGGAGCCCATGACCAGATTGGCAAACGCGGTACTTATCTCGGTGGTGATTCCCGGCACACCGGCCTGATACAGACTCAGACCGAAGATCACGGCATATTGCCACGGCCCGATGCCGCCGTTTGACGGTACGGCCATGGATATGCTCGACAGCACGAAACATACGAGCACGGCCTGTATGCCGTAGTGCCGGAGCACCTCGGCAGTCTCGGGAAATGCGAAGAAGCACACGTAGAGTTGCACGAAGTAGCACCCCCACAGGCACACCGTGAGCAGAAGCCAGCGGCCTTTGCCCGGCATGGTGGCTATGACGGCAAAACCCTTCCAGATGCCACGGCCAAATTCGGCCACCTTGGCGGCGAATGCCGTGTGGCGCATGGCGCGTATGATCAGAGTCAGGGCTATGATTGAGGCTACGATAGCGATCCAGAACAGCGGCGAGGCCACTATGCCGGTCAGCGTGTCGTAGAGTTGCTCGTTCTGCGACAGATAGTCGGCTATGGCACCTCCGGCGAAGATAAACGTGAACAGTGTGAGCAATCCTACGGTGATGGTGTCGCTCAGGCGGTCGGCTATCATGGAGCCGAACACCTTGTCAAACGGCACTTCCTGGCGCTTGGCTATGTAGCCCGTGCGCCACAGCTCGCCCAGGCGAGGCAGTATGAGATTCACGGCGTATGTGCCGAATATGCTGAGCACAAGCGTGAATAGCGGCACGCGTATGCCCATGGCGTTGAGCTGAATGCGCCAGCGCATGGCTCTGAATATGTGTGAGAATATGCTTAGTGCCATCCCGAGAGCTATCCACCGGTAGTCGCACTTGGTGCGTATGGTTTCCATCATTTCGTGGATGTCCACACCCGAAAACAGCGTGTAGCACAGTCCGATACTCACTATGAGCGGCACACCGTATTTGAGCAGTAAGGTTATGACCGACGGACGCCGGGATGCCGTGGCTGACGATGATTGCTTGCTGGTCTGGGTCATGAGCTGAAATTTGTATGTGTCGCTTGGATGTGGCAAAGATACGAAAAATTCTTCATCACAGCACTGCCGCCACTTCTTTGAACGCATATCGGCGTACAGTGCCGTCGGGGAGAGCGAGGGTGAGAAATCCCATTGTGTCTATGGATTCGATGGCGGCCATGAAGCTGATGCCGGTGGCCGCGTCGCGGTAGGGATGGTATCCGTGGCGTCGCCATAGCATGGACATATAGCGCGAGTGCAGCTCGGCCAGCCCTTCGTCGGACTTGGTGAGCCGCATGTTGTCAAGCACTGTCTCGCGCAGCCGCTCTACGGTCTCGGATACTGAATGAGCCATGCCTGTGAGCATGCGTACCGACACCGGATTGGGCGCAGGCGACACAAACCGCTCCTGATTCACGTTGAGACCTATTCCGGCTATGCTCCGTTCGATGCGTGAGCCACACAGTACATTCTCTATGAGTATGCCGCATATCTTCAGATCGCCGGCATAAATGTCGTTGGGCCACTTCACGGTCACCTCGGCCGCCGGTCCCACAAGGCTGCGGGTCACATCGGCTATGGCCGTGGCCACGGCTTCGGAGATGGCAAACTGCTGTCGGGCCGACAACCCTTCGGGTCGCAGCATCACCGACATGGTGACGTTGAGTCCCGGTGCCGACTCCCAGGTGTTGCCGCGTTGTCCGCGTCCGCCCGTCTGATTGAGTGTCATGACCACATCGCCGTGACTGAAATCGCCGGCGTGTGCGGCCATGTAGGTATTGGTGGAGTCTACCTCCGGCAGTGTCAGTACGGGCGGATAGTCGAGAATGTGTTCCATGCGGCAAATTTAAAATTTTTTCATGTGTCGCGCAAATTGCATCTCTGACGGGCTTCGGACCATAGTAACTTTGCATCGTGAATCTCATACATAAGTCAAATCCTTTAAAACAGAAAAACACATGAAGCAAGACAATGAAACAGCCCAAATGGAAGTGACCGACATCACGCCTGCCGATGAATCCGGTGTGTCGCCGCTCCCGGGCGCACCGGAGGTGGAGCAGCCCGCCGGGCCGGATGCGGCACCGTCTATCCAAACCGATTCCGAGTCTGAAGAGGTGGTATATACCGCCGAGCAGATCGGCGAGATGATGGCCGAGGCCGAGGAACGCGGATACATTCGTGGCCGTAACGAGCGCATTACGGCTCTGATGATGCGTCCGGGCCTGCTTGAAAATCCGCTTCGTCCACGAGAATCCGCCACCCGTCAGTCCGGCTCTGATCTGGCCGAGGCATTCCTGTCGTCGCTGCGTCCCAATGTATGGGACTGAACAGACAATATCAGCATTTTTATCATAACATCTGAAAAACACAAAGTAAAAACAGACACACTATGAAACAGAACACACAGTTATTACAGACCCCCAACGGCATGCAGCATGTTGCAGACGGCCCCGTCACGACGGCGGCCATACGCGAGGCATCGCCATCGTTGCTTGTCAGCGAAGTCGACAGCCGCATAGTGCGCATACGCCCCATGTCGACTCCCGTCGATCAGATATCGCGAATGGTGGGCGCGCGTCCGGCCTCGTCGATGGAGGTGGAG
Organism: uncultured Muribaculaceae bacterium; assembly: GCA_910578305.1. Taxonomy (GTDB): domain Bacteria; phylum Bacteroidota; class Bacteroidia; order Bacteroidales; family Muribaculaceae; genus Paramuribaculum. Next base: position 6,590 of record CAJTQH010000079.1, read on the forward strand.
TATTATTCGGTGGATACACGTCCGTCGGCCATCGCTCTCAAGTCGCTTACTCCCCTCGACGGATTGGACGCCGCTTCAGGCAAACACATATGCACGCTGCAAACATCCGACGACCGTGTACTGGCTGTGACCGACACGGTGCTGCTGCCCGATGTGCTCATAAACACCGCCGACAGTGGCGAGCAGCCTATGGTGCTGTATGTGGTGGAGGCTCTTGAAACGGGCGGATTCAAGGTTCTTGCTCTGAATCTGCCGGTTACCGGGCAGGTGCCCGCTGTCGGTTCCGGAGCTAAGGTGGTGCGAATGGGCCGTGCGGCGTCTGAACTCGACGTACAGACGGCTCAGTTTGAGGCGCTGCCCGTGAAGTCGCGCAACTATTGTCAGATATTCAAGGCTCAGATCGAACAGTCGGCACTCGTCAGACTTGCCTCTAAAGAGGTGGGCTGGAACTTCTCTGATCAGGAGGAAGTGGCCATAATGGATATGCGCATGGGCATGGAGAAGAGCTTTCTGTTTGGTGTCAAGTGCCGCCTTACCGATCCGCAGAAGTACGATGAGGTGCTCTTTACCGGTGGCATCTGGCATCAGGCACAGAGCGTGGTGGAGACCGATGTGGCCGCGCTGACCGAGAAAACTCTCGTGAACATAATGCGTCAGGCCTTTACAGGCGAGTGCGCGGGCTCTACGCGCAAGATTCTGATAGGTGGCTCGGATCTTATCGAGGCTCTCAACCGACTCGACTATACGCGTGTGGTATCGGCAGCAGACACTGTGACTCGTTGGGGCATAGATTTCAGCGAGCTGCGCTCGAAGTTCGGATCGCTCTATGTGATACATTCGGAAGTCTTCGACCAGTGCGGTCACGGAGCCGACGGCATGATCATCGATCCGCAGTATCTTTCCAAATACACACATGTGCCCTTCAAGGTGGAGCATCTCGACCTCAAACGTTCGGGCGTGCGCAACACCGATGCGCTGGTGGCCACCGAAGCCAGCTGTCTTGTGCTGCGTCATCCAAAGGCTCATGTCAGAATTGTCAACGTATGCGGCGACTGATCACTCTGAGCCGTGCAGAGATGCTGGAGCGGTGGAAGCTGATGAGGCGCATGGAGCCGCTCCGCTCCGACTGTTCGGTGACCCGGACCGACGGTATAGATCTCGATCGTGAACTCACCATGGAGATGCAGGCCTGGTATGTGAGGGCTCTGCTTGAAGAGTCTGCCGATCACCTGCCTCTGACGGAGCTTTCCGGAGAAGTGTCCGTGACCCGCG
>CAJTQH010000080.1 GCA_910578305.1 uncultured Muribaculaceae bacterium
CCACATATACATAGCCATAAGTAGAGGCTATCAGGCCAAGGTCTTTCTTACGGATGCGCTTGCCCGATGCGGCAAACTTGGCGATAGCGCCGATAGGAGTAGCCTTCGAAGCCTGACCACCGGTGTTGGAGTAAACTTCGGTATCCACTACGAGCACATTGACATTCTTGCCCGATGCAAGCACGTGGTCGAGACCACCGAAACCTATGTCGTAAGCAGCACCGTCGCCAGCGATGATCCACTGCGAGCGACGTACGATGAAGCCCTTGAGCTCAACGATAGTCTTGCAGATATCGCAGCTGCAAGTCTGGCACAGAGGCACGATCTTGTCGGCAACTTCGCGGGTCACCGCTGCGTCTTCCTTATTGTCGAGCCACTGCTGTGCGAGTGCTTTGATCTCATCGCTGCAATCGGGGCAGGTAGTGGCGGCAGCCATGTTGTCGGCCAGACGAGCACGGAGCTTTTCGTTGGCGATAGTCATACCAAGACCGAATTCAGCGAAGTCCTCGAACAGAGAATTTGCCCAAGCCGGACCATGACCCTTGGCATTGGTGGTATAGGGAGTAGAGGGAACCGAGCCGGAGTAGATCGACGAACATCCGGTAGCGTTAGCCACCATTTCATGATCGCCGAAGAGCTGGCTGATGAGTTTCACGTAGGGAGTTTCGCCACAACCGGAGCAAGCACCGGAGAATTCAAAGAGCGGAGTGGCGAACTGGCTGTTCTTCACATTGGCCTTCACGTCGACGAGATCCTGCTTAGAAGCCACATTGGCCACGCAGTAATCCCATTCCTTCTGCTTGTCGAGTTGTGTTTCAAGCGGCTTCATTTCGAGAGCCTTCACGCCCTTCTTGCCGGGACATACATCGACACAGTTGCCGCAGCCGAGACAGTCGAGCACGTCGACCGACTGGATGAAGCGCATGCCTGCAAATGTCTTGCCGATAGCGGGCAGAGTCTTATCCTCGGCCATGGGAGCGGCAGCCATTTCGGCAGCATCGAGTACAAACGGACGTATGGCAGCGTGCGGACATACATAGGCACACTTGTTACACTGGATACAGTTTTCTTCAAGCCACTGGGGCACGAATGCGGCCACGCCACGTTTTTCATAAGCGGCAGTGCCCTGTTCCCAGGTACCGTCCTCGCGACCTACGAAAGCCGAAACCTTGAGGTCGTCGCCGGCCTGTGCGTTGATGGGGCGCACCACTTCGTTGATAAATGCAGGATCGCAGTTTTCAGTCTGTTCGTCGGCTGAAAGATTTGACCATGCGGCATCGACGGGGAGCTGCTTGTATTCACCGCCACGGTCTACGGCAGCGTAGTTCTTGTCTACGATGTCCTGACCCTTCTTGCCGTACGACTTGACAATGAATTTCTTCATCTGCTCAACAGCGAGATCCACGGGGATCACTTCAGTGATACGGAAGAACGCGCTCTGGAGTATGGTGTTGGTACGGTTGCCCAGACCGATCTCCTGAGCTATCTTGGTAGCGTTGATGTAATATACGGTAATGTTGTGGTCGGCGAAGTATTTCTTTACCTTGTTGGGGAGATTCTTGGCAAGTTCCTCACCTTCCCAGATGGTGTTGAGCAGGAATGTGCCGCCGTCGCGCAGACCGCGAGTCACATCGTACATGTGCAGATAAGCCTGCACGTGGCAAGCCACGAAGTTAGGTGTGGTCACCAGATATGTGCTGCGGATAGGATCGTCGCCGAAGCGGAGATGCGAGCAGGTGAAGCCGCCCGACTTCTTGGAGTCGTAGGCGAAGTAAGCCTGACAGTATTTCGAAGTGTTGTCGCCGATGATCTTCACCGAGTTCTTGTTTGCACCCACAGTACCGTCGGCACCGAGGCCGTAGAACTTGGCTTCGTAAGTGCTTTCGCCGCTGAGAGCGATTTCCTCTACCGGAGGAAGCGACTTGAAGGTAACGTCATCGATGATACCTACGGTGAAGCCGGTCTTGGGTTCGGGCAGAGCGAGGTTGTCAAATACAGAGATGATCTGGGCGGGAGTGGTGTCTTTCGACGCCAGACCGTAGCGGCCCGATACGAGCATGGGAGCATTTTCCTTGCCGTAGAAGCATTCGGCCACGTCGAGGAAGAGAGGTTCGCCATTGGCGCCGGGTTCTTTGGTGCGGTCAAGCACGGCGATGCGCTTGGCGGTAGCGGGAACGGCGGCAAGGAAGTGCTTGGCAGAGAACGGACGGTAGAGGTGTACCGACACCATACCTACCTTTTCGCCCTTGGCCATGAGGTGGTCGATGGCTTCCTGTGCAGCCTGGGTCACTGAGCCCATGGCTATGATAACACGTTCGGCATCGGGAGCTCCATAGTAGTTGAAGAGATGATATTCGCGGCCTGTGATGGCTGAGATCTGCTTCATGTAGTCCTCTACTACTTCGGGCACTGCGTCATAATATTTGTTGCACGATTCGCGATGCTGGAAGAATACGTCGCCGTTTTCAGCCATACCGCGTGCCACGGGAGCATCGGGTGTGAGGGCACGGCTGCGGAATTCGGCCAGAGCCTCGCGGTCAACGAGCGGAGCGAGATCTTCCTGATCCACGACTTCGATCTTCTGTATTTCATGAGATGTGCGGAATCCGTCGAAGAAGTTGACGAAAGGCACACGGCTCTTGATAGTAGAGAGATGTGCTACACCAGCGAGGTCCATTACTTCCTGTACAGAACCTTCGGCAAGCATGGCGAAACCGGTCTGACGCACTGACATCACGTCCTGATGGTCGCCGAAAATGCTGAGCGCATGAGACGCTATGGTACGAGCCGATACATGGAACACACAGGGGAGAAGCTCGCCTGCGATCTTGTACATATTGGGGATCATCAGCAGCAGACCCTGCGATGCGGTATAGGTGGTGGTCAGCGCACCGGCCTGAAGCGAACCGTGAACGGCACCTGCGGCACCGCCTTCCGATTGCATTTCCTGCACGAGCACAGTCTCGCCAAAGATGTTTTTACGTCCGGCAGCAGCCCATTCATCGACATATTCAGCCATTGTCGACGACGGGGTGATGGGATAGATGGCGGCAACTTCCGAGAACATATACGAGATATGCGCTGCAGCCTGGTTGCCGTCGCAAGTCAAGAATTTCTTTTCCTTACTCATAAGTTATTTGTAATCTATTGTGGAAATTAAGTTACTTTTCACCACATATTGCCAAGTGACATGTACTTACATGACAATATAACACCGCGAAGATACAAAAAAATCCGCCAACTACCCAATATTTTTTATCTTTGACTTCTATGACCGATTTTTAACTATCTTTGTACTCTAACGACACATAAATACCACTCATCCCGATATGATAGACCAACTTTTAACCGACCTCCACCATGGCAGATGGGTACATGGCATCCATCCCGAAGTATCGGAGATGCTGATCGCGACCGAAGACGCCTGCCACCGCTTCAATTCGCTCATGCCGTCGGACATCGAAGCCCGATGCCGGATAATCACGGACATGCTCGGAAGCATAGGGCACGACTTTCTGATCCACAGCCCGTTTCGTTGCGATTTCGGAAAGCACATACACATAGGTGATAATTTTGTGGCCAACTTCGGCCTGACCATCCTCGACGAAGCGCCGGTGACTATAGGCCACAATGTGTTCATAGGGCCCGGCGTAAGCATCTACACCATCACTCACGCCATGCTGCCCGATCAGCGCAACGAGGGCATTATGAAAGCGCTGCCCGTCACCATAGAGTCAGATGTGTGGATCTGCGGCGGTGTTACCATATTGCCCGGTGTCACCATAGGCCGCGGAGCGGTGATCGGAGCAGGCAGCGTGGTCACAGACGATGTGCCGCCGATGCATCTGGCCATGGGCAATCCTTGCCGTCCCGTTCGCCCAATCACAGAATCGGATCGTGTAAGAATCTGACCATCATATTCCACTGCATAAACCGACCGAGGGTGCATTGACTGAATCAATGCACCCTCGGCGCTATTCATACGTCAGCAACCTCAACGATTGCCACAGATTTATTTATTTCTGAACCACTTCGTAAACAGTGACAGCTCCCTTAAGCGCTGCGCGGACAGCTCCTGAAGGCACTGCGACGACAGCATAAGGAGTAGTAATAGCGGTCGACGACAGTTCGTTGCCTTTGGCATCATATTGCACCAGAGCCACCGGAGCCGCCGGAACACCCATAAGCATGGTCAGAGACGAAGTAGCGGGTTTGATGTCAAATGCCAGATCGCCTTCTTTAAGTTCAAACGCCGTAGTGGGATTGGAATCGAAAGCCTGCAGCGCACCCTCCGGATCAACTGCGGCAATATTAAGACCGACACGTTCGGCAGTGGCAGGATTGACACGGAACATACGCACCGAAGCCCAGTTGGTGCGCTTTGAATCCATGCGGTTGAGACGCAGATATCGAGCCTTTACGGGCTCGCCGCTCCAGGTCACTATATAAGTACGGGGCAGTACGTCGGTAAGCGGAGTCCATGTACGTCCGTCGAGCGAGTATTCGAGGCGTACATTGTCGAAGTAATCCACATCATCTACCGAGTTGCGGCCTTGATGTACCACCACTTCCTCCACAGGACGCACGTCCATGAGATCCACGCCTATCCAGTCGCCGGCATTCTGTGAGTTGGCCGAAGTGTAATATGTGGTAGAGTCATTGTCGAGCATGAGTTTCGACAAAGTCGTGCGAAGGTTGGGATATGTGCCAACACCTTTGTATTGAGCGGGCTTCACACCGGTCATGCGCTCATAGAATTCCGACACCATGTCGTCCATGGCTTTTTCATAGAATGGATGCAGCTTCATGGTACCGATCTTATGAGCCTCATAGCCTTTCTTGTCGGCCGGAGTCATAACATTGGTCACATATCCGCTCCAGAAAAGCGAGTCGTTGCCGCCTTCGAAAGTCTTGATCAGATCAAGTGTGGAAAGACCGCGCTTACCTACCTTGGTAAACTGTACAAGCCATGGAGAGAGTTCGGCCAGCAATGCCGGCGGACAATCTTTACGCATGGCATCCTCTACCTTCACTATCTTTTCAAACTCAGCTTTCAGAGCGGCAAACTGCTCCGGAGTGTATTTATTGAACGGAAATATAGTCGTTTCCCACGATTCGTCGCGACGATAGCCTGTTTCGGTATCGGCAGAGTGGATGGCGAATGTGCGATAGGCATCAGAAGCAGCCGGCACGAGTTCTACCAAACCGCGTTCCCAGTTGTCGATCGGATTGTATGCCGGAGTGTTCCATGCATAGTCGGCCACACCGTACAGCGCCAGTTTCGAAGCTTCGCCATGCTCCATGGGATTGCTTTCGATACCGGCCACCTGATCTGTGGTGAGATTCGTGTCAAGACCGTAGACCGGCCCTTGAAGCATGATGTGCTTGCAGTAGTCTGACACCGGATAGTTCCACCAGTAGAGAGCAGGACGCTTGATGCGCGAGTCTACAAACTCCAGAGTCTCGGGAGTAAGGTCGCTGCATACAACCGCTCCTGTCCAGAACACCTCTACATCAGGATTAAGCTCACGGCCATAGACTGCCAGCGGTCCGTCAGGCCCGGGCTTGGCCCAGAGCTGAGAGTAATCGGTGGGACATACTATGAGATTGGTCACATCGCCCTTGGCTTTCACAAAGTCTTTGGTGAGTGCGTTGAGCAGTTCAGCCTGCTTCACGGGGTTTGTACCCTCGCCTTCTATATCGTCGAAAAATATCGCAAACGAACGCACTCCCAGATCATACATATTGTTGAATTTGCACACCAGACTGTCGTAATCCGCTTTATCCCAGCGAATATCCTTTCCCGGGTGAATGGCCCAAATGAAATTGACACGATTGCGACGAGCTCTGTCCACAAGTTCTTTTATATTCTTCGCCTGATCGGCAGGATAAGGCAGACGCCAGTATGGCGAGCTGTGATAAGGATCGTCCTTAGGACCGTAGAGGTAGTCGTTCATCTTGTTACGGCCATAGAAATCTATGAGCGACATACGCACATCGTGGCTCCACGGTGTGCCATAGAATCCCTCTACCACACCACGGTATTTCATAGAGGGAAAGTCGTTGATCACCATCATGGGCAGTTCGTCGCCGCCATGCGAGACCTCACTCGAAAGTATCTGACGCAAAGTCTGCAGGCCATAGAAAGCACCACGTTCGTCATAACCTGTAATCTTCACGTCCTTGGTGCCGATTTCAAGCAGATATGCTCCTGACACGGCTTTAACACCGGCCTTTTTGGCCTGCTTGGCACCGAAATCTATAGTCAGCGGCAAGCCCTTGGGTGCCTGACGCAGAAAACCAAGATCTTCGGCAAATGCTTTCTTCTTGTCCTTCACCGCAAAACCACCCGACGCATTAAGGATGCCGGTGTACGGACGCTCTATGCTCTGAGGTGTAGGATTTATCACAAGACCCTTGTGGTCAATCTTATGACCGGGCACTGCTTTGTACTCCTGCACTTCGCCACGCTGCGACGACAGATCGAACCCGTCGTCCTGGGCTGTGGCAGTGAGCACCGCGGAAGCCATGAGAGTGGCCGACGCAATCACTTTGAAAATTTTCATGAAATCGGATTTAATAATGTAGTTAGGATATTTATTGTGCAAAAATAATGAAATTTTATGAATATCATAATGTCCATGATATCATAATCACAGGCCAGACAAAACTCAGACAGAGATTTAGAATATTTTTATTTATATTTGCAGTACATTATCAATAAATAATTTACACCACAATCAAAGCGAACATGAAATTATCACAGTCTTTTCTGGCAGTCGCTTCGGCCATGGCCATAGCTTTCGGAGCCGCCGCTGCCACAGCCGACCGTCAGCCCATCACAACCGTAGTGCCGGAACGTCCGGCCGGAGCCACTGACCTGGTAGGTTTTGCCGCCGCACCTATCGACACTGTCCGTGTTGGCTTCATCGGTCTCGGCATGCGAGGACCAAGCGCCGTGGAGCGTTTTGTACACATTCCAGGTTCCAGAATAGTGGCACTGGCCGACATCGAACCCGACCGCGTTACTTCGACACAAAAGATTCTCACTCGCGCCGGTCTGCCGGAAGCAGCGGCATACAGCGGCAGCGAGGACGCATGGAAAGTGCTGTGCGAACGCCCCGACATAGACCTTGTGTATATAGTGACTGACTGGAAACACCACGCACAGATGGCTCTGTATGCCATGGAACATGGTAAACACGTGGCCATCGAAGTGCCCGCAGCCATGAATCTCGACGAAATATGGTCGCTCATCAACATGGCCGAAAGCAAGCGCCTGCACTGCATGATGCTTGAAAACTGCGTGTACGATTTCTTTGAAATCAACACTCTCAACATGGCTCAGCAGGGATTGTTTGGCGAAGTGCTCCATGTCGAAGGCAGCTACATACACAATCTTGATGAATTCTGGCCATACTACTGGAACAACTGGCGCCTGGACTACAACCGCGAGCATCGCGGCGACGTGTATCCAACTCATGGCGTAGGCCCTGCATGCCAGCTGCTCGACATGCACCGTGGCGACCGCATGACCACACTCGTATCCATGGATACCAAAGCTGTGAGTGGCCCGGCGTTCATCGAACGCACCACCGGCAAGGCTCCCGAATCGTTTGCCAACGGCGACCACACCATGACCATGATACGCACCGCCAACGGCAAGACGCTGCACATACAGCACGACGTGGTCAATCCGCGTCCCTACTCACGCATGTATCAGCTCACAGGCACCAAAGGATTCGCAAACAAATATCCATCGGAAGGCTATGCTTTCGAGCCAGAACAGCTGAAATCGG
>CAJTQH010000081.1 GCA_910578305.1 uncultured Muribaculaceae bacterium
CACAGGTCCAACTGACAAACCTACAGATAATCGAGAAGCTGTCCCGCCCAGGCGGAGACAGCTTCTTCTATTATGGGAAAATGAAACTGAAGACAATGACATCGATCAGGCCGCGTCACGCGTGCGGCTCGGATGGGTGCTCACATGTTCAAGCACCGAGTTGATACTCGAAGCCACCAGCGAGATACCCATGACCAGCACCACAGCCGAATCCATATCCCTGACGCTCGAACACAGTATCACCACACCGGCGACGATCATCAGCACCGGGATCACATAAAACCACCACGGCAGCACGTAAGGCGAACTCCAGAACCGTATCACCACGATATGGAATATGCCGTAGAGCACCAGGATCGCACCGAATATATATGCCAGCAGACCCACGAAAAAAGCCGGAGTGACAAGCATCCATATACCCAGAGCCAACGCTCCGAGGCTCGCCACTATAGTGGATGAGGCCGCCGAATACTCCCCTTGGGCATGCGAACGACGCGCTATTGCCGAAATAAAACTATAGGCGCCGGGGATCACGAGCATAAGACCCACAGCCATCACTATCCACTGAAGCACGTCAAGACGGCCGTGCCACACGATCAGCAGCACGCCCACAACAAATACAATAATTGTCGTTAACCAGTTGTTTGCCGTTTTCATAGTCGAAACTTTTTCTATTTCAAACGGCATCAGGCACTCAAATGTTCAATCTCCCGATCAGCTGGCACCCATGAACGAATCGCGCAGAAAACCCATCACAGCGGGCGCCATATCCATCACAGCCGCAAAAATCCGCCCACCCATCAGACGCGATGACACGAATATACCGCTGTCGGGCGATACCACTCTCCACAGATTCAGAAGCAGGCTCACCACAAGCCCCCACTTGAAAATCAGAAACAACGATCCGGCCACACTGTCGACCGTGCCGAGCATCACGGCTCTGACCGACAGCCGCAGCATGCGGCCAAGCAGCCAGCAACCGACCCACACCGCAACGAACAGCAGCCCGCAGCCTATGATGCGGGATGCATAGTCAGCCGGACTCTGACCGATCATACCGGCTACTGCGGCCGAAGCCTTGTCACCGGCCATCCTCACCGCAAACAGAGCCACGAGAATGCCCCCTATCGACGCTGCCTGACGTATGGCGCCCCTGCGGTAGCCTATGACTGCCGCGCCGAGCGCGAGAACAATTAATATGATATCTACGTATGACATAATGCTGTTGAAGTTTATAGCGGATCTACTTAATGCATGAATTTCACTGCCGGAAATCCACCCGTCAGTGGCGTCGCGGAGTGATCGTCCGCTCTCCAAGATAGGCGGCCAGACTCTTCTTGCTTTCGTTGAGCTGGCCCATGTCGGAAAGGATGCGGGTGCATGCCTCCGGATCGCTGCCACAGCGCCTCAGCTCCTCTCTCAGAGCCGCAAGACGCTGCTCTATGATAGCCTCCTTCAGGTTGTATATTGCCATCGGCACCAGCTCTATGAGCTTATCGCGCTCCGTTTCCACGCGCGAAAACTTCGAATGTATCTTGCTCAGCTTATGCCGCTCGCTCACGAGCGACAGAGTCACCTTCCTGACCGTATCGTCGGAGTCCACGCCGAGCTCGCGGCTTATGAACGTGCGCGAGGCCTCCTCCATCCCCTCGTCGACCATCGACGTCACACTCTGCTGCAGCTCCTGCTCGCAGCGTTCTATCTCGGCCATATCCATCGCCGTGCGCCGTATCTCCTCGCGCCCGGCCTCCAGACGCTCGTCGCGGGCCTGCTCAAGCCGCTGCCGCTGCCGGGCTATATAGTCGGGCCACGCACGCGCCATAAGACTGCGGGCGGCCGCATACGTATCGGCGTATGGCGGATACGAGAACTGCAGCATATCCTGCTCCAGAAGCGAAGCCACCACCTCGATCACATTCATCGGATAGGTATGCCCCTGGTCATCGGTCATATCAGCGAGATACAGCGGACCGTAGCGCAGCACGTAGCGCAATATCTCGCGCTCATAAGGCGCCAGACGGTTGGCCGGCGAAGCCTGTGCCACCGCGGCATTCCCGGCGGCCTGTCGCGCCACATCGGGTGCGGGCGTGGCGGCTGCCGGTGCCGTCGACGACTGCTCCTCCCAGCTGCGGCGCGCCTGCCGGGCACGATCCTCCGTGGCCTGGCGCTCCGCACGGGCGGCCATCTCGCGGCGCACCTGCAGCGTCAGCAGCTCCTCGCTGATACCGAACCGACGGCTGCATTCGGCTATATACGTGGTGCGGAGCATCATCTCGGGTATCACGGCTATGGTGCGCACGATCTCCGTCATAGCCCGGCTGCGCGCTATCGGATCACGGTCGGTATCCTTCATCAGGATATCGGTCTTGAACTTCACGAAATCACCCTCGTTCTCCTCTATGTAGCGTTCCACCTCCGACGACGGATGACTCTGTGCGAAAGAGTCGGGATCGTCGCCGTCAGGCAAGGAGACCACCCGCACATTCAACCCTTCCTCCAGCACCAGGTCGATGCCGCGCAGCGACGCCTTGATGCCCGCCGGATCTGAGTCGTAGATCACCGTCACGTTTTCCGTAAAACGGTGTATGAGCCTGATCTGCCCCTCCGTGAGCGATGTGCCCGACGAAGCCACGACATTCTCAATGCCCGCCTGATGCATGGATATGACATCCATATAGCCCTCCACGAGTATGCACTTGTCCTTGCGCACTATCGAAGGCTTGGCCTGGTAAAGGCCGTATAGTTCCGTACTCTTGTGGTAGATGACGCTTTCAGGCGAATTGACATACTTCGCCATCGTCTTGTCGGAGCGCAGAGTGCGCCCTCCGAAGCCCACCACCTTGCCCGAAAGCGTGAATATCGGATATATCACCCTCGCACGGAAGCGGTCGCTTATGCCGCCACCTTCGTGACGTATGATCAGCCCCGTCTTCTCAAGAAACTCGTCGGTATATCCCGCACGGAGAGCCTCCGTGCGCAGAGCGTCGCGGCGGTCGAGCGAATATCCCAGATGGAAGCGCTCTATCATGCGCTCATCGATGCCGCGCTGACGGAAATAGGCCAGTCCGATATCGCGACCCTCCTGTGTCTGCTGTATGTTGCGCTCAAACCAACGTATGGCGAAGTCGTTGACCGCAAGCATACTCTCCCGCTCCGAGGCCTCGTGACGCTCCTCGTCGGTCAGCTCACGCTCCTCGATCGTTATGCCATATTTTCGGGCGAGAATTCGCAGCGCTCCGGGATAGTCCACCTGCTCCACCTCCATGATGAAGCCCACCGGCGAACCACCCTTGCCGCAACTGAAACATTTGCAGAAATTGCGCGATTTCGACACCGAAAACGACGGCGTGCGCTCGTTGTGGAACGGACACAGCCCTATATAGCCGCTTCCGCGCTTCTTAAGGCGCACATAATCGCTCACCACCTCCACTATGTCGGCGGTGTCGTTGATCTTTCTTACTGTAGCGTCGTCGATCCTTGCCATGGCACGGCAAAGTTACGAAATCTTTCGGTTTCGGCGCGTATGACGGATGAAATAGGCCAGAAACAGCACCGCCGCCAGAAACAGCGACACCGAGAAACTCAGCAATATGCCGTAGATACCCATTGAGGCCGTGAAAGCCATCAGATACGTCACAGGCATCCCCACCACCACATAGCTCACAAAAGCGATCCACACCATCGGCATCACCTTCGAAGTGCCGCGCAGAGCGTTGGCGAAGTTGATCTGAGTGGCGTCGCAATACTGGTATAGAACCAGCGGCACTATAAGCGACACGGCAGTGGCTGTCACAGCCGGATCGCGGGTAAACTGTCGTATGATCTCCGGTCCGGAAAAAATGAAAGCGGCCGAAGCCGAAGTGGCCAGAGCCAGAAGTATGTGATAGCCTGAAAAAACCGTGCGGCGCATCAGACGCCGGTCGGACAGACCGGCAGCGTTGCTCACCAGCACCGACACCGCTGCTGCCATGCTGTAGTAGACACAGAATCCTAAAGTGCCTATGATCACAGTGATCTGAAATGCCGCAAGCTCTATCGCGCCGAGCCATCCGGCCATGACCGCCGCGGCCGAGAACGATCCCGACTCGAAGGTCATCTGCATGGCCACAGGCCACGATGTGCGCCCCACGAGCCGCCACTGTTCCGAAGTGATACTCCCATCGGCAAATCCCCGGCGATACTCGCGGTAGTCACCACGGAAAGCAAACACACAGATTATAGCCGCCGGACACACCAGACGCGCCACAAGAGTCGAAATACCCGCACCGGTAAGACCAAGTTCCGGACACCCCCAGTGGCCGTAGATCAGTAGCCAGTTGCCGGCGATATTGAGCACGTTGGCCCCCAGAATGATCCACATGGGCATACGGGTGCGCTGAATCGCATAGGCCCACTGCGCGAACACATTGAACAGAGCCACAGGAACCACGCCCGACAGATATATCAGATAGTAGGGACGCATCACCGGCAGCAGCTCCGCAGGCTGACCCATGCGGTGGAGATTGAAATATACCACCGTCATTACGGCCGTCACCAGCAGCGCGAACGCTACGTTGACGGCCACACCGTTGCGCAGCAGCGACCCTATGGAACGAAACCGCCCCTGCGTGAACAGCGAGCCTATAAGAGGGGTCAGCCCGTAGGTGAATCCAACGCACGCGAATATGCACACGTTGAAGAGATTGTTGACAAACGATGCCGAAGCCAGAGCCTCCGTCGAGTAGAGACCCACCATTTTCGTATCGGCAAAGCCCACGACAATCATCCCGAGCTGCCCGATAAGTATCGGGAGCCCGAGACGTATTATCTGAAGATATGTGGCCCGACGACCCGGCAGCTCACGCCCCGGAGCGTCAGTATTGCTCATCGGCGTTGGGGAAATCGGTGTTTTTCACATCCTCGACGTAACGGCTCACACCGGCGTTGATCACCGTGGCCAGGTCGGCATAGCGGCGCAGGAATTTAGGCGAGAAACCATGATTCATGCCCATCATGTCCTGAAACACGAGGATCTGACCGTCGACGCCTGATCCGGCACCGATGCCGATCACCGGCACGCTCACCTGCGAGGCCACACGCTGAGCAAGCGCCGCAGGCACCTTCTCAAGCACTATGGCGAAGCACCCCAGCTCATCGAGCATACGCGCGTCCTCCTCAAGCTTGCGCGCCTCGGCCTCCTCTTTGGCTCTGACATTGTAGGTGCCGAACTTATTTATCGACTGCGGAGTGAGTCCCAGATGCCCCATCACGGGAATGCCGGCCGTCAATATGCGCTCTATCGACTCGCGTATCTCCGCGCCGCCCTCAAGCTTCACGGCCTCGGCTCCGGCCTCCTTCATCACGCGCACGGCCGACGCCAGAGCCTCCTTCGAATTGCCCTGATACGTGCCGAACGGCAGATCCACCACCACCAGCGCACGCTTCACAGCCCGCGTGACACCCTTTGCATACGTGATCATCTCGTCGAGAGTGATCGGCAGAGTCGTGAGATTGCCGGCCATGACATTGGAGGCCGAATCACCCACCAGTATCAGATCCACACCCGCCTCATCGACGAGCGAAGCTATAGTGAAATCGTATGATGTCAGGCAAGCTATCTTCTCGCCACGCCGCTTCATCTCGATCAGGCGACGTGTGGTCACCTTGGTTTTCTTCTGTTCGGTATATGTCGACATTTCTATAATAATTTGAAATTCCGTGCAAATTTAGTCGATTTTTCCTTAATCGTATCCCGCCGGATAGGAAATATCGAAATATTTCCTTAATTTAGCCGTGTAAACTTTTTGAAAGACCCACTTAATTACCATATTCAAGACACAATCATGAACGCCAACAACCACAGATACTGCGTGATAATGTGCGGAGGCATCGGAAGCCGGTTCTGGCCCTACAGCCGCACACGCATGCCCAAACAGTTTATCGACTTTCTTGGCACCGGCCGCTCGCTGCTCCAGATGAGCTACGACCGCATACTCCCGCTGGTGGATCCGGCTCATATCATAGTGGTCACCAACGCCACATACGCGCCCATAGTCAGGCAGCAGCTTCCTGAACTGTCCAACAGCCAGATACTCCTTGAGCCATGCCGCCGCAACACAGCTCCGTGCATTGCCTGGGCCGTCCGCCACATACGAGCATGCGATCCCGAGGCAAGCATGATCGTCACCCCGAGCGACCATCTGATCACCAACGAACGAATGTTTGAGGACTGCGTGCGCCGCGGATTCGAGTTTGTCGAGAGCCACGACGCCCTGCTGACACTCGGCATACACCCCACACGTCCCGAGACCGGCTACGGCTACATACAGATCGACAAGGAAGTCGAACCGGGATTCCTCAAGGTGAAGACATTCGTCGAAAAACCCGACATAGATCTGGCCAGAGTATTTGTCGATTCCGGCGAATTCTACTGGAATTCAGGCATATTTCTCTGGAGCGCCAAAGCCATATCGAAAGCCTTCAGCGATCTTGCGCCCGACCTTGACCAGGAATTCGAAAAGGGCGAAGGCGTGTTCGGCACTCCCGGTGAGACAGCGTTTATCAACGAGCACTTCCCCTCATGTCCGAGCATATCGGTCGACTTCGCCATCATGGAAAAGGCATCTAACGTCTACGTCGAATGCGCCAGCTTCGGATGGAGCGATCTCGGCACATGGTCAGCGCTCTACGACAACTCGCCAAAAAACCGCGAGAGCAACGTCACACAGAACTGCAATGTCATCACCTACGACTCGACCGGCAACATTTTCGCCGTCCGGCAGCCCGACAAGCTCGTTGTGACCGCCGGACTCAACGACTACATCATAGCCGACGCCGGCGACGTATTGCTTATATGCCCCAAAGAGCGTGAGCAGGATATAAAACGCATCGTCAACGACGTGCAGGAACGATTCAACGGCAAATTCCTCTGATCTCTGCCGGACAGTCCGCTAAAAACCACAGTGCCATGCATCGCGCTCGCGATGCATGGCACTGTGGTTTTACTTCTGCTGTCAGAGCACGTCCGACTAACGCTTGTCGACAGGCAGTCCCCGCACAAGACCCGGATCGAGCGATATGAGAGTCTCGGTACCCGTCACTCCGGCGATATTCTGTATCTTGCCGTTGAGAAGCTCCATCAGATGCTCGTTGTCGCGGGCATATACCTTGATGAGCATCGTGTACGGACCCGTCGTATAGTGACACTCCACCACCTCCGGTATCTTCTCAAGTTCCGGCACCACGTGGCGGTACATGGCGCCACGTTCGAGATTTACCCCTATGAACGTGCACGTGTGAAAACCCAGCGCACCCGGATTGATATGATAACCCGAGCCGGTGATCACACCCATATCGGTCAGACGCTGTATCCGCTGATGCACCGCCGCACGCGAAATACCGCATTCGAGCGCCACGTCCTTCGAGGGTATGCGGGCGTTGCCTATGATGATGCTCAGTATCTTTCTGTCAAGATTGTCGATTTTATCCATTCCCGAGATTCTGTATACATTTACCCATGCTAATGCCTGTCAGAGGCTCTTTTCAATTACAAAATTATACATTTTTCATTACTCCGGCAACATTTTGCATAATCACCTTGCGTGCCCGATTGCGAACAAATTGCTATATTTGCATCACGAAAACGACACGAACCAATCTTACTCAACAAACCAGAACACAATACCACACCTGATATGCCACGCAACCTTCTCTTCGACCTCGGCGGAGTAATAATGGACATACGCCGCGACGACTGCCTCGAAGCTTT
>CAJTQH010000082.1:0-220 GCA_910578305.1 uncultured Muribaculaceae bacterium
CTTCGAGCTGCATCAGACGTGAGTTCTGCTCGAGTGCGAGTCTGGCGTTCTCGATCTCCAGTCTGGCTTTGCGCACTTTCTTGACCCCCTCACCCCAGTGGAACAACGGGATCTGAACGGCCAGAACACCCATGAAGCCGTTGTCGTTGATGGTCGATGTGAACGGTATCGGGTTGCCCGCCTGATCCTGCGACCAGCCTTTCATCTTGATGTTGCCGTA
>CAJTQH010000082.1:230-7528 GCA_910578305.1 uncultured Muribaculaceae bacterium
GGCGGTCCAGCCAAGCTGCAGGCCTACGGTAGGCAGGAAGTCGGCCCGCGTCATTGACAGCTGGTGGTGCTTGATGTAGATGTTCTTGCCGAGTATCATTGTCTCGGGTCGCTGAGATATGTCGAAGTCCATAAGCGGCAGGTCGCAGGTATCAGCGATAGACTCGGTCGGCGTGATGGCCACAGTGTCGGACACGCCGATGATGCGGCACAGGGCCATGCGGCAGATGTCGGCGCCGGCCAGCGCCTGGTTGAGGCGGTATACGATTTCGCTTCGGCGGGTATTGACGCGCAGCAAAGCCTGTCGGTTGGCCATGCCCACCTCGACTGAGGTGGCGGTCATCTGATAGACAGAGTCGATCAGCGACAGGTAGGCTTTGGTCATATCGACTTTGGCGAGCACGGCCACATAGGTCCAGTACGATTTTTCGGCCTGGGCTATTACGTCCATGCGGGTGGCCCGCAGCTGCTGGCGTGAGATTTCCTGTCCGGCTTCGGCCAGACGGTTAGCCGCGGTGATCTTGCCACCGGCATATATCGGCTGGGTAAGGTTGATACCGGCCATATAGGCCCCGCGGATCTGTGTGGTCATCATGTCGCCCATCTTCGAGTCGGGTGCGCTGTAGAGGGCCGTGGCGCTGCCGGCCAGTTTGGGCAGATACTGGGTGCGGGCGACAGACTTGTCGAGCGACGCGCCGGCTACGTTGTTTTCGGCAATACGGAGACTCTCGTCAGACTCCAGCGCCATGCTGCGGCACTCGGCCAGCGACAGGTCGAAGGCCGACAGCCGGGCGGCTGTCAGCAGCGACAGTAGGATTGTGATGATATATTTCATGAGCGTTTTACCTTAAAGAATACTGAATAGAGCGTGGGCAGCAGCAACAGCGTAGCGAAGGTGCCCACAAACAGGCCGCCGATTATGGTGACCGCAAGCGAGCCGTACATCGGATCGCCAACCAGCGGGATCATGCCGGCGATGGTAGTGAACGAGGCGAGAATCACCGGCATCACGCGCGACACCGTGGCTCGGATGATTGCCGGATATAGCTCGACTCGCTCCTCGACGTTCAGACGGGCGATCTCGTCGACCAGCACGATGGCGTTTTTGATCGTCATGCCCATCAGACCCATCAGGCCGAGTATGGCCAGGAATGTAAACGGAGTTTCGGTAATGAGCAGGGCCGGAACGATGCCGCAGATTACAAACGGGAAGCAGAGCAGAATCACGGCAAGTTTGCGCCAGCTGTTGAACAGCAACAGCAGTATGATCACGATTATGGCCACCATCAGCGGCATAAACGACATGATTATCTCCATTGATTCGCCCGAAGTCTCGTTTTCGCCGACAAAGCGCATGCTGTAGCCCTGTGGCAGCGGGATCGACTCGATTTCTGACGATATTGTCTCGATGATTTTGGCCGGAGTGGCATCCGGATTGCTTATGTCCGGGTCGCATTCGGCCTCGATGACCCGCCGGCCGTTGAGGCGGTGGATACGGCCTTCGCTCCATGCGGGCTCTATTGAGCGGACACACGACGACAGCAAGGTAGTGCGGTACATTTTGTCGTTGAGCTCGTCGGCCGACAGTGTGCCGTTGGCCATCGACGCTATATCGTTGTCTGACAGGCTGACGTTGATCATCGACCAGACCGGCAGGCCCGACAGGTCTTCGATCTTCGAGCCGTCGGCGTTGCGTATCTGCATGTATATCGGTATGGTTTTATCGCGATCGTTGACCACACCGATGGCGTAGCCGTCGGTGGCTGCCTGCAGGGCGTTGCCGACGTCCGAGCGGTTTACGCCCGAAGCGGTTGCGAGCTCCGACGAGTAGTCGACCAGAACCGACCGGTTGCGGCCGAGCCAGTTGTTCTGCACTGACAGAGGGTCGACGTAGCGGCATTTCTTCATTATCGCTTCGGCCTTGGTCGAGAGCATACGCAGGGTGTCGGCGTCGGGGCCGGCAAATTCGACCTCGACGGTGTGTGAGCTCGATACCGACAGGTTGTAGCGTCGGGCGCGTATGTACACATCGGGCGCTATATGGCGCAGACGGGCCACAAGCTGATCTGACAGACGCCTGACTGTCTTGAAGTCTTTACAGTCGATGATAAATTCGGCGTATTCATCGCCGCCTTCGGGCATGGGGCGTACCAGGCAATAGCGGCCCGGAGCTCCGCCCAGGCTGATGGCGACTGACTCGACGCCGTCGAAGGTCATGACACTGTCGGTGAGCTGCAGCATACGGTCGCGTACATCGTCAGGATTACTCTCGCCCGGGAAGGTACACTCGACGACAAACTGGTCGTAGTCGAAGTCGGGGAAGAAAACATTGCGCAAATACTGCATCGACATGCCTGAGACTATCAGTATGGCTGCGGCTATGCTCACCGAAACCCATTTGTGGTCAATAAGAAAAACGACTATACGGCGTATGATGCGTTGCAGCAGGTTGAGCCGCAGTTCTTTCGTCTCTTCGGGCCCGTCGCTGTCAGGCCCGAGCCACTGGTCGGAGCAGGCCGGCACCTGAATCAGGGCGAGGACCCAACTGACAGCCAGGCTGACGCAAATCACCAGAAACAGGTCGCCGGCAAATTCGCCGACACTGCCCGGCGTGAAATAGATGGGCATGAAGGTGGCGGCGGCGATCACAGTGGCGCCGAGCAGAGGCAGAGCCGTCTTGCGTCCGGTGTTAAACAGATATACGTCGCGGCGAAGGCCTCGTTTGCGGTCGTTGATGATACCGTCCATGATCACGACGGCGTTGTCGACAAGCATGCCCATGGCTACGATGAACGCACCCAGAGAGATGCGCTGCAGCGTAGTGCCGGCTGCCGACAGCAGCGGGAACGACAGGGCCACGGTCAGCACAAGACCGAAGCCGATGATCAGTCCGGCTTTCCAGCCCATAGCGGCCAGAATCACCAGAAATACGATGGCGACTGATTCGAGCAGGTTGATCATAAACGAGGATATGGCTGTGTCGACGCGCTCGGGCTGGAAGAAAACCTTCTCGACAGCTATGCCGGCCGGCAGACTCTCGACCGTACGGCTGATGCTGCGGTCGACAGCCGCGCCAACATCAGGGACTACCGCGCTCTTTTCGAGCGCTATCATTATGGTGACCGATTCGTCATGGCCGACATAGAATCCGTTGCCATGTGGCAGGGCCTCGTGGCGCGACACTGAGGCTATGTCGCCTATCCTGACTTTTTTGCCGTCGGGCATCGATATCAGCACGTTCGATATCTCCTGCTCAGTCAGGGCGCCCTCGGATATGTCGACAGCCAGTCGGTCGGGGCCGTTGTCGATCTTGCCGGCGTTGATTACGGCTGTCGATGACTGCAGCGCCTGGGCCACAAGCATCGGCAGCATGCCGTTGCGCTGTATCTGGTCGGAAGTGAAGGTGATGTCGATCACTTCGCGCTGCACGCCTCCTATATTGACGCGCTTCACACCTTTGACGGTCATGATATCCTGACGCAGCTGCTTGGCGTAGCGCTCGAGTTCGGCGGTGGTGTAGCCGTCGCCCCTGAGGGCGTAGAAGATACCGTAGACGTCCATCATGTCATCGACCACCATTGGCTGCATGCAGCCCTGTGGCAGCGAGCTTTGTATATCCGACACTTTGCGGCGCAGCTGATCGAAATACTGCTCCATTTCGGTCATGGGCACGTCCATCTGGAACTCTACGCCTATCATGGCCTGGCCGCGGCGTACGTCGCTTTTGATCTTTTTCACATCGGGCAGTGTGCGCAGCTGGTCTTCGAGCAGGCAGACCACGTCGCGCTCGATCACCTCGCTGTCGGCCCCGGGATAGATCACTATGACCGAGGCCTGCTTGACCGTTACGGCCGGGTCCTCGAGCTTGGGCATCTTCAGAAAGAAAATGACGCCGGCTATGAGTATGATCGCCATCGCCGACCAAAACAGGGTGCGACGCTGCATAAAGAATTTGGCTATTCCGGTCATGGTCAGTCGTTGAGAGTGTTGATATCACCGATTACCGTAACTTTCTCGCCGTCGCTGAGGTGGTGTACGCCGGCAGCGACTATCAGTTCGTTGCCTTGCAGACCGTTGACTTCGCTGTACGGGCCGCTGTGCGGTCCGATACGGCTGATCTCGCGGGCGGATATGGTGGAGTCGGCCGGATTGACCAGCCAGACATACTCCTTGCCGTTGCGCTCGAATATCGAACGCGAGGGCACGACACAGTCGGCCCGATTGTCATCGCCGTCAAACCGCAAGGTCACCGACAGGTTCATGCCCGGCATCAGTATGCCGCTCATAGCCGACGGGATCCGCAGCCTGAGGCGAAACAGTGAGTTGTTGTCGGCATCGGGTACAAAGCCTATGATGTCGAGCGGTATCTCGGTGTCGGACAGTGCCGAGCGTGCCGAGCAGCCTCTGATGCGATCACGTTGGCTATAAGCTGAGGATGGTAGGGCTACCGAAGTTTCAAGTCCCGAATTGTCGATGATTTTATAGACAGGCGTTCCGGCTCCGGTCATTTCGCCTTCTTCCATAAAACGCTCGACTATGCAGCCCGAGGCCGGAGCTTCGAGCCGGGTGTAGGCCAATTTGTTGCGGGCCATTTCAAGCTGGGTGCGGAGCTGCTCGAAACCTGCATGAGCCTTCTCATAGTCGTTTGGAGCAACATTGTTGCGGCGATACATCTCGTCGAGACGCTTCAGCTCTGACGACAGCTGATTGTACTGGGCTTCGAGCTGACGGACCGACAGACGGTAGTCGTCATCGTCGAGATATCCGATTACCTGGCCTTTTTTGACGTAGTCGCCTTCGTTGACTGTGAGCCGACGGATTTGGCCTCCGGTCTTGAATCCGGCATTGACACTCTTGTTTTCTTCGACCGATGAGGTGTACGAGCGGGTTGACTCACTGTTATTGCTGCGGGCTGTTGTGACATACACGCTCTGCCGGCCGGCATCTGTTCGGTCACTGCTCCCGCCTCCGCAACCGCAGCAGCTCACCAGCAGTACTGTTGCTGATATCAGATTGATTATTCTTTTCATTATTATATGACGTGTTTTTTCAGAATGCAAAATTAGTCTGAGCGATCCGATCAGAGACTACCGAAAATATGCAATATATGTTCGATTACGAACATTTTTGCCATTAACGGAATAAAAAACACTATATTTGTAGTCTGATATCAACAAATAAGACTGATGAAAAAGGCAAGGAGCGAGTCCTATTCGGTTTTGAAAATGCCGGAATTCCTATTAATCGGCGGCAACATATCATCGCACGGAGGAGTCGTGCTGTTTGACAATTTCGACGATCAGCCCGGCGAAGCCGTCTCACAGATGCCTTTCGGCAACAAGCCATTGAAGCTACAATCATACGTACTGCTGATCTGCAAGGCCGGCGAGCTCGAATTCAGACTTGACTGTAATAATCCGTTGAAACTGTCTGGCGGTGATATGGTGTTTTTCCGGCACGGCCAGATTGTGGAATTTATATCCAGCTCCGACGACGCCAAGGTGATGTTCATGGCATTCTCACATGAAATATTAATGAGTCTCGGGCGCTTCATGCCCCACGAAGACGCCGGTCAGTACACCCGTCTGACGAAGACGCCTGCATTGATCGATGACATATACACCCACTACCGCATGATGAGGGCCACCATCAGCGACACTGAGTCGGGGTTTCGTGAAAATGTGCTTGTGTCTTATGTCTATATCGTACTGATGAAACTGCTGATCGCATTCAACAACCGTAAAGACCGGCGCGATCACGACAGCAGCCGGCAGAGCCGGCAGCATGAGCTGTACCATCGGTTTGTGGCCCTTGTGAAAGATAACTTCATGACCCATCGCGACGTAAGCTACTACGCATCGTCGCTGTTTATATCATCGGGCCACCTGTCGAGAATCATCAAGAGTGCGAGCGGCAAGACAGTTGGCGCATGGATCAAAGACTACGTGATACTCGAAGCCAAGGTAATGCTTCAGTCGTCAGACCTGACCATAAGCCAGATCAGTGACTACCTGAACTTTCCCAACGCCTCCTTCTTCTCCAAATACTTCCGCGAAAACACAGGCATGACTCCCGGCCAATACCGCCGCTCATAAGCCGTCCTACTCCGATTAAGAGCCGGTTCGACAATAAATCAGGGAACTGTACAGGCTGTGAAATATTTGCCATATGCAAGTAAGATAAAAAAATTATTGTAACTATGTGAAACCAAATCATTAAACTTATCCTGAGGCGCACAAATCCTTTAATGACATGAAAAACATAATGTATTTATGATGTATTTTTCCGCAACGGATAGTGCTAATAAATGTATCGGATTATGGCATTAGATATATCGGCACTGAAAAAGGGCAAACCTACAATTGTCTCAAAGAAGGAGATTTGAGTGTTGATTATCAGCGCATTAATAAATCGCAATAAAAGATGTGCGCCTGTTGCGACACACATAACGCACATTGTTACAGCGCGTTGGGATGTGTGTGGTGACTTTTGACTCGGTCGAGCCTCGCCGAGCTAAAGGTTGTGGTGACTTGGCGGGGTGTAGTTAAACAAAAGACCGCTAACTCATTAAGAATTAGCGGTCTTTTGTGGTGCCACCAGGAATCGAACCGGGGACACAAGGATTTTCAGTCCTTTGCTCTACCAACTGAGCTATGGCACCATCGTAGGTAACGGTCTGTATATCGGTTGATATTTGTGTGCCGTTTTTGTTTTGCGATGCAAAGGTAGGAATGTTTTTTGATATATGCAAGTGTTTGATATATTTTTATTGCAGAATGTTGTGAAATTTATTTCGCATGTCGACCATTAAGGTATTTACATGTCTGATATACATTGCGATTGACTGGAGTAAGACGCCTGGCTATAAGGTAATCTGACATCGGGGCATAATACATCGGGATGCAATGTGCTGTGTGGACATTGCCATGGTGTTGTGATGAATGAAGGGTTAAGCGTGCTTCAGAGGGCTTCGACGATGAGGCGGCTCACGTTGTTGTCTTGGTCGAGTGTGAGCTGATGTCCGCCGTTGAACCAGTCGATGAAGCTGTCCATGGCTGCGCGGTTGGTGTCGATGTCGTACCATGTGCGTAATTCGTCGGGGAAGACTGATCCGAATACGTAGTGGTTGTAGGCTTCCCAGTGTCATGCGTCGATGATGCTTTTGAGATATGTAATGAGCGCCAGGTTGCCTGTGATTGCTGTGAATGATTTCAGGTAGTTTTCTACGGCATGCCGGCGCAGTTCGGTGAGTGTGGCTATGCCCCAGCCGTTTTCGATGGTTGCAATAGTGCCAGTGGA
>CAJTQH010000083.1 GCA_910578305.1 uncultured Muribaculaceae bacterium
CTTGTCGCTTCGGTATCCGGCGTGGAGCTGCCCGACGATGAGGTTTCGAGCATTGAAAAGACTTTTGCGGCCATCGACAGCATCACGGATACTGCCGGGCTGCGTGTGGCGCTCGACTCGCTGCTGCACGACGGCCCGTCGAAAGCCCGCTCTATCGACGTGATGACATCGCCTTGGTATACCGCATTCGTGCGCACCGACCCCGTGCCATATCTGCGGCGCGTGCGCTGCCCCATGCTTGCGCTCAACGGCACTTGGGACGCTCAGGTCGATGCCGGGCAGAATCTCGGATCTGTCCGTGACAATGTACCTTCTGCCGAAGTGGTGGCCTTGGACGGGCTTAACCACATGTTTCAGGAAGCGCCTTCGCGCGCCGGATCAATGAATTACGGGGGCATTACACAGACAATATCGCCTGTTGTGCTCGATCGCATAGGCGACTTTCTCACCGGAGTGGTCAAAAAACGCAATGCGCGCTAAGTTCGCCCAAAACGCCATGGACGGAGCTAAAATCTTGCGAAAATGCTTGACATGAGGATGAAAATATTGTATTTTTGCAGCATATTCCGTGTATTGTATAATGAAGCGAAAGATTAAACGCCGCCGTCTTGTGCGTGGCTCTATGATAATATCCACGATAAGTGTCACACTTGTGCTCGTTATATTGGGTATTGTGGCGCTTACGAGTATTACTGCACAGCGTGCCACCGATTCCATCAGAGCCAACATCGGTTTTGTGGCGCTTGTCGACGATAATGCTTCGCAGCAGAGCATCGACAGCCTTGAGGCACTGCTTCGCAGCGCACCTTATGTTAGCGAGCTGAAATACCGTACGGCCGATGAAGTGCTTGAGCATGCCAAAGTCTTGATCGATAGTAGTATGCTTGTGCCGGGGATAAATCCTTTTTTGCCTGAATACGATGTGAAGGTAAAAGCACAATGGGCCAATTCCGACAGTCTGCACGCCATAAAATTGCGGTTGGAGAGTATGACGGCCGTATATGAGGATGTGAGAGTACAGGCCGACATGGCCTCCAATGTCAACCTCACAATACACTCCGTGATAATGGCTCTGCTTGTTGTAGCGGGAGTCATGTTGCTCATCTCGTTTGTGCTGATCAACAATACGGTGCGGATGGAAGTGTATTCACAGCGCATGGTCATACACACCATGCAGTATGTGGGAGCCACACGCAGTTTCATACGCAGACCCTACATTATGAGCAGTGTTGTGAGCGGACTCATGGCTGCGGTAGTGGCATCGGCTCTGCTTGCGGTGATGCTTGTGGCTATAAACGCACGTTACACCCCGGTGCTTCAGACTGTGACATGGGGATACGCATGTCTGGTGTTTGTGGCTCTGGCCGTAGTCGGTGCGATTTTGTGCGCTCTCGCTTCATGGCTTGCCACATCCAAGTATCTGCGTAAAAATTACGACGAGATATTTGATTGATATTAAACTTAATAGTTAATCACATACGTATATGAAGACCAAAACCGATATAGGAGCTGCCGGAAACAATATCGCGGCTCAGGATAAAGAGAGTACCGGAAACAGCGGATATGTGTTTCCGCTCAGAAAGATCAATTTTATCATCATGGCCATTGCCGGACTGATGATTGTGCTCGGATTTGTGCTCATGGCCGGAGGCGGCACTGCCGACGGATCGTTCAACCCCGAGGTGTTCAGCACCATGCGCATAGTCATTGCTCCCACCATGGCGTTTCTCGGATTCGTGCTCATGGGCGTGGGCATCATGTGGCCCTCACGCGACAAGGATGTTGACGCCGAAGTGAACGAATGATGCTTTCCTTCTTGTATTTTACTTGATAATATAACAGAAAACAGATATCTGAATGGATATAATCGACGCATTGATCATGGGCATTGTGCAGGGCCTTGCCGAGTACCTGCCAGTCAGTTCGAGCGGACATCTGGAGATATGCCGCGAAGTACTTGGGCTAAAACTTCAGGGAGCCGACGCGCTTGAATTTACCGTAGTGTTGCATGTGGCCACCGTACTCAGCACCATAGTGGTGCTCTGGCGGGAATTTTCCGGCCTGTGTACATCGTTTTTCACATTTAAGCGCGACGTCAACACCCGTTACGTATGGAAGATACTCCTGTCATGCATCCCGGTGGCCGTTGTAGGCCTGTTTTTTAAGGATGACGTGGAGAAGTTTTTCGGGTCAGGACTCATGGTGGTAGGTGTCTGCCTCATGATCACAGCTGCATTGCTGGCGTTTGCATACTTCTATCGCAGTCGTCCTGGCATGCGTGAGCACGACATCACTTGGGCCGATGCATTCATTATCGGTTGCGCACAGGCTGTGGCCGTTTTGCCCGGTCTGAGCCGTTCGGGCAGCACCATCGCCACCGGTCTGCTCCTTGGCGACCGCCGCGACAATCTGGCCCAGTTCTCATTCTTTATGGTCATCATCCCCATTCTCGGTCAGGCACTGCTCGATCTGAAGAATATGATAGGGGGCGTGGCCGTTAGCTCTGAAGCCATAGGCTGGCAAGCACTTCTTACCGGATTTTTGGCTTCGTTTGTGGTTGGATGTATTGCTTGCAAATGGATGATAGCCATTGTAAAGCGCGGTAAACTTGTATGGTTCGCCGTCTATTGTGCCGTCATGGGCATAGTGTGCATGGTATGGTAAACTTAATTGTGCTGCGATGGACTTCTTAAGTGGAGAGATATTATATGTTGACAAGCCATACGGATGGACTTCGTTTGATGCTGTGAAACGTCTGCGCAGTGCGCTGACACGGCGTATGGGAGTTAAGAAACTCAAGGTCGGTCACGCAGGCACACTCGATCCGTTGGCTACGGGAGTAATGATCGTGACCACAGGGCGTGCCACAAAGCAGATAGAGCGTCTGCAGGCTGGTGTGAAGGAATATGTTGCTGAGATAGCGCTTGGTGCCACGACTCCGAGCTTTGATCTGGAGACAGAGATCGACGCCACATATCCCACCGCTCACATAACCCGCGATAAGGTACTTGATGTTCTCACTCGCTTTCACGGCACCATACAGCAGGTTCCGCCCGCCTATTCGGCATGCAAGGTCGACGGTCATCGCGCCTACGACATGGCTCGCAAGGGACGGGATGTGGAGCTGAAGCCCAAAACGCTGGTCATCGATGCCATAGAGCTGCTTGAGTTTGCCCCCGACTGCATAACTGTGAGAGTGGTCTGTAGCAAGGGTACTTATATCAGGGCGCTCGCTCGTGATATCGGTGAGGCTCTTGCTTCAGGTGGACATCTTACAGCTTTGCGGCGTACACGCGTGGGCGATATCGGCATAGCCGACTGTCTGACCATGGAGCAGGCCGTGGAATTGATCCGCACCGCCGACATCGAATACCCCGAATGGTATGTGCCTTCGGATAAGGAAAAGAAATAGTAATACAAGACAAGATATATAGTTACAGACAATGAAACTTTCGCAATTCAAATTCAACTTGCCCGACGAACTCATAGCACAGCATCCTTCTCCTCAGCGCGATGAGTCGCGACTGATGGTGGTGCACCGCAAGACCGGTGAGATTGAACATCGGATCTTCAAGGAGGTGATAGACTATTTTGACGACGGAGATATTTTCGTGTTCAACGACACCAAAGTGTTTCCTGCACGTCTTTATGGTTATAAGGAAAAGACCGGCGCACGCATCGAAGTGTTTCTGCTGCGTGAGCTGAATGCCGAGAACAAGCTGTGGGATGTCCTCGTGGAGCCTGCGCGCAAGATACGTATAGGCAATAAGTTGTATTTTGGCGATGGTGAGTCGATGGTAGCCGAGGTGATAGACAATACCACATCACGCGGACGCACGCTGCGTTTCCTGTACGATGGTCCTCACGATGAATTCAAACGTGAGCTGTTCAGCCTTGGTGAGCCACCTCTGCCTGCCTACATACTCCGTGAACCGGAAGAGATGGATGTCGAACGCTATCAGACCATATATGCTGCTAAGGAAGGTGCTGTGGTGGCTCCGGCCGCAGGTCTGCATTTCAGCCGCGAACTTTTGAAGCGTCTTGAGATTAAAGGTGTGAATCAGGCATTCATGACAGTGCACAGCGGTCTGGGCAATTTCCGCGAGATTGATGTGGAAGACCTTACCAAGCACCGGATGGATTCAGAGCAGATGGAAGTGTCCCAGGAACTTGTCGATACTGTCAATGCCGTGAAGGACAGCCACCACCGTGTGTGCGCCGTGGGCACTTCAGTACTTCGCGGCATTGCGAGCGCAGTGAGCATGGGTGGCCACATGAAGACCTACACCGGGTGGACAAACAAGTTCATATTCCCGCCCTACGATTTCACCGTTACCGATGCATTGTTGAGCAACTTCCACATGCCTTACTCCACTATGCTCATGATGGTGGCGGCGTTTGGCGGATACGATCTGGTGATGGACGCCTACCGTCAGGCCGTGAAAGAGAAATATCGCTTCGGTGCCTATGGCGATGCCATGCTTATAGTGTGAACCTATGAGCGAGTATCTCACATTGGCCTCACCGTCGCAGGCTGTCTACCGCGAGAAAATGAGCAAGTTCATGGCATTTGCCTTTCCGGCCGATTCGGCCGCACAGGCGCGTGAGCTTATCTCGTCGGTGGCAGGCAAGTACCACGATGCGCGTCATGTGTGCTGGGCTTATATGATAGGAGCGCGTGGCGAAGAGTATCAGAGCAACGACAACGGAGAGCCGTCCGGCACTGCCGGAAAGCCGATACTCGGGCAGATACGTTCGGCCGGCATGACCAATGTGGCCATAGCCGTAGTGAGATACTTCGGAGGAATAAAACTGGGCACATCAGGGCTTATTGTGGCCTATCGGGAGGCGGCGAAGCTCGCTCTTGAGGCGGGTGAGAAGGTGACCCGTTACGAGATGTCGGAGTTCTCGTTCACATTTCCCTACATGGCCATGAACGAGGTGATGCGCGCCGTGAAGGATTCCGGAGCTGCAATCGGTGAGCAGGTGTGCGACAACTCGTGCCGCATGACGCTCAGCATACGCAGCGACCGTGCGGAAATGTTGCGGCAGCGTATTTCCGGCATTTCCGGCACTTCATTATTGTAAATCATTATTGCATTATCACGATATAATAATATGGATGAAGAATTGAAAAAAACTCTGGCTAAGGATCCCGACGGCCTGCTGACTTATGAATATATAGCCAATCACATCGGGGCTATCGACGACATTATGCCCGAACTGGTGGAAAATATGGTCACTGTCGATGCCAACGGTCAGTTTTGTGTCAGTGCTGCACGATATCTCAATGCCATCGATCCGCAGCTTTATGCCGAGGCTGTGTCGCGACTTATCTCTGCTGCTATTGACAAGGATCGCGATCGCGCCTACATCGGACAGTTGCTCCCCGATATCTGGGGCGCCGACTATGCTTCGCGGGCAGCAGAGCTGAGTGCGGCCGACGATAATTTCCGCCGCATATACAAGCGTGTGTTCCCCGTATCCGCTATATGAAAAAATCAATTGTTTTCTTACTGTCGGTGATTGTGGCCGTAGCCGCATCACTGGCTCAAACATCGTTGAACGATATGTCCGATAATAAAGCATTAAAAGATGCGACTGTGCTCATGCACACTACCGAGGGCGACATCACCCTCCGTCTTTACGGTGACACTCCGCGTCACCTCGAAAATTTTGTTAAGCTCGTGAAGGAAGGATACTACGATGGTGTGCTCTTTCACCGTGTCATACGCGAGTTTATGGTTCAGACAGGCGATCCCGACTCTAAGGATGCCGCACCCGGTGCCATGCTCGGTATGGGCGATCCGGGCTACACTCTCGAAGCTGAGATCGACTGTCCGCGCTATTTCCACAAGCGTGGTGCGCTCGCTGCCGCGCGTCAGGGCGATCAGACCAATCCGGAACGTCGCTCGAGTGGAAGCCAGTTTTATATCGTGACCGGACGCACCTTCACCCCGTCGCAGCTCGATCAGATGGAGCATAGCATGGGCATGCAGCGGAAGCAGGAGATATTCAATCGTCTGGCTTCGGAGAATCGCGACTCTATAATGTCGCTGCGGCGCAACCGCGATCAGGCCGGCCTGCAGGCTTTGCAGGATTCGCTTGTTCAGCAGACCGAGGCCGAAGCCGCACGCAATCCGTTCCACTTCACCGAGGAGCAGCGCGAGGCTTACACCACCGTGGGTGGCGCGCCTCATCTCGACGGTGGCTACACCGTGTTCGGAGAGGTGGTTTCCGGACTTGACGTGGTGGCTCGCATTGAGAATGTGGCTACCGACCGCAGCGATCGTCCCAAAGAGGATGTCAAGGTTATAAGCATGAGTGTGGTTGAATGATAGATTTCTCCACATTCACTCTCTCCAATGGGTTGCGCGTGGTGCATCATTACGATGCGTCCACGTCGCATGTAGCCCTTAATCTGCTATACAACGTTGGTGCTCGCGATGAGTCGCCGCATCTCACCGGTATGGCTCATCTGTTTGAGCATCTCATGTTTGGCGGATCGGTCAATGTGCCTGATTTCGATCAGGCTCTGGATGTGGCCGGTGGCATGAACAATGCCTGGACGTCAAACGATTTTACCAACTTCTACGAGGTAGTGTCACGCGACAATGTAGAGACTGCGTTCTGGGTGGAGAGCGACCGCATGCTTGAGCTGGCTTTCAGTCAGCGTTCGCTCGAAGTACAGCGCAAGGTGGTGATGGAGGAGTTCAAGCAGGTATGTATCAATAAGCCATACGGCGATACGGGGCATCTGCTTCGCGGACTCCTCTATAAGGTTCACCCCTATCGCTACCCAACCATTGGCCGTGATCTCGCCGATATAGAGCGTGTCACTATGGACGATGTCAGAAGCTTCTATTATACTCACTATTCGCCTGACAATGCCGTACTTGCCGTTACCGGCCCGGTAACGCTCGGGGAGGTGCGCGAACTCGCACAGAAGTGGTTTGGCGATATTCCGAAGCGCATTGTGGCTCCGCGATGTTATGCTACTGAGCCTCCTGTGCTTGAGGCTCGTCGGTTGGAAGTGGTGCGTGATGTGCCGCAGACCCGTATCACCATAGCCTTTCCCATGGATGCCTATGGCACACATGCCTATCGGGTAGCCGACATCATCACCGACATACTGGCATCTGGACGGTCGGCTCGATTTAATCGCAATCTGGTGTTGGGTACGGAATTGTTCACAGCTGCCGATGCCTCCATTTCAGGCAGTGAGGAGCCGGGATTCCTTATGCTCAATGCGCGGCTGAGAGACAATGGTGATCATACCGTGAAAGCCGCTGAAGAAGCCTTGTGGCAGCAAGTGCATGAACTTGCGGCTGATGGCGTTACCGACTATGAACTTGAGCGTGCCCTGAATCGGTTTGAGAGCAACCGCATGTTTGCCCACACCAATTATCTGGCCAAAGCCCGTGAACTGGCCATGTGCACCATGCACGGCGAGAATATAAACGACATCACGAGCCTTTACCGTACCATC
>CAJTQH010000084.1 GCA_910578305.1 uncultured Muribaculaceae bacterium
GTCATTGATGAACTCCATTGGGTTGAGGCATGAGAATGATTCTGCCTGAAGGAAGTATGACAGGTTGGCATTTGGTATAAGCAGATTCGGATAGGGTGATCTTGTCCATACATGACCGCCCTTAACAATGGCATCGATATATCCGAATGCCGAGAACCAAAAACGCTTGGATATGCTAAGTTCGGTGGCATTCACCTCAAACATACTACCCAAAAATCCTTTGGGAGCATATCTATGTGTCAACATGAACACAGGCATCTCTTTAGACAATGACGAACGCTTTCTTCTGGTCTGAAATATACGCTCACCGGGAGCGTATCTGATCGATAACGAAAACAATGCTTCATTATAGTGTCCGAATCTACGGCCATATCCGGTAACAAATGGCATGTATTCAGTCGCTTCCTGCCTTAGAAAATCCAATGAGGCTGAAAACGACAGATGGTTTTCCAACTCCAGTTTGTATTCTATCTTCGACGACCGGAGATATGTGATCTGAAAATCATCCTGTCGTTTCAGCGACATGAACATATTGTCGGAATTTGCAAATGCAAAATCCTGTCCAAGCATGTCTACATCATACGAATGTGATACTTTTATGGCATGTACCGGAAATTCGTCAGGATTATCTTTTTTATCGTTGAACGAATATTGCAACTGCCCTTCATACTTCCATTTATGGTCTTTTGTACCGTAAGCCACATAGCCGTTGGCAAACCAACGTGAACTAAGATCAGTCGTAGTCATGCCCCCTACTCTGAAGCGGTATCCCTCAAGATCATTATGACTGAAAACAGAAGTCACAGGGCCGAAATCAAACTTGCTGTTTTTTCCTGTACCTATATAGCCCACCGCGAATATTCTTAAAATCTTTTCACTCCAGAAGTAAAACGGGGTATCGCGTAATGAACCTACCAGATTTCCCACATTTTCTTCTTGTCGACTTATGTCAATCAGTCGTTTCGCGCGCCAGAATTCATCGTCGTGAGACTCGGCGCTCGATACCATTATTTTATTTCCGAGAGAACGATACACATTGCCGGAAGCCACCGGATTGAAATCATGATTGGCATAAGCGGTATTGCGTCGGAAATACAATCCTTGAGTTCCCGGCAAAATACTTATTTCAGCTATCAGATCATCACGCACAAGCAGTCGGGAACCATCGGGCGCACGCTCAAATTCCTGATTGATCATTATGCGGTCAATATAGTTGAGATTGATATCTGCGGGAACACCCATCTCAACTTTCTTTATAAACATAGTTGTGTCGCCTACCGGCACGTACACATGTCCGACAAATCCTAATGTCTGGGAATTACGTGGCACAAACGTCAATTCCACACACGGTGTGTCACCTACACCGACCGTATCTGTCAGATAAAACTTGTAGAAGTCGGGGGCAATACGTGACAATGGACTGACAAATTCATTGTGAAGCAACGATATATCATTGTCGTATAAATCTATATCATTGAACACATCTTCATATAGCGCTCTCATGCTCTCTTCGTCAAGCATGTCATCAAGCCCAGTCTGCCGCACTCCGGTCACATATTCTTTTTCGGCATGAGGATCGCGCCTGTAATGCACGGTCGAAGCTTTCTCTCTTACACTTACATTGAGTTTCGGAAGACCCGATACCTCAGATGTGTCCACATAATTTTTCAAAAATGAGAACTTCTTGAGTATAAGATTTTTCTCGCTTTCCGGATTGAAATTATTGAGCGCAATTGTCATGCGCTGATATTTGTCGTAATTGTAATAATCATTCCGACGTGGATCTGTCAGTTGCTGGGAATTTCTGATTTTAGTCACAAAATCCACAGCCGGATTGTTTTTCTTACTGTATTTTTCTTTCTTGGGGCGTATAACCACTTCATCCAGCAGCAAACCGTCTGACACAAGATATATATCCATTTTGCCTGTTGACGCCTTCACTGGTATCTTTTTTGACGTAAATCCCATTGCCGACACAAGAAGGGTATCTGACAGGCGGTTTGTCCACACATCAAATCGACCAGACTCATCCGACAGCTTCCCATAGCCGCTTGAGAGCATGCGGACCGCCGCATACGGCACAGGCTCATTTGTGAGTGAATCACGCACAACACCATGAATTGTAGCCGCAATCGCATTGCCGCACAATCCGCACAAAAGCAGGATTACACCGATGGCCATACGGCCTGTACGTTTAATCCTCAGAGTCATTGGCATCGCTATTTGCAGCCTGCTTGGCCTGTTCATCGTAATGCTCGTAAGCTTCCACGATGCGTTGTACCAAAGCATGGCGTACAATATCCTTTTTACCGAACTCCACACGTCCGATTCCATCAACATTTTTCAACACTCGAAGCGCATGCAGCAGTCCTGACGAAGTAGATCGAGGAAGGTCGATCTGAGTTGCATCGCCGGTTATTATCATCTTTGCATTCATACCAAGACGTGTCAAAAACATCTTTATCTGATGTGTTGTGGTATTCTGAGCCTCGTCAAGCACTATCACGGCATCATTGAGCGTACGTCCTCGCATAAATGCGAGTGGAGCTATCTGAATCACATTGGTTTCCATGTACTCCTTCAGCTTAATGGCCGGTATCATGTCTTCAAGGGCATCGTAAAGAGGCTGAAGATATGGATCGATCTTATCTTTCATGTCACCCGGAAGGAATCCAAGTTTTTCACCGGCTTCAACCGCCGGGCGCGAAAGAATAATCTTGCGCACCTCTTTATTTTTCAATGCTTTTACCGCCAACGCTATGGCAATATAAGTTTTACCCGTGCCGGCAGGGCCCATGGCAAATGTGAGATCATTGTGATTGAAAGCATCGACAAGTCGTTGCTGATTGGGTGTACGTGCGGATATCGGCTTGCCGTTCACACCGAATATAATCACACCGTCGCTTTTTTTCTCGTGAGGTTCTTCACCACGTAATATGTCAAGTATCACATCTTCTGTGAGTTTGTTATACTTCACACAATAGTCTTCCAGTTCATGGATGCGTTGCTGAAACTCATCTGTTTCAGCATCATCGCCTATAACCTTAATCACTGAGCCCCTTGCCGCTATGCGCAGTTTGGGAAACAGATTACGGATAAGCGTCATGTTACTATTGTTGACTCCATAGAAGCTCACGGGGTCTGCTCGATCGATTATTACTATTCGTTCTATCATTAAAACTTATTGCGTATTTTCTATTATAATGTTGCAAAGTTAGCGGATGTTGACCAGATAGTGAAATTTTTTTGCGCCGCTCGGTCGATATTATTTTATGTTTTGTTTAATTTTGCCGAAAAACAAACCGATTATGGCAAAAGAGATCGAACGCAAATTTCTGGTATGCGACAGCAGCTATAAGGATCTGGCATCAAGTTCGTTCAGAATCATGCAGGGATATCTGTCGGATGATCCGGAACGCACAGTGCGCATCCGGATCAAGGGCGACAGAGGTTATCTCACAATCAAGGGACTGACATGCGGAGCAATACGCGACGAGTGGGAATATGAAGTTCCTGTCGACGATGCTCTAGACATGCTGCGTTTGTGCAGGCAAGAATGTGTTGTATCCAAAACACGTTATCTCACTGCCGATGGCTGGGAAATAGACGAATTTCATGACCGCCTTCGTGGTCTGATAATTGCCGAGATCGAATTGGAGGACGAATCATCCGAATTCCCCCGACCGAGATTTATCGGCCGAGAAGTAACCGGAGACCCCCGCTACTACAATTCTGTACTGGCGTCATGCGACTGCATCCCACCAACGGAGTGATCACGCAGCACAAGTTTTACTACATTCTCCACATGATGCGTATGTGGGAACATGTCTACCGGCTGGACTGCTTCCACGCTGTACAATGGATCGAGAAGAGCTAAATCACGAGCCTGTGTTGCCGGATTGCAACTCACATACACTATACGTTTCGGATGTGCACGCATTATCACATCGACTACATCGGCATGCATACCGGCTCTTGGCGGATCTACTATCATCACATCTGGCCGGCCATGGCGTTCAACAAATTCATCCGTAAGGACGTCTTTCATATCACCGGCATAAAAAATAGTATTATCTATGCCATTGACCTCCGAATTGACTTTAGCATCCTTTATAGCATCCTCCACATATTCTATGCCGATGACTTTCCGTGCTTGGCGAGCGACAAAGTTTGCAATCGTGCCTGTACCGGTGTATAGGTCATAGACAAGTTCATCTCCGGTAAGTCCGGCAAAATCGCGCGCCACCTTATACAGCTCATAGGCCTGACGGGAATTTGTCTGGTAAAAAGATTTTGCTCCGACTCTGAAACGCAGACCCTCCATTTCTTCTTCTATATAGGGAGAACCATAAAAAGTCTCAATCGTCTGGTCGGCTATCGTATCATTAACCTTTAGGTTAACTACGTATTGTAAAGAGGTGATTTCAGAGAATCTGACATGCATAGAATTAAGCAGTGCTTTAATCTTATCCGGATCATTTTCACCAAACACCATCACAACCATAACCTCGCCTGTCGATGCAATACGTATCATGAGCGTACGCAACAGGCCATGCTGCTCTCTGAGGTCATAAAATGTGTAGCCGTGCTCCTTACCGTAATTTTTCACGAACAGGCGAATGCGATTGCCAAGATCGTCCTGTAAATGACATTTTTCAATATCCAGCACCTTGTCGAACGCACCGGGAATATGAAATCCTGCAGCATCGCGATCTGGGAATTCCACTCCCGAACGCAACTGCTCGAATGTCAGCCATTTCTTATTGGAAAAAGTATATTCCATCTTATTGCGATATTCCCATATAGATTCCGAGCCCTTGATCGGAGATATTTCCGGAAGATCGACTTTGGCTATTCGTGTTAGTGCATCGGTCACCTGCTTTTGTTTACACTGCAATTGATACTCATACGGAAGATGCTGCCATCGGCAACCGCCACACACAGTAAAATGCCTGCACTTTGGTTTGACGCGCAAAGCAGAAGGACTTACCATACGCTCTATATGTCCTTCAGCATAATTACGTTTTTTTCGATCAATCTTCACATCGGCAACATCGCCGGGTGCGCCAAAAGGAATGAAGACAACCATATCGTTGACACGAGCCAGACTCTGGCCTTCTGCAGCGACATCTACTATATCGACTTCGGTGAGCAATGGAAGCTCTTTACGTTTTCTTGCCACTTTAAATACTCAAATTGTTAATTCCGGTGCAAAGCTACTGAAATAAGCCTAAACAAGAGCAATCTCCGCGAAAAAATAATTTAAAATAATTTCTAATGTGAGATTATTATGTTAATTTTGCAACAACTCTCCATGAATAAACGCCCCCAATATATTAAACTCAAGTAAAATTCTAATCTTACTTATAATTAATTAAAAAATTCCAATGAAAAGAGTCTACACGTTTGGAGACGGTAAAGCAGAAGGCAATGCCTCAATGCGCAATCTCCTTGGCGGTAAAGGTGCAAACCTCGCCGAAATGAACCTCTTGGGAATGCCTGTGCCTCCCGGATTCACCATCACCACTGAAGTATGTACCGAGTACACCCAGTATGGCCGCGACGAAGTTGTAAAACGGCTTACTGAAGAAGTGGAAGCTGCCATAGCCCACGTAGAGTCACTCACCGGATGCAAATTCAACGATCCCACCAATCCCCTGCTCGTATCTGTACGTTCAGGCGCCCGTGCCTCAATGCCTGGTATGATGGACACTGTGCTCAACCTTGGTATGAACGACGCCACAGTGGCATCACTTGCTGAAAAAAGCGGCAATCCCCGCTTTGCATGGGACAGCTACCGTCGTTTTGTACAGATGTACGGCGACGTTGTTCTCGGCATGAAGCCCAAGAGCAAAAACGACATAGATCCGTTTGAAGAAATCATGGATAAGGTTAAAGAGGAAAAAGGCGTTAAGCTCGATACCGAACTTGATGTTGAAGATCTCAAGAACCTTGTAAAACTCTTCAAAGGCGCCGTAAAAGAATACACCGGCAAAGACTTCCCCGACAGCGCTTGGGAACAGCTCTGGGGTGGCATCTGCGCTGTGTTTGACAGCTGGATGAACGAACGCGCTATCCTCTATCGTCGCATGAACCAGATCCCCGAAGAATGGGGTACAGCCGTTAATGTTCAGGCTATGGTTTACGGTAACATGGGCGATAACTCAGCAACAGGTGTGGCATTCAGCCGCGACGCCGCTACCGGTGAAAACATCTTCAACGGTGAATACCTCATCAACGCTCAAGGTGAAGACGTGGTTGCCGGCATCCGTACTCCCCAGCAGATCACTGTAGAAGGCTCTCGTCGCTGGGCTGCTCTCCAGGGTATCTCCGAAGAAGAACGCGCATCAAAATATCCCTCACTCGAAGAGTCAATGCCTACATGTGCTGCCGAGCTCATCGCTATTGCAGGTCGTCTGGAAGACTACTACAAAGACATGCAGGACATGGAATTTACCATTCAGGACGGCAAACTCTGGATGCTCCAGACCCGTAACGGCAAGCGCACCGGCGCTGCTATGGTGAAAATTGCCATGGACCTTCTCCGTCCAGGCGTTATCGACGAAAAGACCGTTCTCAAGCGCATGGAACCCCAGAAGCTCGACGAACTTCTCCACCCGGTATTCGACAAGGCCGCTCTCAAACGCGTGAAAGTAATGGCTAAAGGCCTTCCCGCATCTCCCGGTGCAGCTTCCGGTCAGGTCGTATTCTCGGCTGAAGACGCTGAAGCATGGGCTGAAAAGAAGCGCAAAGTCGTTCTCGTCCGTATCGAGACATCTCCCGAAGACCTCCGTGGTATGGCAGTTGCACAGGGTATCCTCACCATGCGTGGCGGTATGACCTCTCATGCAGCCGTTGTTGCCCGCGGTATGGGTAAATGCTGCGTATCCGGCGCCGGTGAAATCAAGGTTGACTATGTTGCCAAAACCGTGGAAATGGGTGGCCACACATACAAAGAAGGCGACTGGATTTCACTCAACGGTTCTACCGGTGAAGTTTACGATGGCCAAGTTCCCACAACCGAACCCGCTCTCGACGGCGACTTCGCTGCTGTGATGAACCTCGCCGACAAGTTCACCAAGTGCCTCGTCCGCACCAATGCCGACACCCCCCGCGATGCTCGTCAGGCCCGCAAATTCGGTGCTCAGGGTATCGGTCTCTGCC
>CAJTQH010000085.1 GCA_910578305.1 uncultured Muribaculaceae bacterium
ACCGACACCAATATGAGACCTGAAAAGATCATCGGTTTCTACCGCACCCGCTTTCAGATTGAGTTCGGCATACGCGATGCCAAGCAGTTCACCGGACTTCAGTCACAGCAGACACGCGACAAAGCCCGGCTTGACTTTGCGTTCAATCTTTCCTTCACTGCCCTCAATGTCTGCAAAGAGGTCATAAGGAAGGATTATCCGGATCTTTCGGTAGCGCAGTTCAAACGGCTTATGTTTGAATCTTATCTCGCCTCAACAATTATTTCGACTTGCGGAAAATCTCCGCATCTCAAAATAATTAAGAAAATAAATCATCGGTTGGCTCAGTTAGCGGCTTAACCAAGGCTGAACAACCTCAAATTTTACCGAATCATTGTTATTTATATAACACGCCATTATATTATATGTGGCCTTATCGACATCCTCTAAGGCATTGAATAGCGTTTGATAATTCTTTAAGCTTCTATACATGCCTGAGGTGTACACCGTGGCTTACTGACATCGTGATATATTTATTTGAAAAATTAAAATCTTCAAAAAGCAATTCCAAAGAAAAATAACAATTGGTGTGAATTGCAACAATAACTTTTCGATGATTTGTTTGCATAATACTGTTATTGCATTCACATCTTATCGTATCATCACTTTATAAACACTGCAAATCTTTGTAAGATAATGTAATATCTGGTTTATTTACATCATGTTTATAACCTGTCGCGTAAGTAAGATTATAAAGATTATTGTGTATAAAAACGCCTTGTAACGGTGAGAAAAATGTTTGATAATGCGTTGTTATCTTTTTTGTGTTTTTAAGCCTGCTGGTATATTGAAAATAGCAATGGTATATGCAAATTAAATTACTGAAAAGTTACGTTGTTGTTTTCAACACCATTTCAACACTTATTTACCATCGTTTTCATGTTAAAATAAAACATACTCTTACATACCTTATCTCGACATCTGAAGCATCCTTACTATCGGACGTCGGGCACGCTCGGCAAGCGTGGCATCTACCTCTACTTCGGGCGACATTTCGGCCAGACAGCGGCGTAGTTTTTCAAGTGTGTTGAGTTTCATATATGCGCACTCGTTGCATCCGCAGGTATCCGACGGCGGAGCGGCTATAAATTCCTTTTCAGGACATTGGAGACGCATCTGATGAAGTATGCCGCTTTCGGTAGCCACTATGAACCGTGTGGCCTTGCTTTCACGTGCATACTGGAGCAGTACGGCTGTCGATCCCACCTTGTCGGCTACGGTCTGGATAGGTTTACGGCATTCGGGATGAACGAGTATCTCCGCGTCGGGATTTTCTCTCTTAAGCTCAAGTATTTTCTCAAGCGAGAAACGTTCATGTACGTGACATGCTCCATCCCACAACACCATGTTGCGGCCTGTCAGGCAGTTGATATATTCTCCGAGATTACGGTCGGGACCGAA
Organism: uncultured Muribaculaceae bacterium; assembly: GCA_910578305.1. Lineage (GTDB taxonomy): Bacteria > Bacteroidota > Bacteroidia > Bacteroidales > Muribaculaceae > Paramuribaculum. The sequence continues at coordinate 1,441 of CAJTQH010000085.1, forward strand.
TATGATTTTCTCGTCATCCGGAAGCGAATTCACTATCTTAAGAGCATTGCCCGAGGTGACTACTATGTCGGTGAGAGCTTTTACGTCGGCTGTAGTGTTTACGTAGCTAATGACCGTATGACCAGGATGAAGCTTTATAAATTTTTCGAAGTCCTCGGCCTTGCAGCTGTCGGCAAGAGAGCATCCGGCTTCCGGATCAGGCACGAGAACACGTTTGTCGGGACAAAGTATCTTGGCTGTTTCTCCCATGAAATGCACTCCGCACATCACTATTACATTCTCTTCCACATCCTGGGCTATGCGAGCCAGTGCCAGGGAGTCGCCTATGAAGTCGGCCACATCCTGTATCTCGGGATTTGTGTAGTAATGGGCCATTATCACCGCGCCCTTTTCTTTTTTAAGCCGGTTTATCTCTTCGTGCAGACGGGTTGTTTCCTCGGAGTAGCTCTTTGTACCCATGATTTATATAGTATAGGATAAAATTAAAATATAATACCAAGTAAAAGCAATAATGTCTGTAAGCGGTGTGGAAAGAAATATTTCCTTCATTGCCCGCAAATACGTTGTCAACACTCTTACTTACATTGACTTTATATTTATAAACACTAATGTATATTGAATATCAGTATATTATATAGTTTATAAACATGGTGTCAATTTCATGCAAAGTTAATAAATATTTGAGAATGCAAAGCTTCATAATTGTAAAAAATGCATCAGGAAGTTTGTCATAACTTTGTGTGTTGTCATATATTTGCTTGGGGAGGGCTTGTAAATGAGAAGATGCTGAAAAGTATGTTACAGGTATAAACACACTTTTCAACATCTTTATTTACATCGGAGGTATTCTCAGGTATGTTTACTCCTTCACGCCGTAGGCAAGGTCGCCGGCGTCGCCGAGTCCGGGCACTATGTAGGAGTGAGAGTTTATCTCATCGTCGACAGTCCCTGCCCACAGTGTGGTTTCGGCAGGGAATGCGCGTTCCACATATTCTATGGCCTGACGTGAGGCTATGACTGATGCTATGTGGACTTTGGCGGGATTTCCTTTGGTGAGAAGCGCTCTATAGCTTAGTTCCATCGACGATCCGGTGGCAAGCATCGGATCGACAATGACGAGGGTCTTTCCGTCAAGCTTGGGAGAGGCTATGTATTCGATAAAAACGTCGAAGTTTTCTTTCTCGCGATATTTGCGATAAGCGAAGTATGAAAGGAATCCGTAATGAAATGGCACTCCTGCGCGGAATATGGTTGCAAGCACCACCTTGTCGGATATATTGCGGCACGGGGCTATACCCAGCGGAGTAGTGATGTCCACTTTGTCGTAGGCGAGTGTCTTGCTGATTTCGTATGCCATTATCTCTCCTATGCGTTCGAGATTTCTACGGAAGCGCATCCGGTCGGTCTGGCGTTCGACTGATCGGAGTTCTGATACATACTGGTTGATGAGCGAAGGTGTTTCTTCGAAATTTATGACTTTCATGACGTTTTTGGTTTGATGCAAAGTTAGCCAATCATTTCCGAGATAAGCGTAAATTTCGAAAAAAATGATCTACATGATATTGATGTGGTATGTGGAGTAATTTTTACAGCTTCACGACCGCTTTTTGCTTATTTTTTGCAGGTGGAGAGAAGGTGTCTGAGATTATTGAACGGAAGAGTAGGATCGGCAGGCGATATAGCGGCTGCGATGGAATTAATGGAAGTATGGCTCTCGTCGGTTTCGGCAAGTAGCAGATGGGGAGGTATGTTAAGGATGGCGTCGGGGTTGAATTTTTCTCCCAGCGACAGATATATGCCCCGTGATGTGATCTGGCGGGCAGTTTCGGCGTTACCTCTGAATCCGTGGATAATCCACGGACTGCTGGGACGGTGCTCTTTGTGTAGGCGGAGTATTATGTCGAGGGCTTTGACACAGTGAATGATAAGAGGTTTTCCTGTGTGTTCGGCAAGCTTTATGTGGTGGATGAATATATGGGTCTGAATCTCTTCCGATGCTCCGCGCAGACGGTCTATTCCGGCTTCGCCTATGGCTTCGACATCATTTCGCGTGGCAATCTTGTCGATCATAGACATTGTTTCTTCGATATTTTCCTGTCCGGTAAGCCACGGGTGTATTCCTACGGAGTAATGTTTCCCGTGTTCGAAGCTGTCGAAGAGTGGATCGACGGATATGATGCCGTCGTCCGATAGAAGGTTATGGGTGTGCGTGTCGAGTATCATGGCACTGGATCATAGCCCGATCCTCCCCAGGGATGGCATCGCATAAGGCGTTTGAATGTAAGCATTGTGCCGCGTAGTGCTCCGTGTTTCTTTAGAGCTTCTATGGCATATTGGCTGCAGGTGGGGCTGTAGCGGCACGAAGGCGGAAGCATGGGCGATATGCAGGCACGATAGAAATATACCGGCAGCAGCATGATGGCGACGGCCAATCTATTTACATGATTCATCGCCTTCATCCGGCGTTAGCACGGATCGGTATATGCGGGTAAGTATCTTTTCCACGGCCCGTTGTGTGCGGTTGAAGTCGGTCAAACCTTGTCCGACGTAGATAAATGCTATGTCTACGTTTGTAGCGTCAGTAAGCAATGTTTGACGGCACAGTCTGTATGCTTCGCGACATCTGCGGCGCATGGTGACGCGGTCAACGGCATGACGCAGTCGCTTTTTTGGTACGGCGATGAGAAATCTCGCTCCTTTCCATCTGTCGTTTTCATGACGGTGCGACTCACACCACACCGCCCGCCACGGATAGGCCATAATGAAGCTGTTCCCACCGTCGGCGTTGCCGGCCGGTGAGAACAATTTTTCAATAGCCTTCTGGCTGCAGAGCTTTTCTTTTTTATAAAGTCGGAGCGATGTCATCGGCTTGTAAAGGTCTGCCGTCAGGCTTTGGCTTCTTCGGCAGCTTCATCGCGCAGGAAGTTGTCGAGCGCGGCGGTCATCGAAGGTGCGGATACTGTCGGAGCCTCGATGTCAAGGCGCAGTCCGGCATCTTTAACGGCTTGTGCGGTGGTGAGTCCGAAGCAGCCTATCTTTACGTCGTCCTGCTTGAAATCGGGAAAATTCTTGAGCAACGACGCTATGCCGGCAGGGCTGAAGAAGAGAAGCATGTCGTAGTCAAACTTCTCGTTGGGATCGAACTGTGTGCTCACCGTGCGATACATCACGGCTTTCGTATAACGGATCTTGGCGTTGTCAAGAAGGCTTGTGTCCTCTTTGTGTACATCGCTGACGGCATACAGATAGTTCTCCTTGTTGTGCTTGGTGAGGAAGGGTATGAGTTCTTCCATTTTGCCTGTGTTGCCGTGGAATATCTTGCGTTTGCGATAAAGCGTATATTTCTGCAGATAGAGCGCGATTGATTCGGTGGTGCAGAAATACTTCATGGTGTCGGGTATGGTGACACGCATCTCTTCACAAAGACGGAAGAAATGGTCAACTGCCGTACGTGCGGTAAATATTATCGCCGTGTAGTCGGAAATGGTAATTTTTGACTGACGGAATTCTTTAGCTGTCAGGCCTTCTACCTTTATGAATGGACGGAAATCAATATCCACTCCGTATTTCTGTGCAATATCGAAATAGGGCGATTTGTCGGACGTCGGCCGTGGCTGCGATACTAAAATTTTCTTTACTTTCACGCTTTGCTATGGATAGTTTGACAGACTTGATTACTCTATGTAATTGCTGTTTCGGTATAGAAACACGATGGGTGCAATTTCCAGGGTGCAAAGGTACGAAATAAAGTAGATTAAGGAAAAAATATTGGTATAAAAAATTCTAAATCCTTTGAATATAAATATCATACGTCCGATTACGTAGAATGAACCGCTTATCCAGAGCATGATGACGGTCAGACCCGGATTGAAGAGCAGGGCAAGTGCCGGAAGCAGAAGTGCGAGGGCGAGCAGGGTCTGCGAGGCGTTGAAGCCGCGAAGCCACTGGCTTCGTCCGGATGGTGTGCTGAACACATATCCGGTAATGCTGTATGCAATCAGTTGCAGTCCGTATATTCCGGCTGCGAAGAGGGTGCATATTGCTGTAGAAATGAAAATACCAGGATAAGTGTCGGAAATGAGCCTCCACGCTCCGGCAATGAGTATCCCTTCGGCAAGAAATAATGTGACGAGTAGTCCGCCGGTGACGAGCGATTCATTGACAGTATGGTCGTCGAATATGTTGGAGTGCTCTCTCACCGTGAGAAGATCCTTTAAGAAGGTTTTTATGAATGTGGAGTGATTGCGGGTAAAAAACGATATTATGCAGAATATGCCTATCACCAGAGCCATGACTCCGCTGTCGTAGCCCGGAAGCATCTGGCGAGGTTCTCCGGGGATACCCTCGGCGCAGGAGGCGGCTCTGTGCCGAAGGCTGAGCGATATCAGGTCGGAGGGCACCTCGCTCTCGATACATATTTCAGCAAAAGGCCATCCTTCGACAGCCGCAGTGCCTGAGGCAATGCTGTCGGGTGCGGATGATTCGGCTATGGAAGCCGGGCCGAACGGCACTATGAATACGCTGTCGTCTTCCACTTATATTATATAGTATGTTGAGTGGTATGAAGGGATTTTAATTGCGTATGATCAACCGAGGCTTTTCTCTACGGCCTCTTCGGGAGTTGATGCCAGATGCCAGAGATTATGGCTTCCCTGACGCATGAAGTGTTGATCTATCGTGCGCTCAAGCATCGCTATAAGCGGGTCATAGTAGCCGGCGGTATTGAGAATTGTTATGTTGCCGTTGTAGAGTCCGAGCTGACGCCAGGTGATTATCTCAAGGAGTTCCTCAAGAGTGCCAATTCCTCCGGGTAGGGCTATGACGGCGCGGCTCATCGAGGCCATGGTCTGTTTGCGGCGGTGCATGTCGGGTGTGGCTATCATACGTCCCAGGTCGGGATGTTGCCATTGACGGTCGATCATGAACTGTGGCAGCACTCCTATCGTAAGTCCGCCTTTTGAGTTGGCGCCTTCTATGGCCTGCGCCATCAGGCCTCCACGGCCGCCGCCACACACGAGCGGACATCCGGACATGGCGATGAGTTGTCCTGTCTGGCGGGCTGCATCCTTATATATGGGGTCGATACGGCTGCTTGATGCTCCGTAGACGCAGATGGCGTCGGTAATGCTTTGTTCCATTATAATAATATATGGTTGCAAAGTTACAAAACCTGCGCCTTATGATCAAATTCTTACCTGCCTGCGATGAGCGTGTGACGAGGTGTTCCGACATAGTTTAAATCCCCTCGTGTTTGCCTGTTTTTAGGCTAAGAACACCCCGAAAAAGTCAGAAAATCGAAAAAAAACGCGAAAAAGTGATTTTTTTTGACGAAATATTTGGAGGAATCAAAAACTCGTATTAACTTTGCACTCGCAAAACAGCGGTAACGCGCTGTGAAGCTCTCACCCAGAACCGGGTTTCTGGTGCGGTAGTTCAGTTGGTTAGAATACTAGCCTGTCACGCTAGGGGTCGCGGGTTCGAGTCCCGTCCGCACCGCAGAGGAGAGAGGAGAATGAGTAATTGTTGAGCTTAGGCCCACGTTACTCATTCTTTTTTTATGCCTTTTTGAAATGAAGCCTGCGTGCGTGTAGGGGGTCAGCGGATTTTTCCGGTGGGCGGAAGGGGATGTCGGAGCATAGTGTTATCTTTGCAAAATGAAACCAGACCAACTGCTAAGAGCCATATTGCCC
>CAJTQH010000086.1 GCA_910578305.1 uncultured Muribaculaceae bacterium
TAATGAACATCAGCGTTATGTGGGAAGGAATTCCTATCGACGTCACATTCACAAATGTGGTTGAAGCCACCGAGCCCGAAGGCACAAAATACACCGGCACCCTCAACATAAAGATCGAAATGCTGGAAATCGACGTGACTCAGCCCGACAAGATTTACATCAACGACGGCGGCAACGGCACATGCACATTCCTTCTGCCCGACTTCACACTCACCCTTCCCGATATGGAACCCGCCAACTTCGGTGACATCAAGGTGGACAATGTGACCGTAACCACCAATGCCGACGGATCGAAGTCTTACTCCGGATCGGTTACAGGCATGTCGCTTGCCGATGGTGAGATCATAGCCGACGTTACCATCAGCGGTACTGAAAAGGACGGCATCATAATAATGAACATCAGCGTTATGTGGGAAGGAATTCCTATCGACGTCACATTCACAAACGGCTCATCGTCAATCGACGATATCACTGCCGACAATGAAAACGCTCCCGTTGAATACTACAACCTCCAGGGTATCCGCGTCAACGGCGACAACCTTACCCCCGGCATCTACATCGTGCGCAAGGGTACTGAAGTACGCAAAATCTACGTTCGCTGATCACATCATACATTACGATACTGTACAATCAATCAGGGCTGCCCCATCGACAGAGGCAGCCCTGACTTCATATTGTCATTTCTCCACAGTGACATATTCACCTGAAAACGCTCCGAGTCCGAGACGCCTCATGATATATCCGATGGCCATGAACGCCTTCACCGATACACCGTCGTCGCTCACCATCGGCGAATAAGCCGCTATGGCCAATACACCCGGCAGCACTCCCAGCATGCTGCCGCCGAAACTGTTGCGGGCAGGAAGCCCGCTACGTATGAGCCACGGCTCCGACTTATGGCGCGGTCCGGTCACAGCCATGAATGCCGACACACGGCCGGAAGCCAAGGCATCGGCCGGAACTGCTCCGCTTTCCGGATTGCATCCTCCTGCGGCAAGAGTAGCACCCATTTCAGCAAGCTGACGCGTACTCATGCACATGGCAGTCATCCGTGTATACAGATCTATGGAAATATCTGCATCGTCATAAAGAAAAAATTCCACATCGGCCATAGCCTTTTCCACATTGGCAGCCTCATTGGTCTTGGACATCGACTCATAAAGAGCATCGTCAAGCACCGGCGGCGTGCTCACAAGCCCGGCCAGCGTATCCATCATCACAGTCCACTTGCCTTCAGGATCACCCTTAGGCTCCACACCGCTCACCATTCGCACTCCGTCTACGCTCACCGGCATACGCTCCGGCTTCTCGCTCCATGTATCGTCAAGCGAACACTTGCGGCCCGGACATCCGTCCATAGCCTCCGGATACTGCATGCACAATACACTCATCACCGGCACTGCGGCTATACCACCGAGAGGCGACATCACATCCGTATCGCCCACCTCCACACAAGTACCGTCGGCAAGCATCACCGATATGCCAAATCGGTCGGCATCAACATCTTTCAGACGCGGATCCACATCACCGTCCACCTCCACATCGCGATATTTCCCATAAGCTTCCTCTACGGCCAGCCTTACATCGGCCATCGTTATAGTCTTCTGTCTCATAGATTTCAGTTGAAACATTAGTCAGAAACTGTATTTGATCATACCAGTCAGACGATTGGCATGGGCATGCTGCCGGTCTACATCAGCACGGTCGCCCGATAAGGAGGCGGTCCCCCGCGACAGGCACAGATATTCCAGCCCCACGCTAAGATCGGGCACTATATCTAAAAATCCGCTCACCGACACATACTGGCCATAGCGATATGTATCGGAGCCCATATACGACAGGCCGAACATGCGGGCCTGGCTGTACGATGCCGCAAGAAAAAAACGCGGGCTGAAATTGTATCTCGCACCAAGCTCGAAATTGGCCGTACGCGGAGCTTTCATCTTACCGGCAGTTCCGGAATATACCAGATCAAATCCGTTGCCGTCGAGATCATTGAGATATGCGGCATAGCCTCGGCCATATGCTCCCTGATAAAACAGAGTGAACGACGGCGTGAACGCGATCTTGCCGCTTAGTTCGGCGGCCCAGCCGGCATGAAACCGATTTGCACCGGTGATCAGATCACGATACGACATATCACGGAACAGTCCGGTCAGACGTACATGGCTGTTGCCCTCATCCCACTGATACTGCACATAAAGCGGTATATCGGGAACCCGAGGATTGATCTTCTTCACCGACTGATCCAAGGTATATGTCACCTCAGGCATTTCCACCGACACAGCCGCCGATAGATGCTTGTTAAATCGCGGAGCATAGCGCACAAGCACATTCTTGCGGCTCGCCTCACCCGCAGGTCGTCGATGGTAGGAGTACCCGCCGATGCATCAACAAACGTACTGTTGGCCAGACCGGCTGTAACATAGCCCACACTCAGATACGCTTGCTTGAGCTTAAGGCCGTAACCGGTACGGCCATTGCCGCTGAAATTAGTCTGAACATACATCTGATAATATCCGAACCTCTCGCTGCGACCCACAAGTTGCAGAAATATGGTAGAGTGATTGGCATTACCATAAAACTGATTGCGAAGCGACGGATCCTGAGGCACAGGAATGTCATATGGTATGAAGCTCGCGCCATCGTCTATGGCTCCGCCAAAATCGTACTGCATGGTACCTTTCACATATCCGCCTATACCGAGAGCCACCTTGCCCATGCGGTCAAGAAACAGAAATCGCGGTGCCGACGGTTCGGAGAAGTGAAGATCGGATGTGTCATAAAGTATAGCCATCAGACTGCCCGACTTGGAACAGTCGCCCGACACCACCACTGCGCGTTCGGGTATCATCACCGTATCGGGATATTCTTTAGGCTGAAGAGCATTTGCCACGGGGGCCGACACTGCTGCAATCATGGCGCATGCCAGCATGGAGTTGAAACGATTCATATATAAATATCAATGTGTATGTGACGAAAAAAATCGTGTTATGAATTATTAACAACCGAAATCACAGAATCGTTCTGTCTATTTCACACACTCTCTCATTTTTTCTTCAACACCTCATCCACAAGCCTGCTACGCCACTCACCCCCACGACAAAAGAGTTACAAATAGTTAATTATCTCAAAACTTGTGTTAAAAATGGGGGGGGTAATTTTAACATATTAATTTTGCTTAAATTTGCCCGCGAAACAGCAAATATCCCTTTATAACCTATTACATATACACTCGGCAGGTGAATCTACAGTAGATTCCGCTGTCTATGATATTAAAAAGGGGCGGACACCTTAACGGCACCGCCCCTTACACAATATCATAAGTAAAAAGTCAGATTATATTCGGTTTTTCGGTTATTTGCCAAGATTGCGCACGGCATCATAGGCATCGACAGCACCGTCTTTCACTGCATCGACAGCCTTGCCGCCTTTATCCTTAACCACGTCAACAGCCTTTGCTCCGGCCTCTTTGGTTGCATCTACTGCCTGTGCGCCCTTTTCCTTCACCACATCAATAGCTTTGGCTCCGGCTTCCTTGGCATCGTCTATGGCATTGTCGGCAGCTTTGAGCGCGCTCGCTTTGTCGATAGCTACGTTTACCTTGTCGACCATTCCGCCCATATTCACCTTTTCGGCATATGGCTTTAGATTTTCAAGATATTTTTTAGCTTCTTCAAGTTTACCCTGATTGACAAGCCCTTTGGCATATTCGATACCCTTGGCCACATAGGCCTTGATCTCTTCGGGATTGGCTGCCGCCTTGATCTTATCCATGATGCCGGGAGCATCCTCATCGCTCACCACTTCAGTCACTTCGAGAGTTTCCACTTCGATCACACCGGGCTGATCAGCAGCCTGCCGGGCCGCATCGTCGACGGCCTTTTCGCTACTATTGCCACATGCCACCATCATGGTAGCAGCCACAACTGCCATTGAAAGAACTAACTTTTTCATAAAATTCCGGTTTTGAGTAATAATTTATAATTGAATACTGAAATTATAACTCACCGTAACCAAAAATGTTCTGTCAGAGCATCAAAAAGAATATCTGATACCGATCGACGGTGCAAATGCACTTACATCGTAGTCGGCCACAAAGGTCTTTTCGGCAGGCATACCAAGCGATTTCAGCAGCATGTCCTCGTAGGCCACCGATGCGTTTTTCTCGCCAAGACCGGCTATGTACATAAACGCCACGTCAATCGACAATCGGTCGATGGGACGGAACGAGAAGCCTACGGTAGGCTCTACTTTCGTCATGCCCGGAGTCTCGGGGTTATAGTAATTCTTATTGACAGGAGTAGTGTCGATCATCATGCCGGCACGCACATCAAAGCGACGGGTCAACTGATATTCGGCGCCCACATGGAAGCACCAAGCATTCTTGTAATTCTTCTCTATATGCTGATCAAATCCGCTCAGATGCTCCGGAAAGTTTATGTCGAGACTCTTATAGGTGTTCCAGCCGGTAAGCTGCACGTCCAATGCCAATGTTAGAGGCTTTATGGGCTTGTACGATGCTCCGAAGTTTAGCACATACGGCGCAGGCATCGAAGCACGGAAATTGGACTCGTTGATCAGTCCGCACTTGCTTTCAAGCACCTGCTTGGTCATTTCGTTGGCATAGCTCACTCTCACATCGCCGGCCTTCACCTTCATGTTCATTTTGGTACGGAAATTCACACCCACGGTCCATTTGTCGTCGATGTCGTACATCACACCCACATTGGCACCGAAAGCCAGACGCGAAGTACCGGTCAGATTCACAGACGCCGCCGCCGAATGGCCCAGCGTGGCCGGAAGGCCGAGCATCGGAGCCACAGCGTCAAACGAAGCTCCGCTCACGAGAGCCTTGTCGAGATCCACATTACCCCAGGTTATCATAAGCCCCGCACCGATGGACAATTTAGGCGTTATGCGCCATGCCACGGTAGGCTGCAATGAAAACATCTTAAGATTTACCTTCTGACTAAGTACCGATCCGGGCCAGTCGCCTGTCCAGTTTATGGCACTGCCGTAGGGAGTGTAGAAGCTCACACCGGCCTGAAGATTGTCATAGATACGAAACGAAGCGTTTACAGCCATCGGCGTGCTTATGCCGTTTTGTGTCTTGTATGTCACATCCTGATGCCGTGCCGAAGCCTCGGCCGAGATGCCGGTGACTGATCCGCTGAAGTCCAATGTCTTGTCCGAGAAACCCAATCCTGCCGGATTGAATATCATGTTTTCAGCACCCAGTTTCATTGCCACTCCGACATGTCCCATGCCGAGTTGTCGGGCACTCAGGGTGTTGATCTGATAACCTTCGGCCATCACGCCCACTGACATCAGCGAGGCTGTAGCCGCAATCAATATTCTTTTCATAATGGTTAAAAAATTGGTAAAAATCACCACAAAGGTAGTCTTTTTATCCAATTTAGCAAAATCATATATCGATTATGAGTTAATTTTGTCTTATCCCAAACCAAGTATCACTATCATGAAACACTCTCTTATATCATTAGTATTACTCTCATCGACCATTATAGCCGGAGCGGCTCCCCGCAAACATGTGACATCATCACCCGACGGACAGATTAAGGTGACTTTCACATACGATTCGGGCATGCCCCGTTACAGCATGAACGCTTACGGCCATCCCGTGATCGCAGATTCTCGTCTGGGCATATCAACCACTCAATGGCAGCAGCCGGCGAAGTCAAAGATCAAGGTGACCCACAGCACATTTGACGAAACATGGACTCAGCCGTGGGGCGAAAACAAGACTAACCGCAATCACTACAATGAAATGGCCGTGACCATGTCGGCACAGAAATCGGATCTCACCATACGGTTTCGCGTGTTTGACGACGGCATGGCTCTGCGTTACGAATGGAATGTGGCCTCGGTAGACTCACTTACCGTAACCGACGAACTCACCGAATTCAACTTCGCCACCGACGGCTCTTCCTGGGCCATACCGGGCAACTTCGAGACATACGAACTTGAATACCGCAATCTGCCGTTGAGCGAGGTGCACGACGCCAATACTCCGTTTACATTTGTCACTGCCGACGGTGTATATGGATCTGTACATGAGGCCGCTCTATACGACTTCCCCGAAATGACTCTGCTCCGCGACTCATCCGGCATACTCAAAGCCAACCTCGCGCCCCTTCCCGACGGCGTGAAAGCCTACGTGCCATCACGATTCACCACCCCGTGGCGCACAATACAGCTCGGTCACACCCCCGTGTCGCTGATAAACTCAGCCATGATACTCAATCTTAACGAACCGTCGAAAATCGAGGACACTTCATGGATCGAACCGCAGAAGTATGTGGGCGTGTGGTGGGGCATGCACCTCGGTACCCAGGTGTGGACTCCCGGCCCGCAACACGGCGCAACAACCGCAAACG
>CAJTQH010000087.1:0-900 GCA_910578305.1 uncultured Muribaculaceae bacterium
AAGGTATGAAGTTATTCGACAACCACCAAATATATTCATAAAAATCTTGTGTTAATATATATTAAGTTGTTAATTCTCACTCATATAGACCAAGCATTTGCATTTTGATCGAAGTTTATATGTTGAAATCAAGGATAAATGCATATTTTTGCGACATAATACGACACAAACAACCCTGCGGGACTCCCCCGCGACAATCAGATGAACATTCACACCAGATTCACGCTGCAGTATGCAGCATCAATACTGCTTGCCGTCTCAGCCACCGGATGCTTCACAGGCATAGAGAGCACACCCAAGATCACGGCAAACGAAAAAGATCTTGCCAAGATCAGTGGCGGCGAAAGCAATCTGCTTTCCGATATAAAGGGTGAACCGATAGAAGAGTGGAAACCGGGCAAACGGCTGTATGTCACCGACAACAAGGCATTGATGCTGTTTGGCGAGGAGAATAATTCCGGCTCACTACAGGGTGAATATCTGATATATGACGGTGTGGAGAAAGTGCTCACCATCACGGGTCAGGAGGTAGCCGAATTCAGATTCCACACCGCCGACGGACGCAAGATGCGCTATCGCAGCGGGCACTCTCCGGAAGAGATCAGCCGTATCGGTTCGGTTGCCATTCCGCTGACGATCGAGGAGACGATAGTCGATGAGGTGAGACGTCGCCTCAAGGGGTCGACATTCTATATCATGACCTCACTGTGGTATGACATGAACGAGCATTCGTTCAACGGCAGAAAGTTCGTCCCTGTCAAGATACTCGACGTGAAGGAGGGAAACACGATATATCCTGTCAGACTGCTGATCGACGACGGCAACGGCTACCGGTTTCAGCTATTCATGTCGGTGGGTGATTCGCGCAAAGCTCCCCGCAGCTTCGCGTCACTGCTGTCA
>CAJTQH010000087.1:936-6381 GCA_910578305.1 uncultured Muribaculaceae bacterium
GACACACCCGATGCTGTATGGAACAATATCATCAATGGCCGGGTGGCGATAGACATGACGCGCGACCAATGCCGGCTGGCGATCGGGTCGCCCGCAGAAATCAAACGACGCACCGACAACAATTACCTCATAGAGATATGGTCCTACGAGAATGGCCATTATCTGATGTTTAAGGACGGTATACTGAGCGCCTACAGATGACCGACTGGAAACTGACATTTCTCGGCACCGGCACTTCTACAGGTGTGCCGCAGATCGGATGCCGATGCGGAGTGTGCTGTTCTGCCGATCCACGCGACCACCGTCTGCGCACTTCGGCTCTGCTCGAAGCCGATGGATACAATCTGCTGCTCGACTGCGGCCCCGACTTCAGGCAGCAGATGCTACGCTGCGGATCCCCACGCATCGACGCCGTGGCCATCACCCACAGCCATTATGACCACACCGGCGGACTCGACGACCTGCGTCCGTATGCCTACGGCGACAGCCCGCTGCCCATACACTGCAGCAAGGATGTGGCTCACGACATCACCGAACGACTCCCCTACTGCTTCGGCATGACCGACTATCCCGGGGTGCCGCGGCTTCGCACATCGGTATTCCGGCCATACACGACGTTCAGATCCGGACCGCTCGACATCATGCCGCTCGACATAGACCACGGACGGATGATGATCAGCGGATTCCGCATCGGTCCCGTCACATACATCACCGACTGCCACACGATGCCGCCTGCCACACTCGACGCCATCAAAGGCACGGAAACGCTGGTGATAAACGCACTGCGCATCGATCCACACCCCACACACATGAACCTCCAGCAGGCTATCGACGTTATTAATGCAGTAAGACCACGAAAGGCCTATCTGATCCACATGAGCCACCATTTCGGACTCCATGCCGATATGGCTCCGACGCTTCCGCAGGGGATAGAGATAGCCTACGACGGCCTTCAGATCACTGCGACAACAACTCAAACCTGCATAGAACTATGAAAGTAACGTATTTGGACAACAGCGGATTTGCCATCGAGCTCGACAAGGCGATCCTCGTGTTTGACTACAGCAACGATCCCTCGCACTCTCTCCACAAGATACTCGACCGCAATCCGCTACTCCCTGTTGTGTTTCTGGTCAGCCACAATCATGAGGGACACTACAACACCGGAATCTATGAAATGGCCCAGAACCACACACGGTATTATGTGATCTCGAATGATGTTCCCGCCAAGGAGATACCATCCACGCTCGACGTGGCCGGAGTGAGTGCGGGCGACACTATCGACACCCTGCCCGACGGCATCACCGTGAAAGCCTATCCGGCCGGCTGCAAAGGAGTCTGCTTTATGGTGACCACCAAATTTGGCATGAAGATATTCCACGGAGGAGATCTGAGTACGCTCCAGATACACCGCTGCCACAATGACGACACAAAAAGACATCACGACCCACAGATGGATTTCGAAAAAGCACTCAACCGCATCGCTTCCGAAAACCAGAGTGTGACCGTTGCCATGATAGCCGTTGATCCGCGGGCTGGCGAAGGCTATACCGACGCGGCAAGCCGGTTTATGGAAAAAATAGATGTCAGCCACTTCTTCCCCATGCACTTCGAAGGACGCCACGATGAGGTGTGCGACTTCGTCTACGTTCCGAGCGCCACCACCCGCAACCACTGCCTGAAGTCGCCGGGCGATTCGGTCATGATCGAATAACAACAGACATTCTCTCTCATCCACCACGCGATGCGGACTAGACATGACACAGGTCCTGCGTCAGATTTTCGGATCACGACGCAGGGCTTTTTTTGGGCATCTATATCAGGCATAAACCGCACCATAAGCAAAACAGACGGAATGTCATCCGACATTCCGTCTGCAAATGTGATAATATTGCTCTCTTCAATTACAATTTGCTATTTGCAATAAATGTTTCTTCTTATGATCAAAGGTATAGATTGTATTTTATTATCTAAGCGATCCGCTTTGATGTTTCATTAAATTCACGCTGCAAATTTAAGTCGCTGATGCTACACAACGCATACAATCATGTTACATCTTAATGACATTATTGCAATACAACATAATTTAACTTTTGATGAGCATTTGTTTGCATTTCTCATCAAGTCTATTTTACACATTGAAGCAGGCCTAATGTCGTGACTCAATGTCGTAAAACGTCCTTTCAGGCGCAGACAACTCCAAGAGAAGCGTTCGGGCAGAATACAGCACCCTGATCAAACTCTACCGTAGAGAATGGTCAGGTCAGATATAGCTTATCCGTGCTCCTCTCTTCTCATTTTCTTTCCAGCGCTCAATGTCGGCCGGAGTGATTCTTGGCAATTCGCTGCATAGATTAATATAGTCGCCGTCCGTGGGCCTGTAGACACCATTGGCCTCAAACATCTCCGGCGTGTCAAACTTTGCGGCCGAAGCATCAAGAAATTCATCTTTTGTCACCTCCATGTAGCCGGCATCAGTCTTCACAAAGTAGGTGTTGACATAGCTGATGGTGCGGGGGCAGGCCACCGCTACGACCGTGGTGTGCTGTGCGATATCTTCGTAGAGCGTATCGGAAATCTTGTCGTAGAGAAACGACACTGTCATACCCATTAGATTCTCACCATGCTGCTTGAATGCATCTTCATATACGCCGGGGAGATTGGATATTGTCCAAAGGTGGTCTTTCCGAGCGCATGTCACGGAATAAGGATCATTCTGGCGATAGCGTACAAAGTCGGTTTCATAGCCATCCTTACACCATTCTTCACCCGGTTCCCGCCGATTATACGGTATGAATACATGCGGCATATCAAGAATTCTCTCTACCTTGACAGGATCTGTGATTCTGTTGCCTTTGGCATCAAGGCATATATGTTCGAGATACGTAATGGCAGAGTATGGATATAGCTGCTCTTCGCCACGCGGATCCAATGCGGGGTAATGCACGCTGTAATAAAACATCGACTGACTATAATACCGCTCATCACCTTTTGAGTGGATACGGGTAGTGTAGAGTGGCACCTTGGGGCCGTTCGACGACAACATCATCTGCCCAAGAGGTGATTGCTTGCTCTGATCAGGACCTATATAGCCCATTTCAAGTTCATAAAGTGTTTTGTAAAGCCATTCGGGTATCTCAGTCTGACCTCTCGACCCCACCGGCTCATCACCCTCCGAAGAGCAACTCCAGACGGCTATGGCAGCCAACGCACATGCAATAATGGCTGGAAAAAGCTTAATTAGTTTCATAATTATAAGTATCTATAAAAAAGGGTTATATTATCTAATCCATCAGCAACCCGTCCATCGCTACGAGTTACAATAATTAGAGGAAGATTAGCTGTTTTCTCACAATTATGTTGATTAGAACAGAACATTCCCGCTAGACGCATCAATCGTGATAGCAACTGTAGTTCCGACAGCTTCCTGTGACATCGGATAAACCTCCACAGTATATGTGCCAGGTCCGGGTAAACTGACTACCTTATAGAAGCAGTTGGGTTCCATATATATAGCATCACCAGGAAACTGAACGTCGCTCAACGTCACGTTCGGATTCTTTGTTGACCAATAGCCTACAGCTTCATCTGCTCCCTCGAATTTTACACGGAGAGTATACTCATAACCAGTCTGTCCATATTGGAAAGAAGTAACTTCTTTAATTCTCAGTTTCCGCCATACATCGACGTAAGCAGATGGAATTCTAAACTTCGTCCCATTCATAGAGTAGGCGACCGAAACGGAGAACGAATTAGATGCTCTTACCCTAATACCACCTCTCTGGAGATTACCTATTATTTGAGCCGCTTCTGACACAGACATAGAAACAGATGCGTTCGGACTACCTCCTTCCACAATATAGTCAGCCTCAACATACTGTCCTTTGTTCTCTAAACTTGTAGAACCTGTTATCCGGAGATTAGACTCGTAATATTTCACATTGGAGGCATCATAAGGGCAATCCTTTATGGGGTGGCGCATCAAGCACTCTGGACCCCACTTCGACACAACCCAGCCTGTGTTTTGATATACTATACCTGAATGCGCAGCACCGGTTTCATCAAAATATACTATCTTACGGTCAGGAGCTGAGCTTGTCTGCTTATAACTACCATCTACTAATGGAGGTAATGTCAGACCTGTTGATGACACATTTGAATTCAACCAAACCTTTGTTGTATTTCCCTCCCAAATATACCACGCATACGCATGGCAGTTATATGAAGTAGTAGCTTCATCTATATATATGGCTCGAGGGTAGATTTCGCTTATGTATTTTTTTTTATCCTCTTTATCCTCTAAAGTATACTCTTCAGATCTACTTATTGTTTGCCATGACGTTCCAAGCGGTGTGCAAACACCAACGTATGCAGCTTTGACAGACGATGATGTTTGTTTCCTTGATAATAACAATCCCTCCTCGACCAAATCCGTGATAGCTAATTCGGCTACGGATATCGCGGAGATATCAGCATTTCGCTTTACAGCTTCCAATTGCATCAGACCAACTGCTACATCAAGCGTTAGGTCAAGTTTTTGACGCTTTACTTTTGCGATTCTCGCTAAATTACTTTTCCGCTCAAGATATATCGAGAGAACTTGAGCGTTGTCGTTGCGGCGCATAAATTCTTGAAAACCATTGAACCGTCCGCACATTTTCTCTAACCCTTCCTCAAATGTGTTGAATAGAAATGCATCAATAAGCAAGGGGTAATCCATGCACACCTCAAGGAGTTCATCAGTTCTGAGTTTGTTGAGCAGATCGTCAGGAAGTTGGGTAACACGAAGTTTTTCTTCATGTGTTTCAAGGGCACTCCACTCGTCGGTTCCAGGACGGATGGGATAAACATAGTTAGTGCCAACGGCTCTTGACTGAAAGAGCAACTCAGACTCCGGTTCACAACCAAATGTTTCTTTATTACTACAAGCACATAACAGGATGGCGCCTATAACGACAGCAAAGATTAGCACTGAATTTTTCATGGGATATGTTGTTTTGGGATAGTCAATCAAAGGATGCGATGTTACGTGTGGCAAATGTAAGGTATTTTTTGGTTAAAAACAATAGCATACTAAAAAAAACTGTATCCAATAAATCACAGATGATTAATCACAAACGGACACATCGCCAATTATCATAATCGGCGATGTCGCTTTTTTTCGTATTTTTGTTGTCGGTATTGCGAGTTACCTATCACAAAAGAAATCGACAACACATGAAATTTATCTGCACCGGCGACTGGCATCTCGGCAACATGTTTCACGGCATAGACCGCCTCGACGAACAACGCCATTTCCTTGACTGGATGGTTGAACAGATCGAAAAGCTGCGTCCTGACGCGTTGCTCATAGCGGGCGACGTGTTTGACAGCGGCAACCCGTCGGCAGCGTCTCAGAAAGCCTACTATGGCTTTTTAGCCCGGCTATCGTCGCTCGGCCACAGG
>CAJTQH010000088.1 GCA_910578305.1 uncultured Muribaculaceae bacterium
TCTTCATATCGGAGCCGGACTTCGGTATGGGTGGCTGCGGCTGTTCCGTCGCGGACAGAAAGTGTCATACAGGCAAATCCGCTATGGTTCGGAAGATTTCAATAACATAGACCATGCTGACAACAATCTTGCCAACGGATTTCTTGGCTTCCTTGTTCTCGCAGTGATTATAGTATTAATCGCCAAATAAATCTTGACATGAAACTCACCAAAATAAAATATGGGATTATCAGTATTTTGTTGCTGACCATGTACATAAGCGTCTGTGCGCGGAACCTCAATGTGAGCGGACGCGTGGTCGGTAAGTATGATGGAGAGCCATTGGTAAGCGTAATTGTCAAAGCCATTTTTGCCAATGGGAAAGACAGCATAGTGGATTGGACCGATGCCGATGGCAAGTTTACTGCATCCGTTCCGGAAAACCAGCTTTTGAGATTCCAAGATGTCTGGTGGAAGGATACGATTGCTGTCGCTAAGGAAAATATGCTCATTGAAATGGAAGATGGCGGAGAGTGGAAAAATCCATTGTGGATAGTAGATGATTCGATAGCAGATGTGGATTATCCGGACATATGGTATCAGTCGCCCTTCGGCGATGTTTCATTGGAGACATTGATATGCGAAGCGATGCCGGTGTTGCAGGAACGTGATATTGAGAAAGTTGAACTTATTGACTCAACTCTCTGCATAAACAATATTTTGATTAACGGCTTGTGTCGGGTCTGGACTAAACCGACATCAATCCATGTGATTGTTGATGGTGAGAATCGTGGTATTATAGAAGAATATCCTGGAAGATTGGTTGGAAAAACAGGAGCGATAAAATATGCGTCTAACACACTTTTGATAGATAGTGTGATTGATGCTGTCGCGATTGATTCCGAAAAATTTTTGCTTACATCCTGCGGAAAGACAAAGAAAATGCTTGTAGTCACAACAGCAGGGCATTATCCATCAGTTGCAAAATCCGGTTTCAAGCCATATCAATATGATAATGGCGATGATTATGTGTCGGACGGTCGTTACCGAATAGTCGATAAGGAAGGGAAGATAGGATATGCCACTAAGAACGGAGAGGTGATTATATCACCGCGCTTTGCCTTCGGATTCCCGTTTAAGAACGGCCGTGCAAAAGTGACCGATAGCGGACACCTCGAAGAAGTGAAAGGCAGCGATGGTGAATACCATTATTGGGTAAGCAACAGCTGGTATTGGATTGATAAAATGGGGAATAGACTTGGAATGGAAAATGAAACTGACCGATAAACGATTTTGGATATTTGAGGCATTATCTCTTGTATGTGGAGAGTTAACTTTCTGCATCGCTGCTGGAATTTGGTTTGCACTATCTCAAGTTAATTGGTTTTCAGAATGGATATTCCAATGTGCTATTTTGGGATGCTGGGCTTTAGGAGCCCTCCTTTCATGGCTGACAACCAAAAACACACATAATGTTACATTCAGAACATATATATGGACTAATTGCGTGTATTTGGCTTTAACAATTTACAATGTCAGCAACGGAGACGCATCGATAAACGGTTGGTATATAATGTTCTGCTTAGGATTTGCCATTGTTTCTTTACCGGCATTTGTCTTGATGACAATTATTTACACCAAAATCAACCAAGTAACCGACAGAATAAAGGCTATCGGACTGGTTATGCTGACAGCATTGCCTCTTGTGGTTATAAATCTTATGGGAAGTAACTTAGGAATTGGTAAAGAGGATATGATAAAGGATGTTGCAAATGAAGTTATCGGTATGGTTGATAATTTCAAAGATAAGAATGGACGACTACCTGTCGGACTTCATGAGATAGGAACTCCTTTCGAGGGAATTAATGAGACATACGAATACAAGGATTATATTTTTTATTACGAACCCCAAAAAGATGGCTTTTATTGGCTGACCATTACATTCGGTCCTGATGAGAATTATTGTTACAGTTCTAAAAATAAGTCCTGGATATGGGATTGTGATTCTGTTCAAGTAGAAATGTACAAAAAATATGATCTCGATATTGATCCTTACAATGAAACTGACCCATAAAAGATTCCTGACAGCGTGGAATGTGTTGCCCGTTCTCATAGCCGGATGTTGCATATCTGAGAGGGCTGACGGGGATTTTGATTATAATCAGGCTCCACACCGCATGGACATATCCATTTTTATACTGGTCGAGCACAGAGGTCATGGAAAAATTTTGTAGCTTTACACTCTGATTTAATGTATAGCATTCATGGAAAAAATCAAGCAGATATTTACAAGCAGAAGATTTTGGGGAGTGATAGCCTCCATTGTGGTAATGGCACTGGTATCACTTCTGTATTTTTACCCGGACGACGTGCAGGGCAATGTGCTCCGGCAGCACGATATGCAGCAGGGAGCGGCCAACGGACACGAAGTGCAGCTTTATGAACAGCAGACAGGCGAGACATCGCGCTGGACTAACGCCTTGTTTGGCGGCATGCCCACGTTTCAGATAAGCCCGAGCTATCCGTCAAATTCGCTTTTCAGCTGGATCAATAAGGCTATGGGACTTGGCTTGCCATATCCGGCCGATATGCTGTTTATGATGATGGCCGGATTTTTCATTTTGCTCATTGCATTAAGAATGAGATGGTATGTGGCACTTATCGGAGCCATAGGCTATGGTCTGTCGAGCTATTTCATAATCATAATCGGCGCCGGACACCTGTGGAAATTCATCACTCTGGCCTATATCCCGCCGACAATCGCGGGCATAGTGCTATGCTATCGGGGCCGATATCTGCTCGGGGCTTCTCTTGCAGCATTGTTTGCCATGCTTCAGATATCTAGCAATCATGTGCAGATGACTTATTACTTCATGTTTGTCATAGTCGGCATGGTCATAGCCTATGCCATCACTGCTTGGCGCGAAAAGCAGATGCGGCGATGGAGTAAAGCCACCGGCATACTCGCAGTAGCGGCCGCCTTGGCGGTAACCGCCAATCTGCCGTCGCTGTACAACACTTACGAATATTCAAAAGAGACCATACGCGGCGGGCATTCCGAACTGACAAAACCCGGAAACGATGCTATCGACGGCGGCCTCGACCGTGCCTACATCACGCAGTACAGCTATGGAGGAGCCGAGACATTCACTCTCCTTATCCCGAATGTGAAAGGTGGCGCAAGCATCAAGCCCGAACAAGGCCGCAACATACTCATGTCGCTTGACCGGCTGCCCGACGCACAGACGATGCAGCTATCCGATCAAGACCGATACATACTGAGCCAGCTGCCCCAATATTTCGGCGAGCCGGAACTGACCAACGGCCCCGTATATGTCGGTGCGCTGATTGTGGCACTGTTCCTTCTCGGCTGTGTCATAGTGCGTGGCCCCATGAAGTGGACCATGATTGTACTCACGCTGCTGTCGATCGGTCTTGCACTCGGCCGCAATCTCATGTGGCTTACCGATCTGATGATTGACTATATGCCTATGTACAGCAAATTCCGCACGCCTGAGAGCATATTGGTCATCGCGGAATTTACCATGCCGCTGATGGCGGCTCTCGCATTGCAGAAACTTCTTGAGGGCGATCCCACTGCCACATGGAAGCGATATCGCAAGGCTATACTATGGACGTTTGGCCCGGTGCTTGCCGTGTGCCTGCTGGGCGTGATAGCTCCGGGCATATTCGGCAACGCGATCACCCCCGACGAGATGTCGATGGGTCTTGCTGATTTCCCATCGGCCTACAACGCCGTGGAGCAGCTCCGACTGGGCATGGTGGCCGACGACTGCATGCGCAGCTTTATAATCGTAGGCGTGGCACTGGGTCTTCTCGCATTGTACTTCTACCGAAAACTCAGCATGACGGTAGTGGTAATCGGATCGGGCATACTGGTGCTCGGTGACCTGTTTATGGTCAACAAGCGCTATCTCGATCACGACAGCTTCACTCCTGCCCGTGTCGTTGCCGATCCCGACGATGCATTCCCGCTTACGGCGTCGGATCGTCAGATACTGGCCGACACCACCAGCAACTACCGCGTGATGGAATTCGGTCGATTCAGCGATGCTTCACCCTCCTACCGCCACAAGACCATCGGTGGATATCATGCGGCGAAGCTCACCAGATATCAGGACATGATCGAGTATTATTTCACCAGCCGCGAACATGACATGACAGCGGCGCTCAACATGCTCAACGCCCGATGGCTCGTGGGCGATCCGAATGCCGGCGCTCAGTTCAATCCCGACGCTATGGGCAACGCTTGGTTTGTCGACAAGGTGACATACGTAGATACGCCCGACAGCGAGATAGCTGCTGTCGAGACCCTCGATCTGCCGGCCGAGGCAGTAGCCGACAAACGCTTTGCCGACATACTCGGCAGCTCCCGGATAAAGTCGGAGGGCGACACTATATATCAGACATCTTATGCTCCCGACCGCCTGACCTATCACGCCACCACAGCTAAAGGCGGTGTAGCGGTGTTCTCGGAGGTGTATTTCCCCTGGGGATGGCATGCCACCATCGACGGACAACCCGCCAAGATAGGCCGTGTCAACTATGTGTTGCGCGCCATGGACATACCGGCAGGCAGCCACACGATAGAGATGAGATTTGAGCCCCGGTCGCTGAAGTCGACATCTACGGCAGCCTACGTTGCTATAATAATAATCTATCTGGCTCTGATAGCAGCCATAGTGCTCGCAGTGGCCGACAAGCGTAAACAGGATAACGATGACAGCACCACGGATTCAAAATCTCCGTTGGAGCATTAAGAACCTGCTTTCGGTGCCACGGCGTCTGGCACGCAGACGGGGCTTCGGCATACATTCGCCGTTTGCCTTCGATTTCGTACGCCGTGTCATAGCCCAGCCATGCAATTATTATTGCTATCCGACTATCGACAATATAGCACGGAAAGAACATGTCAAAGCATCCCGACTGAGGCTTCTGTTCAGGCTGTCGCTATATTTCCGTCCGCAGACATTCGCCACACTGACTGATAGCGACGGCGCATACCGGCGTATAATAAATCTCGGATGTCCGTCAGCCAAAGAGAGCGGCAGTGCCGATGCGGCATTCATGTTGGTGGTAGAAAACGGACACACCGCCGAGGCGGCGGCATGCGTGGGCCGAGGCGGTACAGTGATAGTGATGAACCGGTCCGAAGATGTGGACACTATATGGCGCACTACCACTACGGGCATGCTATTCAAGGGAAGCGACATAGCCATATTCGTAGGGATGAGACATCTGCCGCACCAGCAATTCAGAATATGGATCTGAGAGCAATGAGAAGCATATCCGACATACCGAGGATGCTCGATGACTTCGGAGCATATCTCATGCTTGAACGAGGCCTGAGCCAGAACACTCGTGAATGTTATAGAAGCGACGTAAACAAACTGCTGTCATACCTGTCAGACACATCCACCACCATACGTGACACAACGCTTGAAGATCTGCAAGGATTCGCCGCAGATCTATTTGATATCGGTGTCGCATCGTCATCACAAGCCCGTATCATCTCAGGTGTCAAATCATTTTTCCGGTTTCTCACACTCGAGGGATACATAGAACACAACCCGTCGCTGCTGCTCGAAAGTCCGCATCTCGGACGCAAGCTACCCGAAGTGCTCTCTATTGAAGAAATTGACCGCATGATTGCCGCCATAGACATGAGCACAGCCGAAGGACAGCGAAACAGAGCCATAATGGAGACCCTCTACGGATGTGGACTACGAGTCTCCGAACTAATAAACCTCGAATTGTCTAAAGTCTTTTTCGACGAGCAATATGTGCTTGTAAGAGGAAAAGGCAACAAAGAGCGCATAGTACCTATATCTCCGGCAGCTGCTGATGAAATAAAAGAATATTTACCACAACGCGCCATGCTCAATATCAAAGCCGGAGAAGACCACATACTGTTTCTCAATCGGCGCGGTCACCGCCTTACACGCGTAATGATATTTTACATCATAAAGAACCTTGCTGCCGCAGCCGACATACGCAAAGAGATATCGCCACATACCCTACGGCACTCATTCGCCACACATCTTCTTGAAGGAGGAGCCAATCTAAGGGCCATACAGCAGATGCTGGGTCATGAGAGCATCGCTACCACTGAAATATATATTCACATCGACCGCAGTCGCCTGCGACAGGAAATATTGCGATATCATCCCCGCAATTCAAAATAACCCGAACAATGGGTTCGTAGAAAATCAGTGGGGACAAGCAAAGAGGTTTGCAATACGGAAAAGGAAGAACTTCTTATCTGCAACACCCACCCTCCTGTGTTGGTGTGTGCTTACAATCGGACTTTGATTGAGGCGCACGCACCCATGGCGCAATATCTGTTTCAATCAATCAGCCGTCAATGAGAACAGGT
>CAJTQH010000089.1:0-2864 GCA_910578305.1 uncultured Muribaculaceae bacterium
CATCGCGGATAAAGAATACACGAAAGTGTTTAACTGATTCTCAGAGATAAAGTCTGGAAAACTTACGAACGGGAATGAGTTGACATCTCTCGCGTCATGTATCTGGCGTGGGAGACTGTTGCTTATTTTAGTTCAAGGCATTTCCAGACGCCTATCGGTTGAAATAAGTTAGCAGTCCTCACGCTTTTCGTATTTCAAGTAACATTTTCTTTGGGGGCTGGGAAGACTAAAGCATTAAATGCTAATGGAAAATTTTTTCAAAATGCGTACAGCCGCATTCTTTTTAGCTGCAATGTGTGTCGGCTTCACTGCCTGTAGTGACGACAACGAAGAACCCGGATGGAACGATACTCCGGGAGTGGTGAATCCTTCAAACGTGTTTACCGGTGAAATGCCTAAATCAATTACCTTTGATTATCTTACCCAGACCCGAGCAACTAAAGTAGCTGTGCTTCTTGAATATGTGGAGCATAATGATCGATGAAGGTTTCTTCCTGTGTCGCCGATATTATCTCTTCTTTAAAGCTATTTTCAAGATCGGCCGGAATACCGGCAGATATACCTCCATAGCATTTCGAATATGAAGGTATGCTACTCAATGTCTCTGACAGATCCTTGACCTTCGCTTTAAGGCTAGTACGCATCACGACTATTCCAACAGCCAGAATAGCCATAACGCAAATTATTATTATCAATATCGACTGCATGTTTATAGCCTCTATTATATCTGAATACAAAAATATAGTATTTTTCATTATCTTTGCAAAGATCTACAATCATTAATACATAACAATATCATGATATCTGTTAAGAACCAACGTCTTGAAGTGGTTGACGCATTGCGCGGATTTGCATTGCTGGCCATAGTGCTGCTGCACAGCATGGAGCATTACAATCTGTTTTTCACTCCGTCGTGGCAACCTCAATGGCTTTCATCGCTCGACGGATATGTTACCGAGACTGTATGGTTTCTGCTTGCCGGCAAAGCATACGCCACATTCTCGCTTCTGTTCGGTTTCAGTTTCTACATACAGATGAGCAACGCACGAAAGCGTGGCGATGACTTCAGGGCACGGTTTGCATGGCGCATGCTGCTGTTGGCGGCATTCGCACAGTTTCACGCCTTGTTTTACAACGGTGATATATTGCTCTTTTACGCCGTGTGCGGACTTATCCTCATACCGGCATCGTCGTGGAGCAACCGCACGGTTCTAACCGTGGCTATAGTGCTTCTGCTTCAGCCCATCGACTGGGCTCACATGCTCATAGCCCATTTTGATCCATCGTACATAGATCTTAACTCCCGATTCGCCCAATATGCCGTTCAGGCCGAACAGGTGGCCATGCACGGCAATCTGTGGCAGACTCTCGGCGACAATATCGTGAACGGACAGCTTTACAGCAATTTCTGGCAAGTTGAAGCCGGCCGAATCAGTCAGACTCCTGCCCTGTTTCTGCTCGGCATGTGGCTCGGCCGCAAATCCATGTTTGTCAAATCCGCCCAATCCATCCGCTTCTGGCGCGGTGTGCTCATAGGCTCACTTGTGGCTTTCGGCCCTGTATATATGCTCAAGACCCTCATTGCTCCGACACTCCAACATATCACATGGATAAACCACTACGGCATAGCGATGGGGCTGCCTGTCAACTTCATCATCATGGCCGCCATGGTATCGGCGTTCACACTATGCTGGTTTGCCGCAGCCGACAGAGGCTACAAGGCACAGCGCATCACCATAGCCTACGGACGCATGTCGCTTACCAACTATATAACACAGTCGATAATAGGAGTCACCCTGTTTTACAACTTCGGTTTCGGCCTGTATGAATATTGTGGTGGCACACTGTCGTTCCTAATAGGCGTGTGCATTGTGTGCCTCCAGATATTCTGGAGCCGCCGTTGGCTGTCAACACACCGACAGGGCCCGTTTGAAGCCTTGTGGAAAAAACTGACCTGGCTGTCATTTAACCGCAGCCAGCCTGCCGTGGGATAAAATATATTTCAGCTATCGCACCAGCTGTCCGGGACGGAGTACGTATGGATACGGCTCGCGGAGCACTACCGACTTATCGGCTGTAATGTCGCGTATCATAGCGGCGGCTTCCGACGATGAATCAGTGGCCGATGCCACAACGTAATACTGACCTTCGCGATTGTTGACCACAAATGCGCCCGGATAACCTCCGTCGATAAGCCGCTGACACATCGAACGAGCATTGAAAATCTGACGGAATTGTGCCACTACGACACAATATTTCTTAAGTGCGGCCTCGGCCACTCCGGCATCCTTGCTCACCACCACTCTCTCGGTGCGCACCATCAGAGTGTCGCCACCGATCACCATGGCTTTGGGTCTGTTGAAATCACGCAGACCCTGTGTCGACAATGAGTCACCGGTATCAGTATTCTTATCTTTGGCCTGCTCGTAGGCAGCACGGTAATTGGCTTCATTGGTCTTGCATGCGCCAAGCAGCGCTACCGCTATAATGGCCGAAATGATCGGCAATAATATATTTTTCATAGCTTTTCCTTTCCTAATTCTATTACATCAAGGTTTTTTATCTGTCCGTCGTCGACTACGAGCCGTATCAGAGTGCGCACCTTCTGCCACCCGTGATAGCCTGCGGCTCCCGGATTGGCGTGAAGCATCTGAAGCTCATGATCGGGTATCACCTTGAGGATGTGGGAGTGCCCGCACACCATGAGCTTTATACCCTCTTCACGCAATATGCGCTTCACTCCGGGAGCATATCGTCCGGGGTATCCGGCTATGTGAGTGAGCCACACTCTCACACCTTCGATCTCAAACTGCAGTACTTCCGGACATCGACGGCGCACCTCCGCACCATCAATATTTCCAGCC
>CAJTQH010000089.1:2896-6000 GCA_910578305.1 uncultured Muribaculaceae bacterium
CGACGCAATATGGAGATGTCGCCAATGTCTCCGGCATGCCACACCTCGTCACAGTCGGCAAAGTGTCGGACATAGCGCTCATCCCAGCATGAATGAGTATCCGAGAGTATTCCTATCCGCTTCATTGCACGTCAGAATTTCAGTCCCACAGTCTGAAGTATCTTCACAGGAATTTCCGTATTGTCGAGCACATGTCCAAACAGATATGCACCAACACCGGCAGCAAACACAGGAACCACTGTGCCTGAGTGATCGCCCGTTGACCATCCTATGCCAGCCGCACGGTTGATAAGATCAAACACCTCCACGGCAAACTGATTGAACGATGCGTAAAGCGATGCTTCATCGGCAAGACTATTGCGAAGATCAAACATCGTCTCAAACTTTTTCCGAAGAGCGGCATCGTCGGACTCACTCACCGGTATGTGACTGTAAAGCCCCATTTCATCAGTGAGCATACGCTTCATATCGTCCCATGTGAACACCATGCGTGAACGGTACATGCTCTTACAATAGTCAGAAAATGCCTCTTTAGACATTGTGACATACTGCAAAAGCTCGGGGTGGGTGTCGTAGTGCATAACACGGTTGGCCAATATCATACCGCCGGTCTCGTGATCGGCTGTGACCACAATCAGAGTCTCGTCGGGGTGCTGCATGTAGAAGTCATAGACCACCGACAAGGCTTCGTCGAAATTAAGGGTTTCCATCACAGCGGTGGCAGCATCATTGGCATGAGCAGCATGATCTATGCTGCCTCCTTCCACCATCATGAAGAAACGATCGGGAGAGTTGGCAAGCAAATGGTCCAGACACGCTTTAGTCATGACCGGCAGAGTCAAATGTCCGGCTACCGAATCTATCGTGTGTGGAATCTTAACATCAGCACTATCGGTATCAAGCAAAAGTACTTTGGAGAAACGGGCTGTGGCCAGACCGTCAACTCCACGCACCACCGCCACTTTATTATCCTCAAACACCTGAAGTAGATCGGTTGGGGATCCGTCAGGCTTCTTAAGACCGCGCAAATTACCACCGGAGATGAAATCAAATCCCGATGATGCCGCATCGCATCCGATCTCGTAGTACATCGCCCGCGATGGCTGATGGGCAAAGAACGCACCCGGCGTAGCATCGTCGGGTGCCACTGACGTAACGATACCTATGCCGTAACCATTTTTCTTCAGCATAGTGGCCACAGATGTGACGCTCGCCGTGTCGGGGGTGACACCAAGCATACCGTTGCCGGTCTTATGTCCTGAAGCGAGCGCAGTGCCTGCAGCAGCCGAATCGGTCACAGGCGATGACGCCGAATGAGTAAACGCCGCCGACGCTACCGGCAGCCTCATCATAGTCAGGGGCACCGGATTTCCGAGAGCCACCCTGTTGTAAACCTGTGCGGCAGATACAGCACCGAATCCCATGCCGTCGCCAATGAAATAGAATATATACTTTGGTCCGGAGGCGCTGATATGAAGCGTTGCCGTTAAAGCAAGAAATATGATAATGATCAGTTTTTTCATCTTATATGTTTTTTATGTACAGCTTATTTTATCGGTCAATGATACCTCCGGCGGTTTCAAGCACCTGAGCGTCAAGAGCAGCTATAACAGCCAGATTAAGTATGCTTCGCACAGAAGAATTCACTCCAATGTAGTGTACCGGCTTGTTAAGACCCATCTGTATCGGGCCAATGGCGTCGCCCACACCCATTTCAAGCATTATACGATATGCCGCACTTGCCGAGCTGAGATTAGGGAATATCAGTGTATTCACATCCTCACCTTTGAGCTTGTTGAATGGGAATGTAGTATCGCGCAGTTCCTGATTCAAAGCATAGTTTATGGCCATCTCTCCATCTATGAGCAGATCGGGATATGCCTCCTGCATGCGAGCCACAACCTGACGTGCGTTGCGGCATTCCGGCTCGTTGCTTGACCCGAAATTGCTATATGACAACACAGCCATCACAGGCTTATGAGCAAAGTATTCCACCGAATTGCGTGTTAGCCTGGCGATATCGTAGAGTGTTTCGGCATCGCACTTTTTATTGACCTGCGTATCGGTAATGAAAAATGTGCCCCTCTTAGTGTTGACTATATGCATTGATGCGAAGTTGGAATATGTAGGGCGTATGCCTACCACCTGCTTTGCGATATCACCAAGAGCCTGCGACGTAGAATATGTACCTCCGAGGAAAGCATCGGCCTCGCCCGTCTGCACCATCATCATGCCGAAATAGTTGCGGTCAAACATTTTTTCAAGAGCCTCCGGATGAGTTATACCCTCGCGCTGACGGTTTTCCACAAACTTGGCGGCATAACGCTCTCTACGATCGGCTTCACGGTCATGACGCAAATTCACAATCTCTATACCACTGATATCCAAGCCAAGACGTTTGGCGCGCTTTTCGATCATTTCCTCGTTACCAAGAAGCACCGGAATAAGAAGTCCTTCCTTGCGTGCTATCACTGCCGCCTTAAGCATCTTGTCGGTATTGGCTTCACCAAAGACCACTCTCTTGAGTTTCGACTTAGCCTGATCGAATATGCGACGCATGAGTTTGTTGTCATAACCCATGAGCTTGCGCAGACGTTCGTCGTATGCTTCCCAGTCGGTTATCGGACGTTGTGCCACTCCACTCTCCATCGCACTGCGTGCCACAGCAGGAGCCACGGTCGTGAGCAATCGCGGATCAAGCGGCTTCGGCAATATATAGTCGTAACCGAAATGCATATCAGTCATATCATATGCAGTATTTACCACGGGGGGTACCGGCAGCTTGGCCAGATCGGCAATAGCCCGAACAGCAGCCAGCTTCATGGCTTCATTGATGGTAGTGGCACCGCTGTCGAGCGCTCCACGGAATACGCCGGGGAAAGCCAAGACATTGTTGATCTGGTTGGGATAGTCGCTGCGTCCGGTTGCAAAGATAAGATCCGGGCGAGATGCCTTGGCTACCTCATAGTCTATCTCAGGGTCGGGATTGGCCAAGGCAAACACGATCGGACGCGGAGCCATTGACTTCACCATTTCGGGAGTCACCACGTCCTTTACCGACAGCCCCAAAAAGACATCGGCATCCACCATGGCTTCTGCCAGAG
>CAJTQH010000090.1 GCA_910578305.1 uncultured Muribaculaceae bacterium
GCTGTGGATATAGGCGGCTTTTACGCGTAGTTTTATCAGATAATCGTTGAGCTCTTCGGCCATACGCTTGGTAAGCGTGGTCACGAGCACGCGCTCGTCGCGTTCCACCCGCAGCTGTATCTCCTCCATAAGATCATCGATCTGATTTAGCGATGGCCGAACCTGTATTATCGGATCAAGCAGACCTGTAGGGCGTATGATCTGTTCTACTACTACACCTTCGCTGCGTTGCAACTCATAGTCGGCAGGAGTCGCGCTTACATACAACACCTGAGGCGTGAGGCTTTCAAATTCCTCGAATTTGAGCGGCCGGTTGTCGAGTGCGGCCGGCAGACGGAATCCATATTCCACAAGATTCATCTTTCGGGAAAGATCACCTCCGTACATGGCACGTACCTGCGGTATGGTCACATGGCTTTCGTCTATTATCGTAAGGAAATCTTTTGGGAAATAGTCAAGCAGACAGAACGGGCGCATGCCGGGTTTTCGACCGTCGAAATACCGGCTGTAGTTTTCTATGCCGGAGCAATGCCCTACCTCGCGCATCATCTCAATGTCGTAGGTCACTCGTTCCTGAAGGCGGCGGGCTTCAAGTTCGCGCGCTTCTTTATAGAAAAATCCCACCTGATCTCCGAGATCCAGCTCTATCTGAGCCAGACCCGATGCCATGCGCTGGGGAGAGGTGACAAATATGTTGGCGGGAAAAACCCTGAAAGAGTCATGCTGTCCTAATGTCACATAGTCGGTGGGATAGAATGTGGCTATCGATTCTATCTCGTCACCCCAGAATACAATTCTCAATACAATCTCTTCATAGGCCAGATATATGTCTACCGTGTCACCTTTTACGCGGAACGTGCCTCGGCTGAAATTTACCTCATTGCGGGAATAGAGAGCGTTTACGAGTTCGCGCAGCAGTACATTTCTGGCAATCTTCTGACCCACATGGAGGTCTATCACATTGCTGTTGAAGTCTTCGGGGTTGCCCATGCCGTACAGACACGACACCGAACTGACCACTATCACATCCTGACGTCCCGACAGAAGTGCGGATGTGGTGGCAAGACGCAGCTTGTCGATCTCGTCGTTGATCATCAGATCTTTTTCGATGTATTTGTCTACCGAGGGTATGTATGCTTCGGGTTGATAATAGTCGTAATACGACACAAAGTATTGTACGGAGTTGTCGGGAAAGAAGTTCTTGAATTCGCTGTAAAGTTGTGCGGCCAGGGTTTTGTTGTGACTCAGTATTAGCGTGGGCTTCTGCACACGTTCGATAACATTGGCCATGGTAAATGTCTTGCCGGAGCCGGTGACGCCGAGCAGCGTCTGGGCCGGCACTCCGTCGGATATTCCGGCTGCGAGCTGGTCTATGGCTTGCGGCTGGTCGCCGGTAGGCTTATATTGGGATGAGAGTTTGAATTCCATAACTCGCAAAGTTACGAATAATAATTCATATAACGTCGGATACTCATGGCTGCATTGCCGGGGGGCGGGGATGGATGTTGTATAGATATATATTTTAACTTACTTTAATCATAATGGCGCAAAAGATGTGTCTAATTCTTTTCTCAAGAGCTAATTTTGTGGCTGATTCTATTTTTAATCATACTGATATTATCCGTTTCATGAAAAGATTTCCATTCCCGTTCAATGCGAGGTGGTGTGCGCTGACGGCATACGCTCAGATCGTCACAACATTGCCTGCGGTAGTGCAGACCGACTTGAAAAGTGTCACTCAAAGGCGGAGCGTTTGTTTTACCTTATGTATGTGCCACACCGTTATGCTTTCATTGTAGTTGAAGGCAATTGTCGGATGGTGTCCGTATATGATCTTTCGGGACGTACGGTGTGCCGGCTGTCACTTCATACGGATTACTATGTATATCGGATGGTATGTGATTTCACGTATGGATGAGGAAAGTATGCTGCGTGCGGCACTTAGCGAACGTGTTGAAACTGAAGTGTTGACTCCGGTCAGACGAAGATGACGCAGCAGTTGAGATGGGGTGTCGAATGCAATGGAGTGTCGGTCTTCACTTATGGAGATTTCCGCATGCTCATCCTGTAGAGCCTTTCGCCAGGTTTCCGCTGAAAGATAATGTGCCGGTGAAGGAGCGAATGGTATTAGCTCTTTCATGTTGTCGGGACCGTAAGTGGCTATGGCTATTATTCCGCCTGGTCTTACTACACGCATGCATTGGTGTATGAATGAGATAGGCGAGTCAAACCACTGGATTACTGACGCGCTTGCGATGGCGTCAATACTATTGGTAGCCAGATTTCGTATGGAGGTTTCGGCATCGCATTGTTCATGATGTCCGGGAAGCGTGTGTTGTAATTCGGCAAGATCCCATAATGTGAGATTTGTCGGTGATGCCCATTTCAGGTATTCGTTTGTTAACAAACCTGTGCCGGCGCCGGCTTCCACCACCGTCTGTGCTTCTTCGGACGGCTGCATGTTTCTCCAAAGTTCCGACAGATGTGCGGCAACGATACGTTGTACGGAGGCATTGGCTTCATAGCTTGATGCAGCACGGATAAATCGACGTGCCACCATGGGCTTGTGTGTTACCGTGGAGGCTATGATGTCGGAAAAATCAGGCAGGTGATTGCTGTCGGTCAGTCGCACGTCGAGATGCATTGCCCATGCCCGCTGTTGATTGTCACAAGGTATGATTCGGTCGTATCTGGATATGAATACAGTGTCCCATGATACATTTTGTTCGTCGGTATGAGGTAGGGAGGCAATGTGTAGCAGTTCGTCGCGCAGGCTATTGATGCTTCGATGCGGTCTTGTGGCTAAAAACTGAGCGGTAGCGGCCTGAGATCCGCACATGCGCCTGTAGAATTTAAGCAGAGACTGTTCCGACAGCCCGTCAAGAGTGCCTTGGAATATGGATTCCGGTATGCCGCGGTTGTCATCTACCGGATGATGTGTTCCGTTTACCGCTACTTTCAGGGTTATGGGCAGATGTGGATGCGATATTATGAAACGTGCAGCTTCTATGACTCCGAATGACCATGCGAGTACGCATATTTCACTGGCTGATTTCAGAGGCGTTTCATCAGTAGGCTCGGGCGAAGCATAGTCGTAGGCTACCCACAGGTCATAGTCATCGCGGGTCAGAGTGGAGAAAGGGTGTGTGTCCATGCCCCATCCTGCGAATATCAGTAGTATTCGTCCTGATGGTGCATGTGTATTGTCGGATATGTGGGTTAGTTTCATAATGAAGATTGCAATGCGTTGGCAAATCGTATCATATCTTCTCTGTCGAGAGCGGCACTGAGACTGATTCTGAGACGTTCTGTACCGGCCGGTACGGTTGGTGTGCGGATAGGTAGTACCTTGAACCCCTCATTCAGTAGTTTGGCCGACAGGTCTATGGCTTTTTTTGCATCGCCAACAACTATTGGCTGGATGTGGCTTGGTTCTTTCCCTGTGGTCAGTTCAAGGCCGGCAAGAGCTTTGAACAGATCCGTACCGAGGCTATGTAGATGCCTTCTTTGACTGTCCATTGACGTCATGTGTTCGATAACGAATCGACTCCAGGCGCAATTGAGGGGCGGTAGGGCAGTGGAGAATATGAAACTGCGTGAGCGGTTAAGCGCATATTGCCTCAGCTCTGGTGTAGTGATGCAGAATGCTCCCATCGATGCGGCGGCTTTGCCCAGAGTGCCCACTATCACATCCACCTTGTCCGAATGCTCTGAGGCCATGCATAGTCCGAGTCCTTTAGGTCCGGACACACCAAACGCATGAGCTTCGTCGACATATAGCATCACACGCGGATAGCGCAGCTTTAGTTCTATGAGCCTGTCGATGTCGGCATGGTCGCCGTCCATGCTGTAGATTGACTCCACTGCCACTATTATGCGGTCGTAGGAGTTGTGTTCGCGTTGCAATATCTGCTCCAGCCTGTCATAGTCGGCATGGGCAAACCGTTTGAATGGCGCGCGCGATAGAACAATGCCGTCAATCATACTTGCATGAACGAGTTTGTCGGCTACTATAAGTGTGCCTTTTTCCGAAGCCAAAGCCGACAGCAAGCCTGTATTTGCATGATAGCCGCTGTTGAATATAAGTGCCGGTCGCCCGTACAGATCTTCAAGAAGAGATTCCAGTCGGGCATATTGTTCCTGATCGGCTGCCAGTAACCGTGAGGCCGAAGACGTTAGGGCTATGTGGCGATTGTTTTCATTGCTGTAAAATCTGTCGAGCATTTCAGCACACGAACCGATGCCCAGATAGTCGTTGGACGATAGATCTATAACATCTCTGCCTGAAGAAGCCGGCAGAGAACGCAGGTTTCCGCTCAGGCGGAGCGATTCCAGAGTGTCGGTATATATGCTCATAGTTCGCTTACTATCTGCAACATGTTTACAGCCAGAGTGGTGAGATCGCTGTCGCTTATCACATAAGGAGGCATTATATAGACATTGCGCCCGAACGGACGTACCCAGATACCCAGTTCCACGCATCGGCGCTGGAAAGTAGCCACATCTACAGGTCGCTTCATTTCCACTACACCGATTGAGCCTATAACTCTTACTTCGTTCACTCCCGGCATCTCCGAGGCAGGTGCAAGCAGGTGCTTGAGCATAGACTCGATATGTGCCACGCGCGACTGCATGTCCTGTGATTGCAGCAATCGGAGAGATTCTATGGCTATGGCACATGCCAGCGGATTGGCCATAAATGTCGGACCATGCATCATCACACCTGCTTCGCCGCGCGATATGGTGTCAGCCACATCTTTAGATGTAAGTACGGCGCTCATCGTGAGATATCCGGCTGTAAGCCCTTTTCCGATACACATTATATCCGGTTTTACACCACAGTGTTCCCATGCCCACATGCGGCCTGTACGCCAGAATCCGGTAGCTATTTCGTCAAATATAAGATACACATCATATCGGTCGCACAGACGACGTGCTTCCACAAGATATTGCGGATGGTAAAAATACATTCCACCTGCGCCTTGCACGATCGGCTCAAGTATCAGGGCTGCAATCTCATTATGGTGTGAACTTAAAGTGGCTTCAAGATCATTCATGGCTTCAGGAATCCATTCCTGTCCGAATTTTACTCTTGGTTGCTCCACAAAGTATCGTATAGGCAGTGCCGAACCGAATGCTCCGTGCATACCGGTAATGGGATCACATACACTCATGGCATTCCATGTGTCTCCATGATAACCTGAGCGGATGGTGATAAAGTTGGTCTTTGCATGCGAACCACTCTTCGACACAGCAGCCTGTACAGCCATTTTCATTGCCACTTCCACTGCGACAGATCCTGAATCGGCATAAAATATATTATGCATGTTGTCGGGAGCTGTGTCCAGAAGCATCTTGCCGAGTTTTATGGCCGGTTCATGGGTAAAGCCACCAAACATTACATGACTCATTTTTTTTGCTTGTTCTGTCATGGCGGCATTTATGGATGGATGATTATAACCATGAATCACACACCACCATGATGACATGCCATCAATAAGTTCGCGTCCGTCTACAAGGCGTATGCGCACACCCTCGGCTGAATCCACCTTGTAAGTCGGAAGAGGATTGATGGTAGATGTATATGGATGCCATAGATGATCGCGATCCCACGGATCATGTAATTCAATTTTGGATTTTGCAGGTATCATATATATAGTCACAAGACTCATTATTAAGTCCACAAATTTACAAAAAAATCCTTGGCTCGAATCTTCTGAATAGAAGCATTAATTTTAGCATAAAAAAATAGGATTCTTTTTTAAGGACGGAATCAAGTGTAAAATAGAGTGTTAGCGAAAAGAGGCGAAAGTTTCTTGAAAAAAAGTGTTGTAAAATTTTGCAGGTATCAAAATAATGCCTACCTTTGCATCGCAAATGGGAAATCACCCAGCACCAACGCGAAAATAGCTCAGTTGGTAGAGCACGACCTTGCCAAGGTCGGGGTCGCGGGGTC
>CAJTQH010000091.1 GCA_910578305.1 uncultured Muribaculaceae bacterium
TCGGTGTAGATCATTTCGGTTCCGGCGCGGCGTATGTCGGAGAGTTCGCGCAGCAGCATGTGGCTCAGGTCGAGGGGCAGGGGCATGTAGTTGGCAGTTTCGTCGGATGCGTATCCGAACATCATGCCCTGGTCGCCTGCGCCCTGGTTTTCGGAGTCGGCCCGTTCTACACCGCGGTTGATGTCGGCGCTCTGTTCGTGCAGTGCCGAGAGCACGCCGCACGATTCGGCTTCAAATTTGAGTTCGCTGCGATCGTAGCCTATGTTTTTTATCACCTGACGAGTGACCTCCATGAGATCGACGTAGGCGCGGCTCTTCACTTCGCCGGCTATGGTGACGTGGCCCGTGGTGACGAGTGTCTCGCAGGCTACTTTCGATTCGGGGTCATGGGCCAGAAATTCGTCGAGAATGGCGTCGCTGATCTGGTCGGCTACTTTGTCGGGGTGTCCTTCCGACACTGATTCGGATGTGAAGAGATAGTTTTTTTCGTCGGTCATATCTGTAATGTGTTTTTTGTTTTTCAAAAATGATAAGGTGGAAAATGAAAAATGGCGTTGCAACTTCATGTGCAATGCCAAAACCAAAACCCATCACAGTGTGTCGAAGGGGGAGTGTGCGGTTTTAGCATTTTTTTGAAAGTGGTTGCAAGCAGCCAAATTTGTCCACTTTTTATTTCACGCCGCAAAGTTACGAATAATATCGGTGTGCTCCAACACAGGTAGTGTTAAAAAATGTCGTGCGGGTTAAGGATGGGAGTGTTACATAGAAGCGGGGCCGTCCGGCAAACGGACGGCCCCGCGGGCTTTCGGTATAGTCTGTGTGCAGCGGAGATGTTTATTTGGCTGCGGTATCGTTCCAGGTGCAGCTTACGAATTCAAACTCGGCCTGTCCCACTACGTTGTAGATTATTGTGGCGGGGAGGGTCTTGCGTTCGGCGTTGTAGTAATAGAAGTTGATTGTCACTTTCACGTCCACTCCGTCGACCGGTTTGAGGTTGGGGTGCAGGATGGCGAGAGCTCCGGGCATCACTTCGGTTTCGAAGCGCTGCTTTTCGAGAGCCACAACTTCGTCGTCGGTCATCGAGGCATAGCCTGCGTATGCTTCTTTTGCGGCTCCGGGACGCAGGTCTACGTTGCCTTGGTATGCTGATGTTCCGCAGTAGTATTCGTTGTTGCCATACGATGATACGTAGGCAGCTCCGTCGGGCACATTGTCTTTGACCCAGTCGACGCATGTCTGGAAGTAAAGGGTCGAAGAAGCCTGTCCTTTTCCGGCGGGAAGCTCTATGGTCAGTGACGGGTCGTATTTCCATTCGCCTTTGTTGCGTACAAACTGTGCGGTCTCGGTCGCTATGCCGTCAAACATGTTCCATTGAGTGCCGTCGAATGTGTACTGGTCGCAGCGGGTCACGGTTTCAGATCCGTTGTAGTAGTAATATACTGCAAATACGGTTTCGTCGGTTACGGCATATGGGTATTTCTGAGACAGATATTTCGGCAGCAGTGTTTCGGGAGAAGTTCCGGAAAGGTTGTCGTACTTCTGTCCCATGGCCTGATAGTCGGCATGAGAGAGTATGGCGGTAGATGGGGCTACGGTCCATGAAGATCCGTCGAATTTGTAGACGGCGTTTTCATTGACAGAGGGCACATTCACTACCGCGCGCGAAGCCGGGGCATTGGCTGCGAGAGCAGATATCTGGCTGTCGCCTACCTTGGTGATGATGGTGTTGAAGTATTTGCCCTTGCTTGCGATGGCCATCACATAGCCTTCGAATGTGACTGTGGCGCCGTTGGGGAGCAGAGCCTTGAGTGCGTTGCTTGCTCCGTAGGGGCTTACCTGCACGGTGGTGCCGTCGAGTTCGATGTTGATGTAGTTGCCGCTGACAATTACTTTGCCGGTAAACTTAGAGTAGACGGGGGTGATGGGAGCTGCGCCTGAAGCCATGGCACCGGCTACGAATGCGTCTATTTCAGTGCCTGTCCACGTTTTTGGTGCGGGGTATGACACGGTCCGGGAGCCTTTCACCTCGGGCGAAGATCCTCTCTGGATCTGGAAGCCGTAGTTGTAAGAGTCGACGGTGGCACTTACCGACAGTTGGTCGCCAATCTTGAGGTCGCTGTTGTTGGTGGGCTGGTATACGAATACCGAACCGGCACCGTCGGTCACGATCGGACCCTGGGTCGAAACGGCGGCCACATAGCCGTTGATTTCGATGTCGCTGCCCTTTGAGAGTGAGCCGAGTACGTTTGAAAGCTCGAATTCGGGCTCTTCGGGTTTGGTGTCGAATACTGGATCGGTGTCGGATGTGTTGTAGTTGACTATCACATAGTCGCCGTCGGCCGCTCCGGTGATGGCATTCTTAAGAATGCCGGGGATGGACTTGGCTGCGGTGTGAGAGGGAGCGAACGACTTGGTGTAGTCTTCGTCGCTGCCCCATACCGTCTGATAGTCGGCTTCGGACACGGTGTACTTGGTGGCTGCGGCCAGATCCACTACCTGCTGTGGCATAGCGGCAGCAATGCGGTAGGTGACGTTTACAGCCGAACCGTTGCTCAGTGAGAAATAGGGGAATTTGGGGTCGTTGAGCAGGGCGGGGATGTATGCTTCGGGAGTGATGGCGCCGGAGAAATAGCCCTGAGTGCCCACGGCTTTGAGAGCATTGGCATTTTCGCTGCCGGCAATAGACTTGTTGCTGCTGTTGTCGGCAAGAGTCTTGTAGTCAACGGCAGTCAATGTGTAGTCGATTTTCTGCACGTTGCTCGGGCGGGATTCTTCAAATCCGGGCAGTTTGTCGTTCCAGGCATTGTCATCGCATGATGCAAGGACAATAGCACAACCCGACAGAATTGCTAACCGATTGATATATTTTTTCATATCTTGATTGTTCGGATGATGTATTAGAAATTGATTTTGAGTTTGAGGCTATATGTGCGGCCGAATGAGTAGAACAGACGGTTAGCGTTGCGCCATGTGCCCACTTCGCCGGTTGGAGTCTGACACTGTGTCACGTAGTTGTAGTTGCACAGGTTGTTGACGTTGCCGTAGATGGTGGCGTCGAGACCTCCGAGTCTGAAGCGATAGCTTGCGTTGAGGTCGAGCACGTTGCCCCATGGAATTCTCCAGGGATTGCCTGAGTTGATTGTTTCGCCGTTGGTGCTGCCCTTGAAGGTGCTCGACGAAATATAGATGTCGGAGTAGTTGCGGAAGAACGCAGTCCAGTCGGCACCGATGCGGAAGCCTTTGAAGGGCTTGAATGTAGCACCTATAGCCATGGTAGTCTGCGCCGAGCCTCCTACTTTCACTCCTTTCTGGTTGAGTGTGGCATGGAGGTGGTTTTCGCCCATGATTCCGTCTGTGGCGATGGTGCCGTTGAGGCTTGCGAGTGGCGCGCCGTTCTGGTTGTAGAAGTAGCCTGTTGCGTTCGAGTCCCACTGCCAGTCGCCAAGAGAGAACATGGCGTCGAATTCAAACCATTTTACCGGTCTGAGTTTGGCTGAAACCTCGATGCCCATGTGTCGGGCGTCGACACCGTTCATGGCGAAGTAATAGTAGGTAGAACCGTCCTGAGCTGTAGCGGGGTCGATCTGGT
Organism: uncultured Muribaculaceae bacterium; assembly: GCA_910578305.1. Lineage (GTDB taxonomy): Bacteria > Bacteroidota > Bacteroidia > Bacteroidales > Muribaculaceae > Paramuribaculum. The sequence continues at coordinate 3,590 of CAJTQH010000091.1, forward strand.
CGCCCTTGCTCATGGTCTTGTCCATCCACTTGGTGTAGTAGGCGTTGACGTCGACGGCAATCATAGGCGAGTGGTATCCGTAGCCGACTTCAAACGAATATGTCTTTTCGTTGCGTGAGTCGGGGTTGGTGATGTTGGATTTCTGAGCCGAGAGGAACACTCCGTTGCTGAAGAATGGAGCGCGGCTGATGTATCCCATGTTGAAGAACACGTTGTTGTGACGGTCGATGTTGTAGTTGGCGCCGCCCTTGATGGTACCGCCGATGTAGTTCTTTGTTTCCGAACGGGCGTGTTCGGCATCGTAGAAGTAGTAGTCTTTACGCCAGTAGGTATTGTTGTTGAGAGCACCGGCGAGAACAAGGTTGAGCCGCTTGTCGAGGAGTGTGTATTCGGCCTGTCCGTAGATGCCTTCCTGAGCGGTGAAGCCGTCGTAGTTGCGTGCCACAATGTCACCTACGTGGAGTTTTTCATAGACCCATTCGGTGTTGTTGCGGTTGTATACGGCACTGTTGTAGGGCTGTACAGTAAGGCGGTTGGCGTCGTCGATGTAGTACTGGCCGCCGAATAGGTCGCAGATTTCCGACTTGTGGTGTCCTACGTAGTAGCGCACGTCGAGACCTCCGATGAATTTGATGATGTCGCCGTTGCGCATGTCGAGGTCGTATTTGTAGGACGATACGATGCCGTATGTCTCATGGCTGTTGATCTTGTTGATGAGTGCCATGTTGGAGCCGGTGGTAGATTTGGCATTCATTTCCTGTATGGCGTCGTAGTCGAAGAATCCTTCGGGTGTGCGCCAGTCCATGGTCAGTGTGCCTTCGTTGGAGTTGGTGCCGTACCATGAGAAAGAGCGTTTTTTGCCGTTTTCGTCATATACGTTGCTGCGGGTGATGCCGTCGCGGCCGCCACCCGATGTGATGGATGCGTATACAGAGGTGGAGAGCGATGACCGTTCGTTGATCTGCCAGATGTGGTTGATGGAGAGCTGGGGTTTGTGGTAGAAATTCTTCTGGTAGTTGAATTCCTGTCCGTTGCGATAACCGAATGTGGGGTTGTAGCGATAGGGTGATTCGCCCTGCATGTAGTCGCGCACGCCCTGCCATCCTTCGATTGAGAGTCCGTTGTTGTAGTTGCGGTTCCAGTGCCACTGGGGAGCGCCGAAGCCGGTGAAGCCAATCTGGTGGCTGCTGTTGATGCGCTTGGTCACGTTGATAAACCAGTTGTAGGCATCGTATTTCGTGCCCTGGATGTATCCGTCGGCCCATTTGCGCGAACCGAGGATGGTGACGGCCCATCCGTTCTTCATCAGGCCGGTGGAGAGTTTCACGCCAAACTGGTTCATGCCGTCGTTGCCCATTCCGTACCATACAGATCCGCCTTTTTCAACGTCGATGGTGCGGGTTGTGATGTTGATCGTACCACCGATCGAGGGGGTCGAGAGCATTGTTGCGCCGAGGCCGCGCTGTGTCTGTATCGAAGATGCTACTTCGGAGAGGCCGGCCCAGTTGCTCATGTATACTCCGCCCCATTCCTGGTCGTTGACGGGAATACCGTTGATGAGCATGGCCACGTTTTCGCTTTCAAAACCGCGGACGCGGGTCTTGGCATCGCCCCAGCCACCGCCTTCAGAGCGTGTGTACACACCGGGAGTGGTCTTGAGCACTTCGAGAAGCTCTGAGTTGCCGAGCTTGAATTCGAGCTGTTCGGCTGTGATGGTGGACATGGCCACAGGAGTCTCGCGGGTCTTGCCTATGGACTGTGTGACTACCACGTCGCTGAGTAATTTGGAATCCGGAGAGAGGGCTATGATGCCCAGGTCGGCTTTCGGTGCCATTTCCACGGCTTTGTAGCCTATGTATGACACCTGAAGTGTCTTGCAGGAAGCGGGCACGCTGAGTTTAAACTTGCCGTCGATGTCGGTGGCGCATGCAGCGTTTGTGCCCAGAGCCTTTATGGTGGCTCCGGCCAGCGGTTCGTTCTGCTCGTCCACCACCTGACCGGCACAATTGATGTTTGGTGCAGCCACAGAGGCTAAGCACGCAAGCCAAATCGCAGTGGCTAAGAGAAGGAGTCTCTTCATAATGAAATGGTTGGTGATTGGTGAATTATTTATGGATAAATATTGAATGTGCGGTTGTTGCCAAGGGAGGGTTTTATGTGACGTTTTGGTGGCAGTATGTACGTTTTGTGTCGCATTGTGATACCGCTTGGCTGAGTATGCTTTCGTATTAGCAGATTTTAACACAAAAACATGTGCAAATCGCTAAAAACCTCATATTTTGTAATACAAAGTAATATAAATTTTTTTAAATTTTAATAACAATTGGAGTTTTACCCCCCCC
>CAJTQH010000092.1:0-3884 GCA_910578305.1 uncultured Muribaculaceae bacterium
AGGTCGGAAGTTCGAGTCTTCTCACCCCGACAATATCCAATGGGTTTAACTCAACGAGTTGAACCCATTTTCTTATATCACCCCGCCGCCATTACAAGCAAAAATGGGACTAATTGCAAAAACGTCACCACTCCTTTTTCTGCATTGGATGAATAATGTGACAAAGATTCAATCGGAACAAAAAAGCAACGGCAAAGCTCTTGGTAAGAGCAATGCCGTCTATAGTGTTTTTGAAACTGTAGCTATATTATATAACAGCAGCAGGCCTTGACCGGCTTATTACTTCACTACGTCATTGAGTTCAGCTCCCGCCTTGAACTTCACCGACTTACGTGCAGGAATTTCAATAACTTCTTTTGTGCGCGGGTTGATACCTTTGCGGGCAGTCTTTTCAGAAACGGCAAATGTACCGAAGCCGATAAGAGCCACTTTGTCACCTTTTGCAAGTTGTTCACTAACTGTGTTGATAGTAGCATCAAGAGCAGCCTTGGCCTGAACCTTGGTCAGATTCGCCTTTTCTGCAATTGCATTGATAAGCTCAGTCTTGTTCATAACGGTTTTGAATATTTATTAATGGTATTATTGCCACAAATATAAGCGTAAAAACTTAAACTTCACAACAAAAGCAAAAAAAAATGACAAAAAAATTAAATAAAGTTGTTGTTTATGGATATTAGAATGTAATACGAAGCAATTTTTGTACATTTGTAAGCATTTTAACGGATTAAACGTTTATTCACACCTTTTATGAGTAGTTTCGGACAGATATTCCACCAGATGCCTCCGGTCACAAAAAATCTGATCATAATCAATGTGATCGTGTGGCTCGCAATGATGGTGTCGCCCACCATAAACCATAATATGATGCACTATTGTGCCCTGCACTTCTACGAGGCATCCGACTTCAACATCGTGCAGATGATATCATACATGTTCATGCATGCCACAGGAGCCAACATCACGCACCTGCTGTTCAACATGTTCACACTATTCATGTTCGGCATACTGCTGGAACGCGTGCTTGGATCAAATCGATTCATCATCTTATACATGGCATGCGGCATAGGCGCGGCATTCATACAGGAAGCCGTGTGGGCATTGTCGCTCAACAATATAATAATCAGCCGTCTTGCCGATATCAACCATACTACAGTAAACAGCATATCGGAATGGGTGGCTGCCAATCCCGGCGTGCTGCAGATGAACTATGACGTGTTCACGACTATAGGCGCTTCCGGTGCCATCTACGGTATATTGCTTGCGTTCGGCATGCTGTTTCCCAACCGTCCTCTGTACATGATGTTCATTCCCGTGCCTATAAAGGCCAAGTGGATGGTAGTGATATGGAGTGCGCTACTGCTCGGCATGAGTTCAGCCAACGACGGTGTTGCTCATTTCGCACATTTGGGTGGCATGATTTTCGGCTTCATGCTCATCTATTACTGGAAAAAGAAAGGTCTGATACATGGCGATCCATATTGACAATATCACACGACACACGCGCCGGTGGTCTCCTGCAGCATGGCTCGCCGGAGCGAATGCGCTGCTGTTTGTAGCCGTACACCTCAGTGCGGCCATAACCCGCTTTACATCCGACGCCGATCCGCTGACGGTGCTTCACGCCCTTATGCTGCCGGCATCGCCCGACGTGCTTATATGGCGACCGTGGACTTTGATCACATTCATGTTCACCCACTTCGACTTATGGCACCTGCTTGTCAATACCATGTGGCTGTATCTTTTTGCAGATGTGCTGACACGTGCCATATCATCCCGCCGCATACTCATCCTGTATATAGCAGGAGGCTTGAGCGGAGCTGCGGCATTTATGTGCTTTCCCTCTCATGGCAGCATGCTCACAGGAGCATCGTCGTCGATACTCGCACTCATAGCGGCAGTCATGATCACAGCCCCCGGATGCCGTGTGCGTCTTGTGCTGTTTGGCGAATGTCGCATGATATGGATAGCGGCTGTTGCTGTTGTACTGATGATCGCTTCGACTGACTTCAGCGACACAGGCGCACTGGCAGCCCACATCGGAGGAGTAGCGGCCGGTGCCATATGTGCCTCGGCATGGCGATTTATGCCACGTATACGGCGTAATTCAGCCGCCCGAATGACTCCTGTGACTGCAACCATAGAGCCTGATCGGCAATCGCTTGACATTATTCTCGACAAAGTGCGCCGTTCCGGCTACAACTCCTTGACTCAAGACGAGCGTCACACTCTGTTCACCATATCGCACCAATTGTCAGCCGACCGAAAACAATGACAAGCAAGCAACAGCACCGGTTTAAAAGGATATTGAAAGCCATTGGGCTTTCGGTAAACGTAGGTGTGGCCATATTAACTCTGTCAGCAGCCTACGGCGGTACCATTGACCCCGCGACAACACCCGCGGGAGCCATAATGGCCATGACATTCCCGATGTTTCTCTTAGTCACACTGCTTCTCTTGGCTATCAACCTAATGACTTTGATCAACGCCATATCGCTGATGCTGTGTATAAGCCCAATACTTACATTCTGTCCGCTCAATTTTTTCCGTCCAGACATGCACGAGATTCAAGAGCTTGACCGCCCCACATTCAAGCTCATGACCTATAATGTGCTGGGGCTACAGGATCTCACTCGCCACAACGATCAGGCTATTGACGGAAACACCACCATATCGTATATCCTGCGCGAAGAACCCGACATAGTAATGCTGCAGGAGGGCCATGGCATCACGTCGGGCGGCCAGAATCTCAATATTACTCGTCAGCAGCATCAGGATCTGCTCCACATCTATCGGCATCACCATATCGACTCCCACGGGATGGGCATATTGTCGAAATATCCGGTTACTCCGATGGAAATGAAAAGCGACGACATACCAGGGCTCGACGCTCATCGCTACGATATACGCATCGACGGTCACACCATACATCTCATCAACGTCCACATGCAGTCGATAGGTCTTACAAGACACGACAAAGATGTATATGTCAACATCACCGAAGGCGACACCCCAGACCAGATGACAGAAATACGTCACGGCATACTTCACAAACTCGCTGAAGCGTTCAGAGCACGCGCTCTACAGGCAAAAGCACTGCGCGCTGATATCGAAAGTCTTGAAGGCACAGTGCTGCTATGCGGTGACTTCAATGATATACCGGGCTGCTATGCCTCACGTGTAATAGCCGGAGGTGACATGACCGACGCCTACCGACAGGCAGGCATCGGGCCGGCCATAACATATCATGCCGATAAGTTGTATTTCCGTATCGACCAGATATTTTACCGCGGACGCCTAAACGCTCTAAGAGCCTGGACGGGCGACTGCAAATCGAGCGACCACTATCCACTGATGTGCATATTCGAGATCACTCCATGACACATCCTCTCCAATGAATCAAATATTTCATAAATTTAACACAATAAGCCAATGAAAAAAACTATCATCACACTTGCCGCAGCTCTTGCATTGCCGGCTCTTGCGCCCCAGTGGCAGGATGTATCGGCCGCCGAACGCCAGAATCCGTTCATGGCTCCCTACACCACCCCTTACTCAATACCTCCGTTTGACCAGATTCAGTATGCCGATTACATGCCGGCCATACGTGAAGGCATCAAGGAATACAAGCAGGAGATCAACGCCATAATCCGCAATCGTGCCACTCCTGATTTTGAGAACACAATTCTGGCCATGGAAAAGGCCGGAAAACTGCTCAACAAGGTGATGCTCGTATTCTCAAGCCTCAACGAAACAGATTCGTCGGACGAGATGGTGGCCATCTCCGAAGAGGCATATCCCCTCTACTCGCAGTGCTCTGACGAAATAATGATGAACGACCAGCTATTTCAGCGTGTAAAGGCTGTGTATGACCGTCGCAACGACAT
>CAJTQH010000092.1:3894-5884 GCA_910578305.1 uncultured Muribaculaceae bacterium
GACTCTCAGCTCCTGAGATACGTGCCGTGGAAGAGACATACAAGCAATTCACACGCAATGGTGCTCTCCTGTCCAAATCCGACAAGGAAAAGCTCATGGCTGTCAATACACGTCTCACCGACCTGTATCTGAAGTTTAACAAAAATCTGCTCAACGCCACCAATGCCTATCAGCTTGTGGTAGACGATGCATCCCGACTCAGCGGGCTCCCCGCAAGCAGCATTGCAGTAGCCGCCGATGAAGCCACAGCCAAAGGCATGAACGGCAAATGGCTGTTCACTCTCCACGCTCCGAGCCGTCTGCCTCTTCTCCAGTATGCCGACGACCGCGATCTGCGCCGCCAGATGTACACCGCCTACACATCTCTTGCCTCCGAAGGCGAATACAACAACATGCCTGTGATAAACGACATACTCAAGGTCCGCACCGAAAAGGCACGTCTGCTCGGATATCCCGACTACGCATCTTACATGACCGCCAACGTTATGGCCAAGAATCCAGCCAATGCCGAAAATCTGCTCATGCAGATATGGAAGCCTGCCGTGCAGCGCGTGAGCGAGGAAGTGGCCGAGATGCAGGCACTCGCCGACCGTGAAGGCGCCGGCATCAAGATAGAGCCGTGGGATTACTACTACTATGCCGAGAAGGTGCGCAAAGACAAGTTTGATCTTGACGAAGACGTGGTGCGCTCGTATTTCGCTCTCGACAATGTGCGCGAAGGCATATTCAACATGGCCCACCGTCTTTATGGCGTGACATTCACAGAAATGCCCGATGCTCCCAAGTACAACCCCGAGGTTAAAGTCTACGACGTGACCGATGCCAACGGCGAGCATGTGGCAGTGTTCATGACCGACTATTTTCCCCGTGCATCAAAACGCCAGGGCGCATGGATGAGCGAATTCCAGGGTGCATTCGTAGATCCAGACGGAACCTCGCAGCGTCCGATCGTATATAACGTGGGCAACTTCTCAAAACCCACCGCCGATGCGCCGTCGCTGCTCACACTTGACGAGGTGGAGACAATGTTCCATGAATTCGGCCACGGCCTCCACGGCATGCTTACACAGGCCAAGCTCCGCTCACAAGCCGGCACAAACGTAGACCGCGACTTCGTGGAACTGCCCTCTCAGATACATGAGCACTGGGCCATGGAACCCGAACTGCTCAAGACCTACGCCCGCCACTACAAGACCGGCGAGGTGATTCCCGACTCACTCATTGCAAAACTTCAGGCCGCCTCGACCCACAACCAGGGCTTCATGACCACAGAGCTCGTAGGCGCCGCTCTGCTCGACCTCCAGTATGGCAAACTCAATGTGACCGACGACCTCGACGTGGCCGGATTTGAACGCACCGTAGCATCATCGCTCGGCATGCCCGCCGAAGTGCAGTTCCGCTACCGCAGCCCGTACTTCCGCCACATCTTCGGCAGCGACGGCTACGCATCGGGTTACTACACCTATCTGTGGGCACAGGTGCTCGACTGCGACGGCTTCGAACTCTTCAAAGAGCGCGGCATATTCGACGAAGCCACAGCCAAGAGCTTCCTTGAAAACGTGCTGCAGGCAGGCGGTTCGTCAGACCCCATGGAACTGTACGTCAAATTCCGCGGACACGAGCCCAAAGTCGACGCCCTGCTCCGCTACCGCGGACTCACACCCGTGGCAGACAAGCAGCCCGACATGAAAGTGGTAGGCGGTAAATAACCTCTTTGACCGACAACGATTGACAGCGGCGGTGCCGCACCCCTGCAGGGTGCTGTACCGCCGTAGTCATATACAGCATTTCCGGCGGAGAGTATGATGCTGCGAGGCACACTTGTCAGGATCGTTCGGCAGCATATCTGTCGCGGGCCATCGCCTGCATGTCCTCGGTGGTGTCGCACTCATCCACGATCTCCACACCAAGCATTGTCTCTATCACATCTTCCATAGTCACTATTCCGCGCATGCAGCCGTACTCGTCGGTGATGACCGATATGTGTTCT
>CAJTQH010000093.1 GCA_910578305.1 uncultured Muribaculaceae bacterium
GCGCTTCAAGATGGACTCGAACCAACGACCCTCTGATTAACAGTCAGATGCTCTAACCGACTGAGCTATTGAAGCATTGAGAATTATGATAATGTTTTTTTAATTGCGCTTCAGGATGGGCTTGAACCAACGACCCCCTGATTAACAGTCAGGTGCTCTAACCAACTGAGCTACTGAAGCAAATGCTTTTGATCCGACAACGGATACATGACCCCTCCGGGTTTTTTAGCGTTGCAAAATTAGTGGGTTTATTCTAAATATGCAAGTATTCAGGGCAAAAAAAAGAAAAAATTGCGTTAAAAAGATATTTAATGTGATTAGAGTGTTATAATAAATGACTAACTTTGGTCACGAAAACCATAAGTTTCACTTATTTCACACATCTCTTATTACAATATATATATCCAGATCTGATGAAAAGAATCTTACTCACTTCGGCAGGCATATTGCTCTGCGCCATTATGGTTCTGGGCGCCACGCGCAGCAAGAAGCGCGACGTGGAGTCCAATATCAGCATATTTTCCTCGATAGTCAAGGAACTCCAGACCAATTATGTCGACTCGATAGATATGGACAATATAGTGAAGGCAGGCATAGATGCGATGCTCTTCAAGCTTGATCCGTACACTGAATATTTTCCTCTGAAGGAGCAGCAGGAGTTTCGCAGCGTCAACGCAGGCGAGTATGCCGGCATAGGCTCATATATAATGGAGCGCGACGGAGCTGTATGGATAAGCGGTCCGCAGGAGGGTTCGCCGGCGTCAAAGGCCGGACTGCGAGCCGGCGACAAGATATTGGAAATAGACGGCACCGATGTGAAGGGTATGAACCACAGCAAGGTGAGCGACATGCTCAAGGGAGCCCGCGGCACAGATGTGCGCGTAAAGGTGTGGCGTCCGTATGTGACAGACTCGATAGTGGAGTTCAGCATCACCCGCGACAAGATACAGATCCCCGCTGTACCCTACTACGGTGTGGTGAATGGAAATCTGGGCTATATCCAGCTGTCGCAGTTTTCCGAAAAATCGGCCGACGAGGTAAAAGCCGCATTACATGATCTGACCGAAAACAACAAGATAAGCGGCCTTGTGCTTGATCTGCGCAACAACGGCGGCGGCTATCTGGAAAGCGCGGTGAAGATACTGGGATATTTCCTGCCCAAAGGTACCGAAGTGCTCCGTACCCGTGGCAAAGGTGTGCTTGACGAGAAGGTGTACAAGACTTCATCACGCCCCATTGCGCCCGATCTGCCACTGGTGGTGCTGACGGATGGCGCCACAGCCTCGGCATCGGAAATCACAGCCGGAGCCCTGCAGGATCTGGACCGCGCCGTGATATTGGGCACCCGTACATTCGGCAAGGGACTGGTGCAAAGCACATTTGGATTGCCTTACGATGGCATGGTGAAGATAACCACAGCCAAATATTACATTCCCAGCGGACGTCTGATACAGGCCATTGACTACTCGCACCGCAATGCCGACGGCTCGGTGCAGCGCATAGCCGACAGCCTGACGCATGAGTTTACCACCTCCAGGGGTCGCACAGTGCGCGACGGCGGCGGCATAACACCCGATATCACAGTGGAATACCCCGATATCAGCCGCATAACCTACAATGTAGTGAGCGACCACTGGGCTTTTGATTTCGCCAACAAGTACGCTGCCACCCACCCGACGCTGCCGCCGATCGACGAGTTTAAGATGACAGACTCGATCTATGCCGATTTCAAGTCGTTTATCGATCCTGATAAGTTCAACTACGATAAGGTGTGCGACCTTGCTGTAGAGCAACTGCGCAAACTGGCTACAATAGAAGGATACATGAATGACAGCCTCGATAGCCAGATAACGCGTCTGCAAAGCATGATGCGCCATCCGCTCGACAAGGATCTCGACACCCACCGCGAGGCCATAACTCCGTATCTGGAACGCGAGATAGCATCGCGCTATTACTTCCAGCGAGGCGAGATACAGAACGCTCTGCGCCATGATCCGGCTCTGGACGAGGCCGTAGCTCTGCTCAACGATCAGAAAAAATATGCGCTCCTTCTCACTCCGGAAGGCGCGTCGACAACATCCAAAGCCACTACTGACGAGAAGAAATGACACTTGAAGAGATAGCGCACGATTTTCTTTCGCAGCCGCGTGCAAAGGCTCTTGCCAAAGCCCTTGCGTCGAAAAGCACCGCTCCGGTGCATGTGTATAATCTCTCAGGCTCGGCAGCAGCCGTGATGCTGGCCGCGATGCCACGCCATAGCGAACCCGTGCTTGTGGTAGGTGACTCGGCCGATGACGCCGGATATCTCTACCACGACCTGAGCCGCATAGTCGGCGAAGAGGCTGTGGCCATACTGCCGTCGGGCTACAAACGCGATATAAAATACGGACAGACCGACGCTCCGTCGGAGATACTACGCACTGAGGCACTGAGCCGCTGGCACAGCGACAAGGCACTTCGGTTTGTGGTGACGTATCCCGAAGCCCTCGCCGAGCGTGTGGCCTCGGCCGACACCATCACCGACCATACGCTGCATCTGAGCAAGGACAAAGAGACCGACCTGACAGAGACTGTGAAGTGGCTGCGCGAAAACGGATTTTCGGAGGTGGACTATGTGTACGAACCGGGCCAGTTTGCCGTGCGCGGCTCGATTGTGGACATATTCGGCTTCAGCCACGAGCTCCCCTACCGACTCGACTTTTTCGGCGATGAGATAGACTCGATGCGCACGTTCAATGTAGAGACGCAGCTGTCGGACCGCCGGCTCGACCATCTGTCGATAACATCCAACTTGAGCCTGCATACCCACGGGCAGTCGCTGCTCCACTTCATAAACCCCGACACGCTGATAGCAGTGCGCGACGCTGATTATACGCTCTCTCGCATAAAATCCGTGGCCTCAGAGACATTTTCGGAGAGCGCCATGATAGCCGACGAGGGCGACCGCAAAGCTATGGACAAAGTGGTGGATGCCGAAGAATTTGCCAAGGCATTCGCAGGATTCCGCCAGCTCCGATTCACCGCCGCCGCAGCCCCACCCGACCGCGACGCCGCTACAAGCATCGACTTCCAGTGCTCGCCGCAGGCCCTTTATCACAAAAACTTCGACCTCATCGCCGACTCTTTCACTCGGTTTATCGCCGACGGATACACCATATATATCCTCAGCGACAGCGAAAAACAGATAGAACGACTGCGCGCCATATTCGACGACCGCGGCGACAGCATAGACTTCGCCCCGGTGGCCTCAACCCTGCATGAAGGATTTGTGGACCACCTGAACCGACGGTGCATATTCACCGACCATCAGATATTCGACCGATTCCACAAATATAACCTCAAAAGCGACCGCGCCCGCTCGGGCAAACTCGCACTCTCGCTAAAGGAACTCAGTTCAATAGAGCCGGGCGACTACATAGTGCACGTGGATCACGGAGTGGGGCGTTTTGCCGGTCTGTACCGCACCAATGTGTCGGGCCGCACGCAGGAGATGATAAAGCTCACATATGCCAACGACGACATAATATTCGTGTCCATACACTCGCTCCACAAACTGGCCAAATATCGCGGCAAAGAGGGTGTACCCCCCAAGATCAACAAGCTCGGCACCGGTGCCTGGAACCGCGTCAAGGAGCGCACCAAGAGCAAGCTGAAGGACATTGCCCGCGACCTGATAAAGCTGTATGCCGAGCGCAAGCAGCAGAAAGGGTTCGGATTCTCGCCCGACTCGTATCTGCAACACGAACTTGAGGCTTCGTTTATCTACGAAGACACCCCCGACCAGCTCACTGCCACCAAGGCCGTGAAAACCGACATGGAGAGCGACCGCCCGATGGATCGTCTGATATGCGGCGACGTGGGATTCGGCAAGACCGAGATAGCCATACGCGCTGCATTCAAGGCCGCCACCGACAACAAGCAGACGGCGGTACTGGTGCCCACAACCGTGCTGGCCTATCAGCACTACAACACGTTTTCGCGACGACTCAAGGACTTTCCCGTGAGGGTGGACTACATATCCCGCGCACGCACGCCCAAACAGGTGAAGCAGATACTCTCCGACCTTGCCGACGGAAAGATAGACATACTCATCGGTACTCACAAGCTCATAGGCAAAGGGGTAAAATTCAAAGATCTCGGCCTGCTTGTAGTGGACGAAGAGCAGAAATTCGGCGTGGCCGTGAAAGAGAAGCTCAAGCAGATGAAAACCAATGTGGACACTCTGACCATGAGCGCAACGCCCATACCACGAACACTGCAATTTTCGCTAATGGGCGCCCGCGACCTGTCGGCCATCACCACTCCGCCGGCCAACCGCTATCCGATAATGACCTCCGTGACCGCGCTCAACGACGACATCATGGCCGAGGCCATAAACTTCGAGATGAGCCGCAACGGCCAGGTGTTCATAATAAACAACCGTATCGAAGGGCTGCACGAACTCGAAGCCATGGTGAAACGCCTGGTGCCCGACGCACGCGTAGTGGTGGGTCACGGACAGATGCCGCCGGAAAAGCTCGAGAAAGCCATACTCGACTTCGCCAACCACGACTACGACATATTGCTGGCCACCACCATAGTGGAAAGCGGCATAGACATGCCCAACGTCAACACGATAATAATCAACAACGCACAGAATTTCGGCCTGAGCGAGCTGCATCAGCTGCGCGGACGTGTGGGACGCAGCTCTCGAAAGGCATTCTGCTATCTGACCGTGCCGCCTCACGTGCCGCTGTCGCCTACATCGCGCCGCCGACTTCAGGCCATAGAGAACTTCAGCGATCTGGGCAGCGGCATACACATAGCCATGCAGGATCTCGACATACGCGGAGCAGGCAATCTGCTCGGTGCCGAACAGAGCGGATTTATAGCCGATCTGGGCTATGAGACATATCAGAAGATACTTAAAGAGGCTGTGACCGAGCTGAGAACCGAAGAGTTTGAAGATGTGGCCGCCGACGCGCAGGATGAGACCGACTATGTGGCCGACTGCGTTATAGAAAGCGATCTGGAGCTGCTGTTGCCGCCCGACTACGTGCCGCAGGAAAGCGAACGCATATCGCTGTATCAGGAACTCGACTCCATAGAGCGCGAACTTGATCTGCAGGCATTCAAGGAGCGCCTGCGCGACCGTTTCGGAGCCATTCCAGAGGTCACCGCCGAGCTTCTGCGCATACCCCGTCTGCGCCGCCTTGCCCGCCGCCTCGGCATAGAAAAAGTGTCGCTGAAGCAGGATGTGATGTACATTTATTTCGTCGACGAAACGAACAAGGCCTACTATCAGTCGCCCATGTTCGGCAAACTGCTTCAGTATCTCCAGCAGAATCCGCGCCGTTGCCGTATACGAGAGAAAGCAGGCCGCCGCAGCTTCGCCATTTCACACGTAAGCACCGTGGAGGAAGCCGTGGACATTCTGCAACAGGTACTCCAACTGACCGGACTATGACACACACGGTCATGAACACACACGACACTTCATCGGCCACACCCGTCATCGGCCGATTTGCCCCGTCGCCATCCGGACGGATGCACCTGGGCAACATGTTCACCGCACTCATATCGTGGCTTTCGGCACGCAGCACCGGTGGCCGGTGGATACTGCGCATCGAGGATCTCGACCCTCAGCGATCAAAAGCCGAACACGCCCGGATGATAGAGGATGACTTGCAGTGGCTCGGCCTTGACTGGGACGAAGGAGGCTCAGACG
>CAJTQH010000094.1 GCA_910578305.1 uncultured Muribaculaceae bacterium
CAATATATACTAACTTATTATTGTTTTGGATGGTTTACTTCACCACCGCCTTGACGGCCTTGCCCGAGGCGAGGCGCACGATGTAGATGCCGCGGGGGAGTCCCTGTGGATTCACACGGCGTCCGGCGATGTCGAAGGTCTGCGCGCCCTCGGGCACGATGATCGAGTTGCCCTCCACGCGCACGCTTCCGGCCTCCTGATCGGCACCCACGCCGTCAATGCCTGTCACTTCGGGCTTGAACTTGATCTGGTAGTCCCTGACTGACTCCGCTCCGGGGCGCTTGCCGCTCTCGAGGGCGTAGGCCTTGATCTGTCCGTTGATGACGGCCTGCGTGTCGTTGGTGAGTGTCAGCGGTCCGTTGTAGAGCTTCTCGGCGGCTCCGTCGAGCGAATAGTAGATTGCCGCTCCTTCGGGTCCGTTGATGGTGATGACGGTCAGTGCCTCCTGCTCGTCGACGGTGATGGTGACGTCGCCCGAGAGGTATTCTCTCACTACCGACGCTTTGGCCTCATGCGAGGGGAGCATGTCGTCGGCTGTGGCGCGTGCGAGTATCTCGCCCGATGCTGTGGCGTCGAAAGCTCCGGTGTAGGGGTTCCATGTCTTGCCTCCGTCGAGCGAATACTCGATGGCTGCACCCTCTGTGTCGCAGGTGATGCTGACGGTGGTCTTGTCGAGGAACGCAGCCTCGGCGGGAGTGATCACGGGGAGTGCCACACGGTCGATGGCCTGCGATGCGGTGAGGTAGATCACCGGCTTGTCATTGTCGTCGGCGAGCACGTAGCCTGTGAGCTTCCATGCCTCGGCGTCACCCTCGGGGATGGCGGCGAATGTCGGGTCGATGGTGTAGATGTTGCCCTCGGCGTCGGTGGCGTTGCCTTCGGCCACGGTGACTCCGAAGAGTGTGGCGGGCGCGGGGGTAGCGATGGCATAGCTTTCGTCCTCGTCGAGCAGCTCGGCGTCGGCGTCGATCTCATGGATGGATGCCTTGTGGGCGTTCTTCCTGACAAGCACGATGTCGGCGAGATACTTGCCCTCTTCGGCCTCGGCCGGAGCGGCAGCCACCACGGCGAGATTACCCTCTTTGTCGGCGGCCATCACCGTTCCCTCGGCAGCAGCCACCACTTTCAGATGCTTGCGGAAGTGGTAGAGATTCTTGGCGTTGTCACCCCCGGCCACCTCGGCGAGGCTGCCCGCGTCGGTAGAGAGCTTTGTGAGTGTGATCGTGGTGGGACTTCCTTCAAGCACTCCCGGTGTGGAGCGTTTGATCATCACCTTGGTGTCGGCATCTATGCCCTTGAGCTTTTCCGGATCGTAGGCCTCCTGTGTGCCATCTCCGACGGTCATCTTTATGACAGCTCCGTCGGGAGTGTCGGTTGTCAGATCCATACGTTTGATGAACTCATATGATTCACCCTTGATCTCAACCCCGTCGGCAAAGAAGCGTGCGGGGCGGTCTGCGGGCGTGGGTTCGAGCTTCTCCACCTGTATGGCATATTTGCCGTCGGTGTGCTTGCGGAGTATGCCGATGACGTTGAAGTGCTCTGTTCCGGCTGCCAGATGGTCGGCGAGCTGCTCTTTAAGGCTCTTCGCCGGCTCGGCGGTGTCATCGCCGGCAGTGGTGTCGTCGGCTTCGTCGGCGAGCGCCATTACGGCTTCGGTTTCCGGCTCTGAGGGAGCCTGGTCGGTGCCGAACATATCCCAGAGCAGCGTCACTCCGTCGGCGGTGAACTGTGCGGTGTAGTCGTCGGATGCATCAGCTGTGGCCACCTGCACCTTCATGACATTCATCTCGGCGTCGAGCAGATCGTCCGTGAGGGTTATCTTTGCGGGGTGGTTGTCGGGATGCTCTTCAAGCGTGCTGAGAGCCACCGTTACGGAGCGGTTTACGCAGTTGTTCTCGCCCATTACCGGATTTCCATCCTTATCGGTCACAGGTTTGCCGTCAGAATCGCGTAAGGCCATATAAGGGATGAACCTGGGAGTGCCTTGTACGTAGCCGGGTACGGATACTTCTCCTGCAAAGGGACTGTCGGTGTGGTGAGTGAAAAGAGCCGAGGATGCGAAGAAGTTGCCGAGTCCGGTGAGGTCTACGTCGAGATTGCCGGCATTGTCGATGGTGACTTTGCCTATGAACTTGCGGATCTCATCGCCGACTTCTATTCCTCTGCCATAATAGTGCCATAACTCGTTGCCTCCATAGGCGGCATAGGTGACGGGGAATCCTGTCCTGCTGCTTTCAGTATATTTGTATTGCCAGTTGTCATTGTCATGTACGAGAATATACGAGTCCTTGAACGCTGTGACTGTGTCGCCGGCATTGGCCGGATTGAGCGGCAGATCCTTGTCGACATCGCGCAGCTGCAGTATCTTTCCGTTGCGGGCAACGACGGCGAATCGTCCGTTGAATCTCACGTAGCATGCTTGGTCAGTGCTGAGCGTGCCCTCCTGAATCTTTTTGCGGAATTCCTCGATCGACACTACCTCCGGGCCGGTCTGCACAGCGTCGCGGATCACAATCTTCAGTTTGTCGCCCTCATTTGTCCTGTTGTATTGAGGGTTTGTCGCGTAGGCATATGCATAGACGGTGGTGCTGCCTGTGTTTTGGTCGAATTTCAGATCGCGGGTGTCAAATGAACATATGTGGGATGAAGTTTCGGATGAAGTTCCGGAGTAGATGCTTTTGCCGTTGTTGTCTTCTATTGTGAATGTGAACGCCGGAACAGTTTCGGATGTCGACGGAGCTTTTATATTGAACGACAGTTCGATTCTGCCGTCCTTGCTGTCATGTGTGTACTGCCACGCTTTGGAGCCGTCGGCCTCAACGATCTCTTGATATTTATGCTTGTCGACATCGTTGATATTGATTTCAGGTGTTGGAAACGGAGCATAGATGTTGCCTGATCGGGGGGCGAGATAATAGGTCTTCGTGTCCGGGTCATATTCCACGATGGCGACCATGCTGTAGGTTTCAGTGGTGGTTAGAGCATTGATTTCTTCATCCGAAGGTGTATTCCATCTAAAATTTCCGAGACCGGCAGCTCCGAGAGCACCTTTTGTCGTCGAACCGTAGCGGATGGCGATTCTCTTTTCGCCTGTGGCTTTTGACAGACGGAATGAGTTGTCGGTGCTGTTCCAGTCGGTAAGTCCTCTTACTATGACTGCCTTTCCAAAGAGGTCGGGCGTGATGTCGTCGGTTTCATGAAATCCTATGAATCCTTTGATCTGTGTGTCAGTAAAACCGAATTGACTGAATTCCTGTTCATTGTCCTGATACGGAACCTGGGCTTCTGTGCCAAGCAAAGGATAATAATCTTCAGGCTCCTGGGATGTCATGTCGCGCACTACGATCACCGGATTTTCCCCGTCGTTGTAGTAATATTTGCCTATGACCATGTTGGGTTTCATCAAACTCAATACCGGCTTTGACATGTTGGAACCATAATTTTGTGGTGAGAAGGTGTTGATAGGAAAATATGGATCCGCTTGTTTGGCACGCCGGGATATTAGTTTGACTGCGACTCCGTTGACGTCGCGGACATAAACAGCGTTGGTGTACTTGTTGTTGTTATCCTGAGGATATACGAGGGTGTGCGCTCTTATCAGCAGGGGCATGTCGAGCAGCACAATCTCGCCATTGTTCTCGAGCTTGTGCAACTCGGCAAGATCCGATATAACCTTGGGATGGATTACTTTGGTCGCGATCTGAGCGACTTCCGATGCATATGTCGTATCTTTGTATGGCGACTCAACGCGTGCATAATAATACGCGCTCTCGACCGATTCAAATGGTGCTGTGTACGTCTTTACATTATCGGCAGTCCAGTCGATAGTCGTGACGTCATCAAGTTGTGTCTTTGACTCGATATATTTGATCGTATGGTCGGTGTAGTCATCGGTCTGCGATGCCATAGTGATGGTTATAGGCAAGCGTGAAAGCCATTTGCCGTCGGTGAATTTGTTGTTCTCAAGATTGGTGGTAATAACCGGTGAGGCAGGCGGGTTGGGGGCATCTGTCGAAATCTCAAGCTCCACGCCGCTGATATAGGCAAGAACGGCATTCCCGTTGTATGTTTTGGATTTGTTGGTAGTAGTTCCATTTTCAGGTAAGGTTGATGTTCCAGTAACGTAATATAATAGGTTTTTTTGAGATGGTTTTTCGAGGGTGATCCATTTGTCTGTGTCTGCTGACATTCCGGTTCCGCATCCGAAACTGATACATCGTCTTGGCCCGGGGTTCTTCGTATCTATTTTTTTGCTTTCAGCAGTATTGGTTATGCTGATGTCGTATTTTTCAGTTGAAGCGTCGAAGCAGGTGGTTATGTTACGTCCTCCAAAAAATGCCATAGGAAATGTATTAGTTTGGTTCTGTCCCATGGAGTATAGCGTGATGCTATATGTCTTTGCAGATGATCCGTCATCCATTTTGTATTTTTCGGGGTCGGGATACACTCGGAATTTGGTGCCTATATATAGTCCAAGGGCTCTTGTCGTGTCTGTGGCAACTTCGAGAACATTAGTTCCGCATGTGGATGTCTTACAGATTTCGAAGATTATATCGCCTACTTTGATGAATTCGGTGCCTTGGGCTTTAGTCTTTGCAAGTTTGAAGGCTGCTGAACCTTTCTCTTCCCATTCACCGCTGGTCGGGTTCTTGTAGTAAATTTTGTCACCTTTAGGACTTCTGCTGAAACTGATAGTCTTTTTCAGCGGCGCATCGTCGTTTGTTTCCTGGGCGGTGGCGGGGTGTGGCGATAGGCCACAGAGAGCTGCCACCCCGAGAAGGGTTAGTAGAAATCGTTTCATAATCTCTGTCCTGTTTTTTAAGTTAGTATATATGAAATAAATGTTTGCGTATAAGCAAATTAAGCATTGTAGGCAAGAGCGGTCGAAACAGATCGTGATCGGTCTATCTCTGTAACGTCGGCAAAGTTATGCAATATGGATAATTCGGGCTATAGAATGTTAATGAATGTAACTATATTGTAACTGAATGACCGAAGTTTGCACAGAGTGGAGAAAAATGAGCATTAATTAGGCGGATGGATGGAATATTTGTTAATTTTAGCGCGGATTAAAAGAGTGTTTGAATTTCACTTCTGTTCACTCAAAGAGGATTTTCGGAGAGATTTGCGTCAGTTGAGGAGGGAGCGATGCGGGCATCGTGACCGATGAAACCTGACACAAATCGCCCGAAAAGACCTTTGAGAGGATAGAAAGAAGTCCATATATATTTCTTCGTGTTAAATTCAAACATACTCTTAGAGAGGATTTTCGGAGAGATCAGTTGGCGAAATCCACCGACAATCCGAGCTGAAACCGCCGTGGATTCATCGGATAATGGGGCATTGCGAAATAATTCTTGCCCGTCAGACCCTGATTGATATGCGACATCATGACATAGAATCGCGTACGGCTCAGTTTCATATTGGCATATAGATTCATGAAAGGATAATTGCCCACCTCGATCTCCCGCTGGTTGTAGAACGCCATTGTGGCCGGCTGAT
>CAJTQH010000095.1 GCA_910578305.1 uncultured Muribaculaceae bacterium
CACCGTTTTTGTAATAGTGGCCGATCACTGCGCGTCAAGCGCCGGAGAAACAGAGCTGCCGCTCGAAAACTACCACATACCGGCACTCATATATCAGCCATCGAAACTACAGCCCGAAATCATAGGTCACACAGTATCGCAAATCGACCTCATGCCCACCGTACTTGCCATTCTCGGCATAGGATACGACTCCACATTCTACGGCCGCAATGCCCTGTCTGCCGATTTCACGCCACGGGCATTTCTGGCCACATATCAGGATCTCGGTTATCTCGAAGGCGATATCCTCACCGTATTGTCGCCTGTGAAGCGAGTGCGCCAGTATCGAATCGATCCCACGGCCGAAAACCCTCTTGCCACCGTGCGTCTAAGCGAGCCCGACTCTGTCACAGCCGCACATGCCACAGCCATATATCAGACATCAGCCCTTTGGAACGATTGATCGCAGCACACGGTTTGTAAATACACGGAAAAATCGTAACTTTGCACCTCAAAATTCCAACACAACGTAATTCCAGGATATGATTTCGGTAAATAATTTAGGCATCCAGTTTGGCAAGAGAGTACTTTTTCAGGATGTCAACATGAAGTTCACACCGGGCAACTGCTACGGTATAATCGGAGCCAACGGCGCCGGAAAGTCCACTCTCATGCGAATACTGAGCAATCAGCTTTCACCAACCCATGGCTCCGTGACCCAAGGCCCCGGAGAACGCATGAGCGTGCTTGAGCAGGACCACTTCAAATTCGACGACTGTACAGTCATGAACACTGTGTTACAGGGTCACACAGTGCTTTGGGACATAATGCAGGAAAAAGACGCCATATATGCCAAGGAGGATTTTACCGACGCCGACGGCATACGCGCCTCTGAGCTTGAAGAGAAATTTGCCGAACTCGAAGGCTGGAATGCCGAAAGCGATGCCGCCTCTCTGCTCAGCGGCCTCGGCATTAAGGAAGACAAGCACTACATGCTGATGAAAGACCTCAGCGGTAACGAGAAAGTTCGCGTGCTGCTTGCCAAAGCTCTCTTCGGCAACCCCGACAACCTGCTGCTCGACGAACCGACAAACGACCTCGACCTTGAGACTGTGTCCTGGCTTGAAAACTATCTCTCCAACTTTGAAAACACGGTGCTTGTAGTGAGTCACGACCGTCACTTCCTCGATGCCGTGTCGACCCACACTCTCGACATCGACTACAATAAAGTGTCGCTTTTTGCCGGCAACTACAGCTTCTGGTACGAATCGAGCCAGCTTGCGCTCCGCCAGCAGCAACAGCAGAACAAAAAAGCCGAGGAAAAGCGCAAGGAGCTGCTTGAATTCATACAGCGATTCAGTGCCAACGTAGCCAAATCCAAGCAGACCACATCGCGCAAAAAGATGCTCGAAAAGCTCAACGTGGAAGAGATCCAGCCCTCGTCGCGCCGCTATCCGGGCATAATATTCACCCCTTCGCGCGAACCCGGCAACAAGATTCTCGAAGTGCATGGGCTGACAGCCAGCGTGGACGGCGACATACTGTTCAAAGACGTCAATTTCCAGATCGAAAAAGGCGACAAAGTTGCGTTCCTGAGCCGCGACCCGCGTGCCATGACAGCACTGTTCGAGATCATCACCGGCAACCGCAAGGCCGACGAAGGCACCTACGACTGGGGCCAGACCATTACCACAGCCTACCTGCCGCTCGACAACTCGGCATTCTTCAACACCGACCTCAATCTGGTCGACTGGTTATGCCAGTTCAGCGATGATTCAAGCGAGATCTACCTCAAGGGATTCCTTGGCAAGATGCTCTTTTCGGGCGAAGAAGTGCTTAAAAAAGCGTCGGTGCTCTCAGGTGGCGAAAAGATGCGTTGCATGATAGCGCGCATGATGCTCCGCGACGCCAACACTATGGTGCTTGACTCCCCCACCAACCATCTTGACCTCGAATCCATACAAGCGTTCAACAACACACTGCAGAACTTCAAGGGCAACATACTGCTGTCATCTCACGACCACGAGTTCATCCAGACCGTGTGCAACCGCATCATTGAGCTCACGCCCAACGGCATAATCGACAAAATGATGGACTACGACGACTACATCTCCGACGAGCGCGTACTGGCAGCCCGCGAACGCATGTATGCCGCAGACTGATTCATATATCATTCCATAATCACAACATCATCCTACAAATAATTATATGGTACGACACGTAGTAACTTTCCAGTTTTCAGGCACACCGGCCCAGCGCAAGAGTGTGGCCGAAAGTTTCCGCAACGCCCTTCTTGAACTTCCGCAGAAGATCGAGCAGCTCCGCAGCATCGAAGTAGGCATCAATGAAAATCCGGCTGAGACGTGGGATCTGGTGCTTATAGCCGAAGCCGACACACTGGAAGATGTGGCAATCTATTCGGCACACCCCGCCCATCAGGAAGCCGTGGCCATCATCGCCGGGCACAAAGCTGCCCGCGCCTGTGTCGACTACACATTGTAGACCGGTATCTCCGGGATAAACCGGTACGACCGCGTTTCATAGCTGATTTCACAGCAAAAGTGCACGAGCCCGTTACTTACCACAAGGTAACGGGCTTTCAGCACCATATTATATCGTACTATCTGATCAAATGTTTCCTGCGTCACCCGCACATCGGGAGCCTTATACTCCACTATCATCCACGGCCGCATCGACGAGTCATAGATCACCGTATCGCAGCGGCGGGCCGTGTCGTTGAGCTTTATCGACACCTCATTGGCCACACGCCCCGACACATAGCCGCACTCAGTCACGAGCATCGACACAAAGTGCTGCCTCACCCACTCCTCAGGCGTCAGCGCCACCCAGCGCCGGCGCCACCGGTCGTAGACCTCGGCACCCGCATCGCCCCTTGGCCTAATCCTCAGGTCAGCCGCAGGCACATTCAAGCGCGGATATTTGTCAGTGTCTATCATCTCGGCTCATTATTTGCAGTTTCACTCCAAAATTACAAACTTCCGGCAATAGCGACAAACAACCCGCCGCTATTTTTTCATGCGCCTGCGCCAAAATAATGGTCTTAGGTGGGACGGCATCCTTGCCGTCGTGTTTGTTGACAGGGGCATTGGTTGCAAGGAACGCGAGGGCTGGATGCCCTCCCTCCTGTGTTGGCGCGTGCTTAGGTGCGACGGCATCCTTGCCGTCGTGTTTGTTGACAAGAGTATTGGTTGGCGGAGCCGCGAGGGCTGGAAGCCCTCCCTCCTATTGGCGGTGCTTAGGTGCGACGGCATCCTGCCGTCGTGTTAGTTGACAGGGGTATTGGTGCAGGAAACGCGAGGGCTGGAAGCCCTCCATCCTGTGTTGGCGCGTGCTTAGGTGCGACGGCATCCCTGCCGTCGTGTTTGTCGACAAGGGCGTTGGTTAGCGAAGCCGCGAGGGCTGGAAGCCCTCCCTCCTGTGTTGGCGCGTGCTTTGGTGCGACGGCATCCCTGCCGTCGTGTTTGTTGACAAGGGCATTGGTTGGCGGAGCCGCGAGGGCTGGAAGCCCTCCCTCCTGTTGATAGATACGGACTTAAAATTAAAACTTTGATTGCAATATTTAATATTTCTTTGTATTTTTGCCGATGCCGACCGTCTAACATCAGAAGCCCACGGTCGTGGGCCATGGGGGCGGGAAGCATTTACATAATAGAAAAGCGTTACTTTGCGCTTCGTCTTTTGACAACTTGAAATCTCGCAAATTTCTCTGGTCAAGTCAAAGGCGCAGCAATGGTGAACGCCGCATGGATATGAATTTACCCATCGTCGGGCTTTGCGCGCGAGCGCATGGCTCGGTTGTGAGCATTCATATTTGCGTGGGCTTCTCCGTTGCCGTCCTACTTGACCGGGCAATGCGAGAGCCTCAAGTTGTGGGATGGCAACGAGTCAGACTCCCACGCTTTTCTTTTTTACTATATAGCCAATGAGGGGAGGCCAGCGGCATTGTTAATGTCTATGGACGATACTACGAAAAAGAATAATCAGCCACTATGCCACTACACGAAGAGCAACGTGCTGAAACCCATCTTGCAAGACGGTTATATTTCAATGAGAGCCTCATGCGTATGCAATTTCTGGAACGAAGAGGTTAATGAATATGACGACAATCAGGAATTTATATTGCCATTACAGTTATTGAATCTTGAAAAACTGGAAATACGTGAAAGAGACAAGCTGTATAAAAATCTCCGTGACAGATATCATACAAAGGAATACATTAATTCTACACTCACTCCATATATTGTCTGTTTTTCCAAATCTCTAAATGATCAAGAATTGTATCGCAGGTTCTGTAGTACAGACAATAAAAACCAGTCTGTAACTCCGGATTATGCAAATGATCGGCTTTCGAAAATAGAAGAAGCGCCAGTGATGCTTAAGTTTGAATTTGATGAATCTTCGGTGTTGGACGCAAAAAAATACAACACAAATAATGATACATCCAAGGGTAATGAGGAGCGTGGGATACAAATTGAACGTGTGGAGCGAATTGAAATTGAGTATGCCGATAGTTCAAACGGCATTACTGGACTCTCCAATGCATATCACAACGCACTTAAAAAGATAACCGACTTAAATATTTGCGAAAACAAAGCAGGAGATAATGCATTAGATGCGTGCTTATTTGTAAAACGTGACTCTTACAAAGTTGAAAACGAAGTAAGGTACGTTTTTAGGATATTAGAACCCTACGAATTTAGAATTACCGATGATAAGAAACCTGAGTTTTTATTTTATAATACTGACTCATGTAATTCCAATGCCACAAAACACATTCTTATAAAAATTAAGCCCGAGTGTCTGAAAGAAATCAGATTCGGACCAGGCGTTGATAAAAAGACGGCAAAAAATATAATTGATCAATTAGAACATCTTCAGTCATATTCTTGTGTGAAAGTTCTTCTTTTCGACGGCACTCCTGTTATCACAATTTGACAATAAATTAACAAATCATACAGACTATGAACCAACCATTTACCACATTGCAGAGGCGGCTCAGGCTGTTGTTGCCGCTTGTTCTTGCAGTATTTGCATCGCTTACTGCATCGGCTGCAACCGTTTCAGTCACCGTCGATGACATAAAATACACCATCGACACCACTACCGGCGAAGCCTCTGTAGCTATACAATCCGAATCCCTAAGAAAAAGTAATCTCGTAATTCCGGATTATATCACCTATAATGGTGTCAATTATCCGGTTACCACTATCAAAAACTACGCATTTTCCGGCTGCAGCGGACTGACCGGGGAGCTGACCATCGGCAACTCCGTTACCACTATTGGCAAATACGCATTTTCTCGCTGCAGCGGACTGACCGGATCGCTGACCATCAGCAACTCCGTTACCACTATCGGCGAATATGCATTTAAGTCGTGCAGCGGCCTGACCGGGTCGCTGACCATCGGTAACTCCGTTACCACTATCGGCAATAATGCATTTCAGGACTGCAGCGGTCTGACAGGATCACT
>CAJTQH010000096.1:0-731 GCA_910578305.1 uncultured Muribaculaceae bacterium
GCAGTAAAGTCATGGGTAGTGGAGTGTTGCAGTATATATCGCGGGGCGACACCGCCGTCATGGAGCTGTTGCCCGATCTGCGCAGCGACTATGCCATAAGCGGCGATTCCGTAAGGCTCACCGCTGTCGAGGGACGCACATGGCTCTGTCGGGCCGACTCGCTGACGGTCTTTCCTCTGCATGATGGCTCGTTGTCGGCATCTCTGAGCATGCATCTGTCGCGTCGCATGTCCTTTTCGGGGATATGCATGCAGAGCGTATCACGCGGCCACACGGTGATTCTCGCTCCGGGCGACACGATCAGTGGTGTGAGCCTGCTCACACTGTCTGCATCCGGCATGCTCGCCGACGCGGTTGCCGACAGCCTGCCACAATCCGGTGCAGGTCTACGTGTCGAAGCCTCACGCCGCTACTGGTTTGCCGCCGGAGGCGCATATCCGCTGGCCACCGACTGGCATCTGCTCGTGCCCGACGGACTCGACTGTGGCAAAGCGTATGTCTTTCCGCCCCACGAGCAGCCGCACGCCGCAGCCATGGCAAGCGCCGCCCTGTCGCCGCTGAGTCGTACGGTTGCCGGGCAGTACAGCGCTGCTCTCCGCGTATATGGTGCCGACACAGGAGGGCCACGTCCCGAAGCCACGCTTCCTGTGGTATCGGTCGATGGCCGCAACATTTCAGTGATGCTTGCTGCCGCATCCGGTGCCGCCGGCGTGACTGTCTACGACATTCTC
>CAJTQH010000096.1:741-5240 GCA_910578305.1 uncultured Muribaculaceae bacterium
ACGCCTCGTCGCCGGTCGTTCTGTCGTAAGCTGTCACACAGCGTTCACCCACCTGCTTCCGGGCGAATACCTTGTATGTATCGAATCCGAAAGCATTCGTTACAGTGAAAAAATCCTTATCCGCTGAGCCTATGTACCGACTGCTGCACAGATTGATCGTGGTTGTGGTGGTGATGTTCATCTCACCCGCTTTGCGCATCGTCGCTCAGGACGAGGCCAAGCCCTTCAGGCCTGCCATGACGGCCGACGAGCTTGTGGTGACGCCCTCGCCCGAGGTCGGCACGCTTCCGCAGGTCAGGCAGGCCGAGGTCGATCTGTCGACGGGTACGGCCATCCTCTCATATCCGCTTCTTGAGTGGACGGTAGGCAGCATGCCTGTGCGCATAGGGTTGCATTACAGGGTAGGGGCTTTCACCACCGACGAGCTTCCTGGCTGTGTAGGCCTGGGATGGAATCTTACCGGTACAGGCTTCGTGAGCCGCACTATCGTGGGACAGCCCGACGAGCTCCGCACGTTCGACATGCGCACATCGTCCGATGCCGATACCGACTATATCGAACGTCTGCTCGACTACCGCGCCGACGCCTCGCTCGACCGCTACTCCTATTCATGTCCCGGCGCCTCGGGTCAGTTCGTCATATCGGGGAGTGAGATAGTGCAGATACCTAAGACCAACAATCGCATAGAGCTTATAGGCGAAGTCGACAGGGGAGTGCGCGACTTCCGCATCACCACCCCCGACGGCACCCGCTACGACTTTACCCGCCGCGAGCACATCAACTATCGTCAAAAGCCCTACTGCATCGAATACGGGTGGAAATCGCCCGATTACACGGCTGTGTCGGCATGGCATCTCACCGAAGTGATTCTTCCCGAAGGTGCCGACACCATACGCTATGAATACACCTCGGTGCCTATGTGGAGCCGCTGGCATTACCGTCCGACCGACAATATTACTGTCCGCGATGATCCTTGGTCGACCCAAGGGGTGTGGTGGCTGTTTCAGGGGGTGTACGACGAGACGGTAAATATCAACGACACTCAGTTCGAAGACCAGTGCATACCGCTCCGCATCGTATCGCGCACAGGCTCTGTCGAGTTTTCCCACGACCGTACATCACCCCACCGCATATTCATTTCCGGCATGACTTTCTTCGACCATGCCGGAAAGGCTGTGCGCACGGTCACTCTCGAATCCGATGGCAAAGAGTTGCGCAAACTTATCGGAATCACTGTCAGCGGTGCCGACGGCTCTCTCATCGACGAGCAGCGGTTTCTGTATCATGAAATCCCCGTCCACCACTACGGCGATATTTTCAACTATCCCAACGTATCCTCCTCAGCCCCCCATACCATAACCACGGCACTGCATCCTCAGACTCTGACGCTTAATCCGCGCCGCAAGCCCGACTTCACCTACGCCGTCAGCAATTCCTTGCGTCAGACCGTTTCGGCTACCGGTGTGGTCACCGACTATGTTTATGAGCCCAACGCCATACGCATGGTCAAGCCCTCGCCCCGGCGGACTTCATCGCGCGATCTTACGTTTGTCGACTCTCTGAGCGGCACACACCGCCCGGTATTTCCGTTGGAAGATCCCGACAGCCTGCCCTCGGTCGATGCCGGGCAGCCCGACTCCATGATCACCATAGGCATACGCCTCAAGAGCATAGTACAGACCGACCGTCCTACAGGCCGGCGTATTACGCGCGAATATGATTATGCCGACGGCATCTGCAACATTGACATTATGTCCGTCACATGCTCCGATTTCATTGCCATGTCGGGCATGAAATGGTTTTATATGCCGAGCGACAGCCAAATTCTCATAATAACGGTACACGACACTTCGTCGACCCTTCTGTTCGGCAGCCGCATGCCGGGTGTGCCCGTGGAAAATGCCCGCATTTTCTACGGCAAAGTGACAGAGACAGTGAGCGGCACCGGTCTGGATCAGCCCCTGCGCACGCTATATGAGTTCGACACCTCTCGCTGCATGCTGACGCGTATATATGGCGGCAGGGAGATGGCGGATATAGATAATACTGATGATCGCCGTACTTTGAATACAAGAGTCCCGGTCAATTCCACCGACGCGCAGATGAAGCGCATGGAGTCGCATATCGTGCGAGGCTATTTCCGTGAGCATGTCGGGGCTACGCCCGAGTTTGTCGGTCGCACTGCCTATCAGTGGGTTAACGGCGAATACCGCCCCTTCGAGAGCGAGCGTCGCCACTATTTCACCGCCGATTCCATGTGCATGCAGGTGGGCTTGCACTACGAGCAGCTTGTGCACGATGTGCGCAAATTTCCACAGGAGGTGCTGATCCACGACTTTAAGAGCATGGACGATGTGAGTTGCTTCGACATCAGCCTCGAAGCCTCGTTGCGGTTGCTCGACTCCGTTGCCGTCACCCGCCACTTCCCCGACGGCTCGGTACGGCAGCGCACTTCGCGGCAACACTACACCGGCATCAGATTCGGCAATGGAGCTTCGTCTGTACCGGGTGGGGGCGTCCTGATACCTCTCGACTCCGTGGCACTGCTCGACTCCGCTGTGAGGATAAAGTCCTCGGCTCCGTGGACTGACGACAGCCTCCGACGCGTCCCCGACATCATACTGCCCATAGGTGAGACTGTCAGCGAGGGCCGACACACCATGGAGCATCACACCGCCTTTTCATCTATGGTTGATTCCGACGGATTTTTACGCACGGTCGCCGACTCGCTCCGACTGCTCACACTGCCCGTGCGCGAGATGTGGATCATGGACGGCTGCGACACGCTCCACCGCAGCTATGCCTATGCCCGTTTTCCCGGCGCCGGAGGCACATCGCTCACACTCCCTGTTTCGGTCACCACACATGTGTCGGGAGCCGCTGAGCCTATCGACGTGCAGCGCATTCACGACTACACACCCTATGGCCGTCCGCTCCTGGTGTCGCAGACCGGCAGGCAGCCTGTCGAATACGAGTGGAGCGATGGTGGCGGCGATCTTGTCAAGAGCCTCACACTCTTGGAGCGGGGAGCGGGCTACGGCCATTCCGTACCGGCAGCCGCTTGTCGGATGCACGTCCATCCGCACACCATCGGGCAAGACCACCCGCTATTCCTACAAGGCCGACAGGCTCCATCAGGTCACCGACGGCGAGGGGCGTCTACTTGTCGAGCACGACTATGAGATGAATGCCGACTCCAAGGCCAACTTTAATGGGCGCAATCGCATCAGCACCACCTCCTATCTGCTCGACTCAGGTCAGGGTGCCACATCTACCGGCCTGTTCGACGGCTATTCGCTGCCTGTGGCCGAGATTGCCGAATGTGCGGGCGGTTCGGGCGAGGACATTGCCATGCTGAGCCGTTACGATGCGCTCGGGCGTCCTGTGGCGCGGTGGATGCCTATGGCGTTGGACGGCGACGCCGTTGCCCGGGCCGTCAAAAACGATCAGACGCTGTATCAGGCCGCCGTCGAGCAGTTTGCCGACGCCGAGGCCCTAAGCCGCATCACCTATTCGGGACGTCCCGACAGGATGCCCGCCTCGGCCACTCTCGGAGGGTCTGACTTTGCCGCACATCCGCAGCTCACCACTCTCACATGTTCCTCTCCGGCCCACGATGCCCGCAAGGTGGTGCGCTGGAGCTGGGACGGCTCTATGCTCCGTGCCGACGGCTATTATTCCGCGGGCGAGCTCGACGGCGTGCTCACCGAGGATGGCGACGGCCGCCGCACGTGGGTGTTCACCGACTGTATGGGGCGTCAGGTGCTGCAACGCTCGGCCATCGGCGATGCCGGCCGCTATGCCGATACCTACACCGTGAGCGACTGCTGGGGCAATCCGCTACTCGTCTTGCCCCCCGAAGCCTCAGCCCGTCTCGGACGCTCAGGGTCGTTGACTCTCGGTGCCGATGCGGTGGCTGACATAATTGACCGTTACGCCTATGTCTACGGCTACGACACGCGCTTGCGCCTGCGGTCGAAAAAGCTCCCCGGCTGCGCCCCCGTGCGCTATGCCTACGACACCGAAGGCCGTGTCATATACACACGCGATGGCAATCAGGCTCAAAGCGGCCTGCGCACCTTCATGCTCTACGACCGTTTTGGTCGCCTTGTGCTCACCGGCATCTGTCGCGATGCCTCCTACGAATCCTTCTGGGATATTTCGTCGGGCGACCTCCCGGCCATGTCGTTCGACACATCCGACGCTGTCGCCGATCTTAAGCGCCTCAGTCAGTCGGCCCCGCATCTCTATGCCGACGCATGCCTGCTCACCGCCACTTACTACGACGACTACCGCTTCCTCACTTCCTCCGACCGTCATGCACGTTTGGCATCCGTCCGCCCGCCAGAGGCCATTGATACACCGATGGGACTGCCCACAGGCACTCTCACCTCCGTGCTCGACCCCACAGGTCTTTCCGTCATCTCCGCACCCAAGACCATGCTCTCGGTCAGCTACTACGATGCCGAGGAGCGCGTCATAGCCACTGCCACCGCCTC
>CAJTQH010000097.1 GCA_910578305.1 uncultured Muribaculaceae bacterium
GGTATAAAGGTGGATCTCAACGGGCAATCGTCGATCTCACGCCTGTATGCCGTGGGTGAGTGTTCTTGCACGGGTCTGCATGGCGGAAACCGTCTTGCCTCAAATTCGCTTATAGAGGCGGTGGTGTATGCCGATGCTGCCGCCCGGCATGCAGCTGCCAACATTTCGCACTATGATCTGCGCAGCGATGTGCCCGACTGGAACGACGATGGGACGGCGCATCCCGAGGAAATGGTGCTCATAACTCAGAGCATCAAGGAGGTGGGTCAGATAATGAGTGCCTATGTGGGCATAGTGCGCAGCAATCTGCGGCTCGACCGTGCATGGAATCGCCTCGACATACTCTATGAGGAAACGGAGCGCTTGTTTAAGTGTTCTAAAGCTTCGCGCGAGATATGCGAGCTTCGCAACATAATCAATGTGGGCTATCTGATAATGCGTCAGGCTAAGGAACGCAAGGAGTCGCGCGGGTTGCATTATACGGTGGATTATCCGCCTGTAAAGAGTTAAAAACGCATAACGGTGACATATACTGTCTTCGCGTGCGTTATATAGTCAACAGATGAACAGAGCGACGTCCGTCATATTATCATTGTTGTTGTGTGTGTGCGCGTGTAGTGTGTGCCATGCCGCTCTGCCAGAACTGCTTGAGATACCGGAGCCGGGTGACGGCCGAATTAAGTATGCGCGCGGGTATTATTATACCGATATTGACGGTGAGCATGTGAAGATGATAGTGCTCAACGATGTGGTGGTGTATCCTCCCATGAAGTTCAAAAACAAGAAGCAGGAGGAGTTTTACTGGCGTACGGTGAGGGATGTGAAGAAGACTTTGCCTTATGCCAAGCTTATATGCGAGACACTGATAGAGACTTATGAGTATATCGAGACGTTTGCCACCAAGAAGGAACGTGACGACTATCTGAAGCGTATGGAAGATGCTATATTCGAGCAGTATAAGCCGGTGCTTAAGCGGTTTACAAAGTCGCAGGCCCAGATGCTGTGCAAGCTTATAAAGCGGGAGACCAATCAGTCGGGTTATAGTATAATAAAGGCTTTCCTGGGGTCGTTCAGAGCCGGATTCTGGCAGACGTTCGGGCGGTTTTTCGGAGTGAATCTGAAGGTTGACTATCGCCCTGACAAGGATGAAAAGGATGCTATAGTGGAGCGCGTAGCTGTGGCTGTGGAGCTGGGGCAGCTGTGAGTCAGTCGTCGAAGAGCGACAGCTGACGGTTGAGCAGCCGGAATGTCATGCGGTGGTACGGGGTGGGGCCATGTAGCTCGATGGCTTTGCGGTGTGCTGCGGTGGGGTATCCTTTGTTTACATCCCATCCGTAGCAGGGGAATTGCTCGTGTAGGCGGCGCATGTGTTCGTCGCGGTGGGTCTTGGCCAGAATGGATGCTGCGGCAATGTTGGCATAGCGTCCGTCGCCTTTTACGAATGTGGTGTAGGGTATTTCGGCGTAGGGTTTGAATCGGTTCCCGTCGACGATTATGCGTCCGGGACGCACTTTGAGTGCGTCGAGCGCGCGGTGCATGGCCAGAATGGATGCGTTGAGTATGTTGATGCGGTCGATTTCGGAGTGTTGGACTATGCCTACTGCCCATGCCACGGCTTCGGATTCGATGATAGGGCGCAGTGCTTCGCGCCGGCTCTCGGAGAGTTGTTTGGAGTCGTTGAGCCAAGGATGGCTGAAGTCGTCGGGCAATATCACGGCTGCCGCATAGACCGGGCCTGCCAGACATCCGCGTCCGGCCTCGTCGCATCCGGCCTCATACATGCCTGCTGTGTGGCACGCCGGTAATGGGTTTGATGGCTTTCGTCGGGACATGGAGTTCAGAATAAGTATCGTTGGGTCACAGGTTTGTTTGGAGGGTTGTCGTCAGTCGACGAATCCGTATCCGAAGCCCTGCCTGTTGATGATGTTGCGTCCGTAGGGGCCGAGTTTCTTACGTAGACGCGATATGTTGGTGTCTACTGCTCGGTCTGATACACCGCCATCGTCTTCCCATGCCTCGTGTATTATTTCCACGCGTTCGAAGAAGCTGTTTCGGTTGCGCATGAACATTGCCAGAATGATGTATTCCGTGCGAGTGAGGCTAAGCTGTGTGTCGGCAATGAATGCGGTGCCTGCGCCGAGGTCGAGCACCAGATCCTGATAGCGCACAACATTGGCCGATCGCCGTGCGCTCATCATGCGTTTGCGTCGTATCACCGACCGTATGCGAGCGATGAGCAGGCGTGACGAGAATGGTTTTGGTATATAGTCGTCGGCTCCGGCATCGAGTCCGTTGACGATGTCGTCTTCGCTGGCATGGGCCGAAAGAATTATTACGGGTATGTTGAATGTGTATGGATTTCGCTTAATTTCCTGTGTGAACATAAGTCCGTTGAAAGCACAGTCCATCAAGTCCACTATTATCAGCGAGAATTCGGAGAGATCCATCTCCAGAGCCTTGCGTCCGTCAGATACAATCACGCTCTGAAATCCTTCGGATTCCAGTCGGAACTGCAATAATTCGGATGACATGCTGTCAGTGTCGGCTATTAACAGCCGTGTGCTTGCAGCATTAGCCTGTGATGATGGAGCCATTATGACTTATTGGATTGATTCTATGGCAAAGAATAGCTACCGACAAAATTAATCGTTTCTATGGGAAATCACATGGAGCGAATGGTCTTTGTGTCGGTATTGTGACAGAATCTTAATTGACTCACGTCTTGTCACACGGCATTGTGTCTTATCTGCTCTTTCACGGCGTCTACCACATTTATAATATAGTCGCCGGTCTTCTCGAGGTCGGATATGAGATCCATATAGTATATACCGGCCTGGTATTCGTATCGGTGCTCATTGATGTTCTCGATGTTGGTGGTGCGCAACTGATTGCGGTAGTTGTTGATTTCTCGTTCCTTGTTGTACGACGCTATGATTTCCGGTTCGCGAGCGTGCTCTATGTCGCGCAGCAGCCGCAACATGTTGCTCATGGCGTTCTTGACATAGCCGAACATGGTGTCGATGTTGTCGTATATCTCTTTCGTAAATTCCGAGTGGCTCTGGTTTTTGCGCATCAGTATCTTGCCGGCTCCCAGACAGCAGTCGGCTATGCTTTCGATTTCGCTTACGATGCGGAGCATTGCCGCTATTTTCAGTTTACCGTCGTTGGACAGACGTCCTTCGGAGCATCGGTTGAGGTAGTGGGCGATTTCGATCTCCATGCGGTCGGATATGTCTTCGTATTTTTCAAGGCGAGAGTACAGTTCGGTAAATTCCTGTGTTTCCGCCTTGGTGTGCAATAGGGTCTTGGCCATGTCGATCATGCGTTCCACGCGTTCACCGAATACGGCTATCTCTTTTTCAGCCTGGGCTATGTTGAGTTCCGATGCGTTGAGCAGGCCTCCGGATATGAATTTGAGCTGGAATTCCTCGTCTTCTTTGTGCTTCACCGGTACGAGACGTTCCACTACTTTCACGTATATGTTGGTGAGCCATATCATTATGGATAGGTTGATGAGGTTGAACACAGTATGGAACATCGAAAGTCCGAACGATACGCTGAACTGCATGCTCTCAACTGTTTTCTGGGCTTCTGTGACATGTCCGAACAGGGCATGGTCGCTTGGCAATGTGTTGAACAGGTTGTTGTATACATCGGGGTCGGTTGTCTGCAGATGGCTTACAAAACCGGAAAGCGCTTCAGGGTCGCCTTGGCCGAGGGTGCATGTTATCCAGGTGTTGAGTTCGACAAACGGATTGAACACGCACAGCACCCATGCGCATCCCAAAAGGTTGAACAGCAGGTGTCCCATGGCAGTGCGTTTAGCGGCCACGTTGCCGCTCATCGAGGCGAGTATCGGGGTGATGGTGGTGCCGATGTTTGAGCCGAGTACGAGTGCGCATGCCAGATTGAAGTCGATCCAGCCTTTGCTGCACATTATCAGAGTGATGGCGAATGTGGCTGCCGACGATTGTATGATCATGGTGAGCAATATACCCACAGCGAGGAATATAAGCACGGATGCGAATCCCATGTCGGAATATTGCTTGAGGAATGCAAACATTTCGGGGTTGCTCTGAAGATCAGGTACGTATGTGCTGATCATGTCAAGGCCCATGAACAGGAAGGCGAAGCCTACGCAGAATTCGCCCATCGACTTTGTACGGCTCTTTTTAGAGAAAAGTAGTGGTACGGCAAGGCCGATAAGAGGCAATACGAAGGCTGAAATGTTGACTTTGAAACCGAACAACGCTATGACCCATGCCGTAAATGTGGTGCCGACGTTGGCACCCATTATTACTGCCATTGACTGAGCCAATGTCATAAGGCCGGCGTTGACGAAACTTACCACCATGACGGTGGATGCTGAAGAACTCTGTATCAGAGCGGTGATGGCAAAACCTGTTAAGGTTCCGGTAAATCGGTTGCGTGTCATTGCTGACAGGATGTTTCGCAAGCGGTCTCCGGCGGCTTTCTGCAGCCCTTCGCTCATTACTTTCATTCCATAAAGGAACAGTCCCACTGCGCCTAACAGGCATAGAAAGTCTAAAAAGCTGTAACTCATGTCGTTTTGTGGTGGCGTTTAAGCTTGATATTTGTTTTCGTCGGTCGGGCTTTATGCCTTGGACTTCGAATTTTACGATTACAAAGATAAGACAATTATCGAATAATTCTAAAAAAAATTAACATTAAATCGTCCGATTGTTCTGCTGTGGTTTCTCATATCGCATTTACGAGATTGTTGTGATGTGAAAGGTTGTGTCGTGTTATATATTTGTAACACGATGTGTGTTTTTGTAATACATTGTCATAGTGATTATTGTCGTATGTTGTAACAATCCTGTAATCATTTTAACTCATATTAACGTGTAAATAATTTGGATAATTGAAAAGTGC
>CAJTQH010000098.1 GCA_910578305.1 uncultured Muribaculaceae bacterium
CTGTTTGGTCTCGGCTACAGATGGCTATCCGGAGAGGAACGCAAAAAAGCATCCGAACGCTTCATCAGCCGCGGATTTGAAGACAACATGTTCTATGAACTCAGCGGCGGATGGACCGGTTTGAAAAGCCGAAACGGCAAAAGAGGTATCTTCACTGACCGCAACATGAGTGCAAAATTCGCTGTCGGCAAATGGTTCAGCTCTGCTTCCGCACTGAGAATCACCGGTAGTTACGGAAAGATCGACTACGGACAGTCGTTTATCATGACTGACCTTGACTGGGTATGGAATATATCTTCAGCCTTAACCGGATTCCGCCGTTCGGATCTATTCGAACTGGATTTATCGGCAGGTGTATCAGGTATATACGTCAGCCATGCGAAAGCAAAGTTCTATCCCGGCATAAAAGCCGGCCTGCAGGGCACATTTAACGTGACACCCAACTGGGGGATTTTCATACAGCCTGAGATGCACATGTTCGGACGTGGCTACCCTTCGGATATGGGAAAACAGAAAGTTCTTACATCGCTGCATGCCGGTGTGAGATACACAATAGGAAACTACAAATATGATTACGACCAAAATCTGGAGACATTCCGTAATCCGGAGGAAAAAAAGAACTTTGTCTCAGTAGCCGGCGGTCCGGCAAAGTACAACAACGGCTATGGCTTGGGAGGAGCAGTTCAGTTAGGCTTCGGACGATGGTTCTCTCCGATGTCGGCATGGCGAGTGACCGTCGACGCCCAGACATTCCCCAGAACGAATTACGATCTGCGCAACATATCTCTCGGCGCAGACTACATACTTAGCTTGTCATCGGCACTCTCAGGTTATAATCCTGATAGAATATTCGACTTTTCCGGATCTGTAGGTGTATATGGAGGTTTGAACCACATTAAAAATCCGTATACCGATAAATCAATCACTCGCCCGATGGCTACATTTAAAGCTTCGTTCCTGTGGAGTTTACGTCTGGCGAAATCATGGCGCGCTGTCATTGAAACACAGGCGTTGGCAAGCAGTATTCCGGTATCTGACAACGACTACCAATTGCGTCCTGAAATACGCCTGCTGCTTGGACTCCAATATTCATTCTGATCACGTATCAAACGACTACTTGTCATAACAAAGGGAGATCTTTCAATGGATCTCCCTTTTCTTTCAATAAAAAACCGATATATCCAATTGTCAAAATTTGTTGCCAACGGAAATTTCATCGCAGATTCTCACTATATTTGCAACATGCGACCTTTATTGGCGTTCATTATCATTTTTATCAATCAACCTGAACAACCATGACTCTAAGACTCACAGCCTCTATCCTGCTCACAACCGCTGCCGCCATGAGCCTGAATGCCCGAGTGGCTTCTCCGGACGACATCATACCGCGTCCGGCTCTCTTCACCCCGGCCGACGGAGTATGCGCCATTGACCACACATCGGGCAGGATGCCAAATATATACAAGGAAATCGGTCAGACTTCATCGGCTTCACCAGAAAGCTACACTCTTACCATCACCCCCGAAGGTTTTAAGATAACCGCTCCCACCGAGGCCGGACATTTTTATGCCATGCAAACCATACGTCAGATGCTGGCCGGAGATTCAGTCACTGCTGTACGCTGCGGCACCGTGTCCGACGAACCCCGCTTTGCCTATCGCGGACTATTGTTTGACGTAAGCCGACATTTCCGCCCGATTGACTTTCTTAAAAAACAGATCGACGCCATGGCACTCATGAAACTCAATCGTCTGCACCTGCACCTGACCGACGGAGCCGGATGGCGCATGCCGATCGACCGCTATCCGCGCCTCAATGAGTTTGCGGCCTGGCGTCCGCAAGCCAAGTGGAGCGACTGGTCCGTTGCCGGCGCACGCTACTGCGAGAGCTCCGATCCACGCGCCTATGGCGGCTACTATACAAAAGACGAGTTGCGCGATCTCATTGATTATGCAGCACAGCGAAACATAGTAGTGGTGCCTGAAATAGAGATGCCCGGCCACAGCGAGGAAGTGCTTGCCGCATATCCCGAACTGTCGTGCAGCGGACAGCCCTACTCTTCGTCTGACTTCTGCCCCGGCAAGGAAGCTACCTTTAAGTTTCTCGAAGGAGTGCTCGACGAAGTGATGGAAATATTTCCGTCAGAATATATACACATAGGTGGCGACGAAGCATCCAAATCTGCCTGGCACGACTGCCCAGACTGCCGCAAACGCATGGCCGACGAAGGATTCACCGATATCAACCAGCTGCAAAGCTACCTCATCACTCGCATGGAACGCTATCTCAACGCTCATGGCCGCAGTATAATAGGCTGGGACGAGATACTTGAGGGCGGTGTGGCACCCAATGCCACCATCATGTCATGGCGAGGCACTCAAGGAGGCATCGAAGCACTGAAATCGGGTCACGACGTAATCATGACTCCGGGTGAATTCTGTTATATCGACTACTCTCAGGACGCTCCGTTCAAAGAGCCCGAATCGATAGGCGGCTACACACCTCTTGCAAAAGTATATTCCTACGAGCCGCTCGAACCGGGACTGACCGCCACCGATGCGTCACACCTGCTTGGAGTCCAGGCCAATCTGTGGTCCGAATACATACCTGCCGACAGCCATGCCGAGTACATGTACTATCCGCGTGCCTATGCCATAGCCGAAATCGGATGGAGCACCCCTGAAAAAGACTACCCCGACTTTCACCGGCGCGCACTCATTCTTAATGATCAGCTAAAGTCTCAGGGCTACAATGTATTTGATCTTGCCGGAGAATACGGCGAGCGCCGCGAAAGCCTAACCACAGTGTCGCATCTCGGACGCGGAGCTTCTGTGACATACACACTCCCCTATCACTCAAAGTATCCGGCTGCAGGCAACACCACACTCACCGACGGACTGCGCGGAGGTTGGACCTACGGCGACAAGCGCTGGCAAGGATTCTCCACCCCGATGAATCTCGTCATCGACCTCGGATCAGAAAAACCGATACACTACATCGGTGCCACATTCATGCACTCAGCCGGAGCATGGGTACATCTGCCCGACAAAGTGGTTTACTCTATAAGCTCCGACGGAAAAGACTTCTCACCCGCCGCAACTCTGTGGAACGATGTCGACGCCGCCTATCCGAAAATTATGTTCAAGGACTACGGCACAACGCTGCCCGAAGGCACACGCGCCCGCTACATCAGGCTTGAGGCCACACCCAATCCGCGCCCCGGAGCATGGCTGTTTACCGACGAAATCATCATCAACTGATCGCCCCGTAAATTTTCGGCCGGATCGTATCGATTACTGAAATATTTCATTAATTTTGTGAAATCATAACCCCAAAAAACTCCACAAAGATGAAGAAGCACAATTTTTATGCAGGACCATCGATCCTTAGCCAATACACCATCAAAAATACTGCCGACGCTATCCTCGACTTTGCCGGTACCGGGCTGTCGGTACTTGAAGTATCGCACCGCAGCAAAGAATTCCAGGCCGTGATGGACGAAGCCATGGCCCTGGTAAAAGAGCTACTTGACGTTCCGCAGGGATACTCAGTGCTGTTTCTCGGTGGCGGAGCCAGCATGCAGTTCTGCATGGTACCGTTCAATCTTCTGCGCAAAAAGGCAGCATATCTCGAAACAGGCACATGGGCCACTAATGCCATCAAGGAAGCTCGCCTGTTTGGCGAAGTCGACGTAGTGGCATCGTCAAAAGACGCCAACTTCACGTTCATACCCAAAGACTACACCGTTCCGGCCGACGCTGACTACTTCCACTTCACCACCAACAACACTATCTACGGCACCGAAATGCGCTTCGATCCCGACATGAACACCCGTCTGGTAGCCGACATGTCGAGCGACATATTCTCTCGTCCGGTCGATGTGTCAAAATACGATCTCATATATGCCGGTGCCCAGAAGAATTTGGCTCCTGCCGGTGTCACCATAGTTATAGTGCGCGATGAAGCACTCGGCCATGTCGACCGCCCCATACCCACAATGCTCGACTACCGCACACATGTGAAAAAAGGCTCCATGTTCAACACTCCCCCTGTCCTCCCCATCTACTCAGCGCTCCAGACACTGCGCTACTACAAAGAGCTGGGCGGTGTGAAAGAACTTGAAAAGATGGATCTCGCAAAAGCCGCACGTCTCTACGACGCCATCGACTCAAGCCGTATGTTTGAAGGCACGGTCACCGATCCCGCTGACCGCTCTATCATGAACGTATGCTTCGTCATGACACCTGAATACAAAGAACTTGAAAAAGACTTCATCGACTTCACAGCCACCAAAGGCATCGTAGGCATCAAGGGGCACCGCTCGCGGGTTCCGCGCATCGCTCTACAATGCACTGCCTATGGAAAGCGTGGAAGTGCTCGTAGAAGCCATGAAAGAATTTGAAGCCAAACACTAACACCAATTTTCAGCAACTATGAAAGTACTGGTAGCTACCGAAAAACCATTTGCGGCCGTAGCCGTAGACGGCATACGCAAAGTCATTGACGAAGCAGGCTATGAACTACAGCTT
>CAJTQH010000099.1 GCA_910578305.1 uncultured Muribaculaceae bacterium
CCCGGCCGACTCATCGACCTGATCAATCGTGGGGTAGTCAAGCTGGAATCGGTTCACACCGTGGTGCTCGACGAAGCCGACGAAATGCTCAATATGGGATTTCTGGATTCGATCGACGATATATTGTCGCATGTGCCTCAGCAACGCAAGATGCTCATGTTTTCGGCAACAATGCCGCAGGAGATCGCCCGGATTGCAAAAAAATACATGAACTCGCCGGTGGAGATAGTGGTGGGCAATCGCAATGAAGGCGCGGCCAACGTGCGACACGTCTACTACATGGTGAGCGCTCGTGACAAATATCTGGCACTTAAGCGTATTGCCGACGACAATCCCAATATTTACGGCATCGTGTTCTGTCGCACGCGGCGCGACACGCAGGAGATTGCCGACAAACTCATTGCCGACGGATACAATGCCGACGCTCTCCACGGCGACCTGTCGCAGCAGCAGCGCGACATGGTGATGCGCAAGTTCCGCGACCGTGTTGTGACCATGCTCGTGGCCACCGACGTGGCGGCGCGCGGGCTTGATGTCGACGATCTGACACATGTCATCAACTATGGGCTGCCGGACGATGCCGCTGTCTACACACACCGCTCCGGACGTACTGGCCGAGCCGGAAAGACAGGCGTGTCCGTAGCCATCGTCCACTCGCGAGAGAAGGGTAAGCTGCGCGAGATCGAGAAAAAGATAGGCAGGAAGTTCGAACGCAAGGAAGTGCCCACGCCACAGCACATCATTGAGAAACAGCTGTACAACCTGGCCGACCGCATCGAACGTGTGAAAGTCGACGAGGATGAGATCGGAAAATATCTGCCGGGAGTGCGACGCAAGCTGGAGTGGCTCTCTGAGGAAGACCTGCTCAAGCGAGTGCTGTCACTGGAATTCAACCGCCTGCTTGAATACTACCGCGACGCACCTAAGATCGACATCATAGACGAAAAACCGCGACGCGAGCGGGGCGAAAAGAAAGAATCCAAGCCACGCAGCGACAAGGACAAGGATCGCCGCACGGCCGAGAAAGGCATGGAGCGCATATATGTCAACCTTGGCAAGAACGACGGATTCTATGCCGGCAACCTCATTGACATGATCAACCACTCTATTGGAGGCAAGAGAGTCGATGTGGGGCGCATAGATCTTATGGGCGGATATTCGCTTTTCGACGTGGCCAAAGCCGACGGACGCCGTGTGGTGCAGGGTCTTAAAGGTTCAGAGTGGATGGGCAAGCGTGTGTATAGCGAGGTTGCGGCCGAAGACAAGGACTATGCCCGCGCATCCGCCCGTAAGACTCGTTCGCGCGACGTGACAGACGATGCAGGCGAAGAGACCACCTACGACTATTTTATGAAAAAAAATCGTGGTGGCGCAAAAAAGCCGGGGAAAAAAACGAAAAAACGCTAATTTTGTGGTCAAAGACACATAGGCTATGAGAATAAACATAAAGATGAAATCCGATCTGCGCAGGATTGCCGTGGCCATAGCTGCGGCTATGGTGTGTGTGGTAGGAGCAAGTGCTCAGACCACAGCCGCCGATGCGTTCAAGGCGGCTCCGCGGAAAGTGTTTCCGCTTCTGGAAAACGATACTAAACTCGACATGCTCGACTACTTCAACAGCGGCATGTCCACACCGTCGACCAATGTTCTGAAAGGCAAGTCGCGAATCACGGCACAGACTCCCGACATGCTCGAGATCAGCATGACCGATGCAAGCACCTATCAACTGGTGGTGCTTCCGGCTCAGAGCGGCAATGTGGTGGTACTGATCACTACGGTAGCCACGCCGGCTCCCGACAGCAAGATGGCTATCTACACATCCGACTGGTCAGACAATGTGACAGCCCGCTTGTTCGAAAAGCCGCAATTGCGCGACTGGCTCACAGCCGAAGGTCGCAAGAATCTCGACGAGGTGGAGATGACAGTGCCGTTTCTGCTCGTAAGCTACCGGCTCGATCCGTCCACCGGAGTGCTCACTATGACCAATAATACCGAGCAATTCATGTCGGAAGAAATGTACGATATTGTACGCCCCTGTCTGCTGGCATCGTTGAGCTACAGATGGAACGGCAAAAAATTTGAAAAAATGAAATGATGGATAGGGCCATAACCCTGCAACAGCTCAACCGCCGTGTGGCGAAGGCCTTGTCTGAGCCTTTTCTGCAGAGTGTGTGGGTGGTGGCTGAGTTGAGCGACGTGCGTGTCAATCACGGACACTGCTACATGGAGTTGCTGGAGAAAAATCCCGATACCGGGGCAGTCGACGCTCGCATGCGTGGTGTCATCTGGGCATCGACATTCATGAGAGTCAATGCCGACTTCCATGCCGCCACCGGTCAGAGCCTCAGGAGCGGTCTGAAAGTGATGGTGTGTGGCTCGGTAAGCTATCATTCGGCCTATGGCATGTCGTTTGTCGTGTCGGCAATCGATCCGTCATATACCATGGGTGAGTCTGAGCGCCGGCGACGCGAGATTATCGCGCGTCTCAAAGCCGAAGGTATGCTTGAGCTTAACAAAAGTCTCGAATGGCCGGTCGTGCCGCAGAGAGTGGCCGTTATATCGGCACCTGGAGCAGCCGGATACGGCGATTTTCGCCATCAACTGTGTCTCAATCCGTCACGGCTCAGATTTTCGGTAAAGCTCTTCCCCGCTGTGATGCAGGGCGACCGCACTGTGCCCTCGGTGATATCCGCACTTGAAGAGATAGCAGCGGAAGTCGACGATTGGGA
Source organism: uncultured Muribaculaceae bacterium (assembly GCA_910578305.1). Lineage (GTDB taxonomy): Bacteria > Bacteroidota > Bacteroidia > Bacteroidales > Muribaculaceae > Paramuribaculum. The sequence goes on from CAJTQH010000099.1 coordinate 2,730, forward strand.
TTGCGTGGTGATAATACGCGGTGGCGGTGCCACAAGCGAGCTTCAGGCATTCGACCACTACGATCTTGCAGCCAATGTGGCTCAGTTTCCGTTGCCTGTGATAATAGGCATCGGACATGAACGCGACGTGACGGTACTCGACTACGTGGCCAACATGCGGGTGAAGACACCCACGGCGGCAGCCGAGTGGCTCGTGGCCCGTGGAGATGAGGCGTTGGAATCGCTGCGCCGCGTGGCTGCCGACATTCTGCAGTCGGCCACCGACCGCATATCCGGATGCAAGACCCAGCTGGCTTATATGGAAAGCACTCTCGGCATTGCCCCGGAGGCAGCTGTGGATCGGGCACGCGCAGCCATGCAGCAGGCCGTGGTGACTCTGGCCGGCACAGGGGCGCGGCGCATATCCCCGCAGTTGTCGAGGCTCGATCACGTGATGGAATCTGTGGCTCTGGCCGGACGCACGGCCACAGCACGCGAGCGTGAGCGTCTGGCAGCACGCGAGCAGTTGATCGCCACACTGTCGCCGCAGGCCACACTGCGACGCGGATACTCCATCACCACATATCACGGATGTTCTGTACGCAGTGCCGCCGACTTGCCCGAAGGAGCCGAAATGGTCACATTGCTGGCCGACGGCGAAGTGACCTCGACTGTTGTGAAGCATTCAACACATAAGAATCAATGACAGAAAAAATGAAAGACAATCAACCCCAATTCACTCCGGTCAAAGATATGACCTACAATCAGGCTGTGGCCGAACTTGACGCCATCCTCCGCAATATGCAGAGCGACAATTGCGATATCGACAGCCTCACACTGCTCACACGCCGCGCCACAGAGCTGTTGCGCGAATGCCGCTCGCGCCTCACGGCCACCGACGAAGAACTACGTGCCATTTTGTCCGATCTGGAAAAGTAACAGGCCGTCATGTGGATATTCAGACGCATATCTATGTTATTGGCTGTGTTTTTTATTACGGCATTGTCCGCAATGGCCTCATCACCTCTCGCCGGATGGTGGAGGGGAGAAGTAGCTATGCTGCCGCTGGTGATTCACATAGAGCAGGACGCATCGGGCATTTTCAGCGGTGCGCTTTACAGCCCGGCGCAGACCGACCGGGATATACCCCTCGATCGCGTAGAAGTCAGAGGCGACAGTCTGTCGCTGCGTGTTTCGGCGATAGGCTTTAGCTATGATGGCGTGCTCCGTGACGGCCTGATACGTGGCCGTATGATACAGGGCGTGGAGATACCTCTGACATTCTCGGAGGCTTCGGAGTCCGATGCCACACTCTACAGGCCGCAGACCCCGCGTCCGCCGTTTCTTTATGATGTGTCGGAGGTAAGTTTCGACAACGATTCGCTGCATTTTGCAGCCACGCTCACTGTTCCATGGACAGGATGTTTCGGCGCTGTGGTGCTCGTGAGCGGTTCGGGTGCGCAGAATCGCGATGAGGAGATGCTTGGACATAAGCCGTTTGCCGTCATATCCGATATGCTTACACGCATGGGGTGGGCTGTGCTGCGCTACGACGATCGTGGTGTAGGCGGGTCATCGGCGGGAAGCCCCGACGATACCACCCTTGATTTTGCCACCGATGCTATGGCCGCACTGCGCTTCCTGCGCTCCGACAAGCGGTTTGCCGGCAAGCCCGTGGGCATGCTCGGACACAGCGAAGGCGGACTTATAGCAGTGATCAATGCCGCCGAGCACCCCGACAGTCTTGACTTCATCATTACACTCGCAGGCCCTGCGGTAAAGGGTTCCGACCTCATGGTGATGCAGAATCGCCTTGT
>CAJTQH010000100.1 GCA_910578305.1 uncultured Muribaculaceae bacterium
CACCCTCTCGAAAGAGGAGCTTGACCGTATGGGCTATCGGCGTGGTGACACAGAGTCGCTTGTCAATGTGCCTCTGGGTATTCCCGAAATCGTATTCTCGATATTTTTGCGGGAGGACGACGCCGGATATGTCAAGATATCGATGCGCAGCAAAGGAGCGTTTTCTGTCAAAGACTTGTGTGAACGTCACTTCGGTGGCGGAGGTCACTGCAATGCCGCCGGAGGAGAGATGCGTTCGTCGCTCGACGACGCATTGAAACGTGTGATGTCGCTTATGCCCGAGTGCGATGAAATGCTTGAAAAAATAGAGAAAAACAATATATAGATGAATATAATGAATAAAATATGTGGCATGGCCATCGCGGCTTTAGCCATGACTGTAGCGATGACGTCGTGTGAGAGCGGACGCAGCTATGCCGAATTGCTTGAAGATGAAAACATGTCTGTCAACCGTTTCCTGGTTGGTCAGCGCGTGGAAAGTTCTATACCTGCCGACACCGTATTTGAAATCGGTCCCGACGCTCCGTATTATCAGCTCGATGCCGACGGCAACATTTACATGCAGGTGCTCGATGCCGGCTCCGGCGAAAAGGCCGAAGAAGGCCAGGTGGTATATTTCCGTTTCACACGCTACAATCTGTCATTTTACCAGCTCGGAGGCAATGTGTTTGATCTGCCCTCCGAAGGAAACAACGACAACATGCAGGAAGCACCGACATCATTCCGTTATCAGGACTATAACGTGCCATCCTCATCGGCATGGGGCACCGGTATACAGATGCCGCTCAACTTCCTTCCGCTCAACTGCGACGTGAATCTCGTGGTCAAGTCGCAATATGGCTGGAACAGCGAGATCTCTTATGTACAGCCATATCTTTATCGTGTACGTTACTACAAGAGCCGTATTTAAGACACCGATCGTAATAACCAATAACACACAGATATCCTCATGACACTCATTAAATCCATATCAGGCATCCGCGGCACAATAGGCGGTGCCCCCGGCGAAGGTCTGTCGCCGCTCGATATTGTGAAATTCACATCGGCTTATGCCACATTCATACGCAAGAACACGCCCGTAGGCTCCAATGTCATTGTTGTGGGCCGCGACGCACGTCTGTCAGGCACAATGGTCAACGGCATTGTCACAGCCACGCTTTGTGCCATGGGCTTCGACGTGGTTAATATCGGCCTGGCATCCACACCCACTACCGAGATTGCTGTGACCGGCGAAGGAGCCGACGGCGGCATTATCATCACTGCCAGCCACAACCCCACACAGTGGAACGCACTTAAATTGCTCAATCACAAAGGCGAGTTCCTCAACGATGCTGAGGGCAAAGAAGTGCTGCGCATAGCCGCCGAAGAGGCATACTCATTTGCCGAAGTCCATGACCTGGGGCATGAATACGTCAACAATACCTACAACCGCCGCCACATAGAGCAGGTTCTCGACCTCGACCTCGTGGATCGCGACGCGGTGGCTGCCGCAGACTTCACAGTGGCCGTAGATGCTGTCAACTCTGTTGGAGGTGTGGTCATACCGGAACTTCTGCGCGCGCTTGGCGTCAAAAACATCATAGAGCTTAACTGCGAGGCAACAGGCCGCTTTGCCCACACCCCCGAGCCCATACCGGAAAATCTCACCCAGATAGCCGATCTTATGCGTCAGGGCAAAGCCGACGTAGGCTTTGTGGTTGACCCTGATGTCGACCGTCTGGCCATTGTGATGGAAAACGGCGAGATGTTTGTCGAGGAATACACTCTGGTGGCCGTGGCCGACTATGTGCTCTCCCACACTCCGGGAGCCACGGTGTCAAACCTCAGCTCGTCGCGTGCATTGCGTGACGTCACTGCCGCCCACGGATGCCAATACACCGCATCGGCTGTGGGAGAGGTCAATGTCACCACCGAGATGAAGCGTACAGGTGCCGTGATCGGAGGCGAAGGCAACGGTGGAGTCATATACCCTGCCGCACACTATGGCCGGGATGCGCTCGTTGGCGTGGCTCTATTCCTCACCCTCATGGCCAAGAGCGGAAAGAAAGTGTCTGAGCTCAAAGCCGGCTATCCGGCTTACGCTATAGCTAAAAACAAGATTCAGCTCACACCCGATATTGATGTCGACGCTCTGCTCGATGAACTCAAGCGCGTATATGCCGCCGAAAAGATCACCGACATCGACGGTGTCAAGATCGATTTTGCTCATGGCTGGGTGCATCTCCGCAAGTCTAACACCGAACCCATCATCCGCATTTACTCCGAGGCTCCCACTATGGCCGAGGCCGAATCGTTGGCCGACGGCATCAAGGCGGTAGTAGCCAAAGTTACCGGAAAGTAAACCGGCCGATTGCTTTGAATGTTATACCATTGATTAGTTGTTTAACTCAAAAAAAAAGACATATCACTTATGAAACCATTGAAATATATATCGGTCATCGCGGTGGCAGCATCGCTGGCGTTGACAGGATGTGTGAGCAAAAAGAAATATACCGCTCTGCAAGATCGTTACGACGCGCTGTCATCCGACTACAATGCCTCTCAGGTAGCCCTGGCCGAAAGCCGTGCCAACCACAGAAGCGTTGAAGCGCTGCTCGAAGAAGCACGCCGCAACAACAAGGAACTCAAGCAGGCCTACAACGTGCTGCAAGGCACTCTCGACCAGAGTATGAAGCAAAATTCGCAGGGAAATGTCAACATAGCCAAGCTGGTCGACGAAATAAATGCCTCCAACCGTTATATCAAGCAACTTGTCGATGCCAAATCAAAGAGCGACTCGCTCAACATGATCCTCACCAACAACCTCACCCGCTCGCTTTCGCGCGACGATCTCCGCGATGTCGACATTAAGGTTCTCAAAGGAGTGGTCTACATCTCACTTGCCGACAACATGCTCTTCCGCTCAGGCAGTTACGAGATCAGCGACCGTGCCATGGAGATACTCGGCAAGATCGCAAAAATCATCAAGGACTACAACTCCTACGACGTGCTCGTGGAAGGTAACACCGACAACGTGCCCATCTCACGCACCAATATCCGCAACAACTGGGATCTCTCGGCACTGCGCGCTTCATCTGTCGTACAAGTACTTCAGAACCGCTTCGGAGTCGATCCCGCACGTCTCACCGCCGGTGGTCGCGGAGAGTACAATCCCGTGGCCGACAACACTTCCGACTACGGACGTCAGCAGAACCGCCGTACTGAGATCATCATCACCCCGCAGCTCGACCAGTTTATGGAGCTGATCGACAAAGCCCCCGACACCGACGAAGTGAAATAATTCGCTGCACAGCGCAGAGAACGTATGAAATATACGGAGCGTCACAGCCGTTTGGCCGCGACGCTCCGTATTCGTTTAAGGCCAAGGTAATGTATTTTTCTGGCAGAAGTACCGATATATGTGTGTCATTCAATTGAAAATTGATGATAAATTAGTAAATTTGCAGAAATTTTGTAATAAGCTAATCACTTGCAAGCGATGAATAAAAAGTTTAACGTCTACGATAATTTCAATCTTTCCGACATCAACAAAGAAGTGCTCGGACAGTGGAAAGCCACCGGATTGTTCGAACAGAGCATGAAAGAACGCGAAGGATGCCCCTCATTTGTATTCTACGAAGGCCCGCCGAGGGCCAACGGTATGCCGGGCATTCACCACGTCATGGCTCGCACCATCAAGGATATATTCTGCCGCTACAAGACCATGAAAGGCTTCCACGTAAAGCGTAAGGCCGGATGGGACACACACGGACTGCCCGTAGAGCTCGGAGTGGAAAAAAATCTTGGCATTACCAAAGAAGACATCGGTAAAAAAATATCAGTCGACGAATACAACGCCGCTTGCCGCAGCGAAGTCATGAAATTTACCCGCGAGTGGGAAAATCTCACCGACTCGATGGGCTATTGGGTCGACATGAACTCGCCCTACATCACCTACGACAACCGCTACATCGAAAGCGTATGGTGGCTGCTGCATCAGCTATACAACAAAAAATTCCTCTACAAAGGCTACACCATACAGCCCTATTCGCCGGCAGCTGGCACTGGCTTGAGTTCGCACGAGCTCAACCAGCCCGGATGCTACCGCGACGTCAAGGACACCACATGCGTGGCTCAGTTCGAGATCTCCGATCCCAAAGACGTCATGACCGGCTGGGGCACCCCCTGTTTCCTCGCATGGACCACAACTCCCTGGACTCTGCCCTCCAATACTGCACTCGCCGTAGGACCGCAGATCACCTACAACGTGGTGCGAACCTACAATCCATATTCCGGCAACAAGATCACTGTTGTAGCGGCCGACGCACTCATGTCGTCGCTCTTCAACCCCAAAGCCGCCGGACTTCCGCTCGACCAGTACAATAAGGGC
>CAJTQH010000101.1 GCA_910578305.1 uncultured Muribaculaceae bacterium
GTCGGGCTTTGCTGAGGGTAACGTGCGACGGCAAGGATGCCGTCCCTCCTATGCGGACGCACCAGTGGCGCGTCCCTACCGGTTATAAGTATTTATGGCGACAACACGCGAGGAATTTCGCTCTTGGCAGGGGCGATTCTATGGGGGTGCGGGGTTTTATAGGATTTTGAGGATGTGGAGGGATGGGCGGCCGGTGTGGGGATCGGGGATGGTGTCGATGGTGATGGTGCCGTTGATGAATGGGGTGGAGTGAATCTCGGTGTCGAAGGGGTACAGGCGTAGTTGGCCTGTGTCGGTGAGTTCGGCTACGTGCATGCGATAGGTGCGTCCCCGGTATATGATGGCATGTGCCATGATGCGCTGCATGTTCTAATACCGCTTCTGTGGTTTCTTACCGAGAGTCTGCACACTTTCGCGGGCCTGACGCGCTGTTGGATTCCATCGGGTGCGTGTGAGCGATATGGAGTCGATGAAGGCTATGTCGCCTTTTCCGACAGGGTAATGCAATACGCCACTGATGCCTCGCGCCACTTTGGCGGAGTCGAGAGCAAATCGCATTTCATGCCATCCGTCGCCGACGAATGGTGTGCTCATATAGTCGATAGTGCCATCAGTGTAGTTTACGGCCATTGTAAAGCGTGCGTTGTGATGATTTGACAGGAGTTTGGCTTTCATGCGATAGACATCGCCGTTTTCCCAGTTTGGATCGCCGCTGAGGCTGAATGTGATGACATCGCCCGGCTGATTAGGCGCAAAGCGACGTGTACGCACTCCCATCCACACGTCGACAGAGTCGCCTTCCATGGCCATGGATCCGGATGAAGTACCAGCAAGCGAGGAGCCTGCAACTTGTTCGGCTTTGGCGAGTTCGTCGTTGAGAATCTCTAATGTACGGTCGTAGACTTCGACGTATTTTTCCATGTGATAGCCATACCATTTCATGGATGAGTCGACCTGCTCGGATGTGAATCCATGCCGTGCAAAGACGGATTGACGCAGCGCTCTCTTAGTGCTGTCGGTGGGGAAAGTTCCAGAATTGGCTTCCACGACACACTCGGCCTTGTGCATGTCGGCAAGCAATCCGGCCATCTGCTCGGGCTGTATGATGTGGTCGGGCACGTCGTTGCAAGCGACTACAAGCAAAGTCAGCGTACTTGCGACAATACAGCGCATAGCTGACGTACAACGTGATATGATGATGTCACTTATCATCGTCGCTATATGTCAAAGGGCGGTTGAGCGCTGCCGGAGAAACGAGCAGGCGTGCATGGAACAGCAGCAGAGCTATGATGCCGACACTAATGGCCGCATCGGCCAGATTGAATATGGGTCTGAAGAACTCGAATGTGCTGCCCCCTACTCCAGGAATCCACGATGGCCATACGAAGCTGAAGAGCGGGAAGTAGAACATGTCAACCACCTGTCCGAAAAACAACGGGCTGTATCCTCCGTCGGCCGGAAACATGACTGCGACTTCGGGCGGGGCAGGATTGTTGAATATGAGTCCATAGAACATACAGTCGATAATGTTTCCCAAGGCACCGGCCACAATAAGAGAAAGACACACCAAATAGCCGGTAGTGGCCCGAACGGCGTTTTTTATCTTACAGATATACCATATCAGGGCTGCGGCAAGTACAAGTCGGAAAAGGGTGAGAAACAGTTTGGATCCAAGTTCCATGCCGAATGCCATGCCGTTGTTTTCTATAAAATAGAGGTGAAACCAGCCGGTTATCGTGAGGTCTTCGCCCAGATAGAAGTGAGTCTTGACCCATATTTTCAAAGCTTGGTCGAGAATGATAACCAGCAGTATTATTGCGGTGGCGAGTGCGCCTTTTGATAGCTTCATTTTCAGAGAAATGTGGTGAATGGTAGCCGGAGGACAAAAAGTCCTCCGGATTTTACTTTGACTGTCGGTTTTTGATGTCGATGCCAAGAGTGGCATGAGGGACTGCACGCAGACGCTCTTTCGGTATGAGTTTTCCGGTCTCACGACAGATGCCGTAGGTCTTGTTTTCGATGCGTACAAGCGCGGCCTGCAGATGTTGTATGAACTTCATCTGTCGCTGCGCCAGACGTCCGGATTCTTCCTTACCCAGAGTGCTGGCACCTTCTTCCAGGACTTTAAACGTGGGCGATGTATCGGCGATGTCATTTCCCTCGGTATTGGTCACATCGGCTTTGAACAGTTCGTAATCGCGCTTGGCCTTTGCAAGTTTTTCAAGAATCAGTTCCTTGAATTCCTGCAATTCCTCGTCGGAATATCTCGTCTTTTCACTCATAGCACTTAAAAGTTATTTTTATAAATAATTGAAAGGTCAGTATATCAACTTAACGCAATTTTGACGTATAGGTTCATTTCGTCGAGTTCGAGAGTCTCCACTCCTTCATCGCCGAGGTCAAAACTGTCGACAGTCACAGCCGTAGCAAGCACCTGACGACCTATGTATTCGCCATATTCTCCGAGTGCTTCTCCGATGCGTTGATCGGGTGCGAACAGGAGTGTGATTTTATCGGTGATGTCGTAGTTGCGGCTCTTGCGTATGTTCTGGATACGATTGACAATGTCGCGCGCCAGACCTTCGTTGCGCAGCTGCGGTGTCACGGTGATGTCGAGTGCTACGGTGAGATTGCCCTCGTTGGCCACGAGCCATCCGGGTATGTCTTCAGAGATTATTTCCACATCGGCGATATCAATCACGGCGGGCGTACCGGCCACGTCGAGGGTGACGGATCCGTTGCGCTCCATGTCGGCGATCTGCGACTGGTCCATGGTCTGGATAGCGGCAGCCACCTGCTTCATGATCTTGCCGAATTTAGGTCCGAGCTTCTTAAAGTCGGGCTTAACTCGCTTGACAAGCACGCCGGAGTCGGCCGATACCATCTGGAGTTCCTTGACGTTCACTTCGTTGAGTATCAAATCTTTCATGGATTCGATAGCACTCTGCTGCGCTTCGTCGACTGCGGGCACCATGATGCGCTGCAGCGGCTGACGCACTTTCAGATTGGCTTTGCGACGGAGCGAGAGCACCATGGAAGTGATCTGCTGCGAGAGGTGCATGCGGTTTTCGAGGTCTTTGTCGATGGCACTTTCGTCGGCATCGGGCAGCAGCATGAGGTGCACGGACTTGGTGTTGTCGCGTGTAACGGATGTGAGGTCGGCATACAGACGGTCGGCAAAGAACGGAGCGATAGGCGCAATGAGCATTGCCACTGTCTCAAGACATGTATAGAGTGTCTGGTAGGCGGCGAGCTTGTCGGCATCCATATCCTTGCCCCAGAAGCGCTTGCGATTTAGACGTACGTACCAGTTGGACAGGTTGTCGTTGACAAAATCGTTGATAGCGCGTGCGGCACGAGTGGGCTCGTAATCGGTGAGAGCTTCGTCGACGGTCTTAATGAGCGTGTTGAGCAGCGATATGATCCACCGGTCGATTTCGGGACGCCGGTCGAGCGGTATCTGCGGGGCCGAGTTGTCGAATCCATCGACATTGGCATAGAGGGCAAAGAATGAGTATGTGTTGTAGAGTGTGGCGAACAGCTTGCGTGATGCTTCCTGCACACCTGCGGGGTCGAACTTGAGGTTGTCCCACGGCGATGAGTTGGCTATCATGTACCAGCGCAACGGGTCGGAGCCGAATTTTTCGATGGTTTCGAAGGGATTGACTGCATTGCCGAGACGCTTGGACATCTTATTGCCGTCTTTGTCGAGCACGAGTCCGTTGGATATCACAGCTTTATAGGCCACAGAGTCGAACACCATGCCTGCAATGGCATGTAGCGTGAAGAACCATCCGCGTGTCTGGTCGACGCCTTCGGCAATGAAGTCGGCGGGGAAAAGCTCGCCGGAGTCAAGGCCCTCTTTGTTTTCAAACGGATAGTGGATCTGTGCATATGGCATGGAGCCGGAGTCGAACCACACGTCGATGAGGTCGGTCTCGCGGTGCATGGGCTTGCCGGAAGGCGACACGAGCACGATGTCGTCGACATATGGACGGTGCAGGTCGATCTTATCGTAGTTGGCCTTTGAGTAGTCGCCGGGCACAAATCCGCGATCTTTGTAGGGATTGGATTTCATGATACCGGCAGCCACGGACTTCTCGATTTCGTCGTAGAGAGTCTGCACGCTATCGATACAGATTTCTTCGGCGGCATCGTCGGTGCGCCAGATGGGCAGCGGTGTGCCCCAGTAGCGGCTACGCGAGAGGTTCCAGTCCTGAAGGTTTTCGAGCCACTTGCCAAAACGTCCTGTACCTGTGCTCTGTGGTTTCCACTTTATGCTTTCGTTGAGCTGCATGAGGCGTTCGCGAACGGCTGTGGTGCGTATAAACCAGCTGTCG
>CAJTQH010000102.1:0-2855 GCA_910578305.1 uncultured Muribaculaceae bacterium
CTCGGCTGCGGGTTTGATCCGGGCGTGTCCGGAGTATTCACGGCATACGCGGCCAAACATTATTTCAGCGAGATGGAATATCTCGATATCGTCGACTGCAATGCCGGCGACCATGGCAAGGCTTTCGCCACCAACTTCAATCCGGAGATCAACATACGCGAAATTACTCAGAACGGACGGTATTACCAGGACGGAAAGTGGGTCACCACAGGTCCGCTCGAGATACACCGTACTCTCACCTATCCCAATATCGGAGGCCGCGAGTCGTATCTGCTCTATCATGAGGAGCTTGAGAGCCTTGTGAAGAACTATCCTTCGATAAAGCGCGCACGCTTCTGGATGACTTTCGGACAGGAATACCTGACACATCTGCGCGTCATACAGGATATAGGCATGGCCCGCATCGACGAGATAGACTACAACGGCACCAAGATTGTGCCGCTGCAGTTCCTCAAGGCTGTGCTGCCCAATCCGCAGGATCTTGGCGAGAATTATCGCGGAGAAACATCGATAGGATGCCGCATATCGGGTCTTGACAAGGATGGCAAGCATCTCACCTACTACATCTACAACAACTGCTCTCACGAGGAGGCTTACCGCGAGACAGGAATGCAGGCCGTCAGCTATACTACCGGTGTGCCCGCCATGATAGGTGCGATGATGTATCTCAAGGGACTGTGGAAGAAGCCCGGAGTGTATAATGTGGAGGAGTTTGATCCCGATCCTTTCATGGAGCAGCTTGCCGTGCAGGGACTCCCCTGGCACGAGGTGCTCAATCTTGATCTGGAGATGGACTGATAGCCCCGTCTGCTGTAAGAAAGAAAAATAATAAAGTAAATGCCGCAGCCCGCAGCTTATTTAAGCTGTACGGACTGCGGCATTTATTATGCGCTCCAGTATAAGAGATTGTTTGAATTTAACACGAAGATATATCTCCGGACTTCTTTGAAGGGGTCTTTGTGTATGTCAGAGACTGATTGTGTCGATCGTGCGTCCGTCGGCTCCGAGCACTGTAAGGGTCATTTCGTCGCCGCGTCGGCGCAGTATCATCACTGTGGCGCCGTCGAGTATGTAGCCGCCTCCGACGATGACAGGAAATGGATTCTGCCCCGGTGTGGGGTCAACGCGGTTGTATTCGTGAGTGTGGCCTGTTAGATTGACGTCGAAAGGTGCTTTGACAAGCAGCGGCGCCCACATGTCGGTGCATGGGCGGTAGCTGTCGGTGTTGCCCCATACGGGTATATGGTGTATGAGCACTCTGCGGCCCGCTTTTTTGAAGTCCTTCGACGAGAGTTCGCTGCGTAGAAAATCGGTCTGTTCCTGACGCAGACGGCTGAAGTCGTTGAGTCCGTAGTAGACCCATGTGGTGTCGGGCTTGTCCTCTCCGCAGTCGAGTGTGACGAATCGCGTGTCGCCCCAGTTGAATGCGCCGTATGTCAGCCCGTTGGCACTCTCCACGAGCGATGGCTGTCCCGACGAGTAAGCGTTGCGTATCTCGTGGTTGCCTCTGATGAATATGCCCGGACGGTCGGCAAGTCCAAATGCGTCGGCCATAAGATGTATGTCGTGTACGGCCTGCATGCGTGTGGCAGGCTCTGCCATGCAGTCGCCGTTGAACACCACGAAGTCGGGATTGTGCTTCAAAGCCACTTCGGCCATGGCCGTTATCGTGGCAGGAAAGCAATGCATGTCGTTGACTATCGCTGCAGTGAAATCTTTTTGCGAAGGTGAGGGGACGGTGAATGTGTGCCACGGTGTGACGCTCTCGTTGCCGAAAGACTTGTGGTAAGCCTTGTTTTCGGTGATCTCACGCGCCCTGACGCGGTAGAAATAGCGTTGTCCGGGCGTAAGTCCGGTCAGCCTCACACGATGCTCTATGTCGTGGACGGCTTCCTGCCCGGCCACAAACTGTCGTGCGGAGATCGTGTTGAGTGTGTCGGTGCCGTACTCGACCGATGATGTGCATAGCGGACGTGTCTGGTACATGACTGTCACGGCACCATCCTGACTCATGTTCTGCAGGTAGGGCTGATGATAGATTATGTCGTCGGCAGGAGCTGGCAGGGTTATTTCGGCTATTATGGGGCGATGGTCGCTCTCTACGGGTGCGTCGATCACCTTATAGCCGCAGCTTGCGGCGCCTGATCCGCTGCTGATAAAGATATAGTCGATCTTTTCTTGGGGCGATGGAGCGGGAAAGGTCGGTTTATTGTCGCACACCCGGGTGAAATCCCGTTCAAGCGACTTGATCACGTCTGATTCAGGAAACGAATTCAGATCGCCGCACACCACGGCCGGTTTGCCCGATTGGGTCACGGCCTGCCGGATGATGTCGACCGATGCCAGAGCGTCCTCCGGAGTGAGCGACAGGTGTGTGCATGCGGCCACGTAGCCCGGAAATTCAGCAATGAGGAGAGCTCTTGCCTCCTCGCGTCCGGGAAGAGACACGCGTTTCACGCTCAGCGGCTCCTCGCGTGTGAGCAGTCCTATGCCGTATTTACCTCCGTCGTAGTCGATCGCCGGTGCGAAATATGCGTGCATTCCGGTGGCTTCAGCCAGATCTCCGAGCACGTATGTGCCTCCGCTGCGGCCTGTGACGCTGTCCACTTCCTGTATGGCCACGATGTCGGGCTGCGACCGGAGCACTACGTTGGCTGTGCGCTGTATGTTGCGTTGATTGTCGTAGCCTACGCCGTTTCTGATGTTGTAGGTCATGATCCGTGTGGATTCCGGCTGACTGGCAGAGGCTCCTGCCACTGTGGCAAGCAGGGCTGTGGCTGCAATGATTGTCTTTAATCGTTTCATGGATGATGCCTTTAATGTATGATGAATGAAATCTGTCTTTGTCATCAGTA
>CAJTQH010000102.1:2874-4321 GCA_910578305.1 uncultured Muribaculaceae bacterium
GAGTGTGGGCTTGATCACTATCCCCATGCGCAGCTGGGAGTGGAATTCCTTGTAGGCGAGCAGTCCCTCCCCGTAGCCGTTGTAATACTGTAGGAAGAGATACTGGTTGTCACGCGGAAATATCCTGTAGTTAAGCTCTATGATGGTATTGTAGTTGAGTCTCCATCCTTTGCGCTTGGTGAGTATGACCGACGCTCCGAATCGACGGTCGACTGTGGTCAGCGATGTGCCTACCTGATATATTCCGCAGTAGTCGAGAATGTCGTTGTTTTCTTTTCCGTCGATGATGGGAATCCAGAATTTGGCGTGTACCTGCATCTGCTGGCCGATTATGATGTTGCCTCCGAACGATATTTTGTTCCACGAGCGCGATGCGGTGCCGTCGCGGCCGTTGCTTTCGTGCTCTGCCAGCAGAAAGGCTTTGCCTATATACCGGTTTTTGACAAACAGCGGTTTGGCCAGTCCTATGCCGGGATTGAAGTTGAGGTCGGTCATCGGCATTGAATTTTCAAGCACGTTCCAGAAGCATTTCTGGGTGTAGAAAAGAAACAGATAGCTGTGGAGCGGCATCACTGTCTTGGTCAGACGCTGTGATATCGAGATCTGGAATTTGATGTTGCTGTTCTCTTTCGTAGGCCGCTGCCCTACCGATGTTCCGAATATGAAATAATTATCCTTATAGAGTCCGAAGTATGGTCCGTTGTCGAAGGCCCGTCGGATGCTGTCGGAGCTGATCACGGTGCCTATTGAATCGGCGTTGACTATCTGTGCGCTGATATGTCCGGGATATGCCATTGCCATGAAGACAATGCATATCGCGAGTAGTATTTTTAGCGGTATGTTTCGCACTGTATGGCGGGAATTGATGTGTTTAAGTATAATATAGTGCAAATTTAATGTAATTTTCGCTTAATGCCGACCGGTGCATCCATTTTTATCATTATAGGTCACAAAAGCGAAAAGAATGCGTAATTTTGCAGTCGTAAAACCGATGATGCATGCCTGTGCCGGATCGGTTTATGTAAGGTGATCAGTTATTTACTATGAAAGAGATAAAAAACGAAGAATTCGGCGGCGAGCGCCCGTTGTTCGCCTCCCATGGTCTGAGGCTTGATAATGTCACTGTCCATGCCGGTGAGTCGGCTCTCAAGGAGTGCAGCGACATAGAGGCTGTCAATTGCCGTTTCGAGGGGAAATATCCTTTCTGGCATGTCGACAGGTTTCGTATAAGCCATTGTACGTTCACTCCCGGAGCGCGCGCCGCACTGTGGTACAGTACCGCCCTGGTGATGAACGATACTCTTGTCGAGGCTCCCAAGATGTTCCGCGAGATGGACGGGGTGAGCTTGTCGAAGGTAAGAATCCCCGACGCCCAGGAAACACTCTGGCACTGCCGCAACATCATATGCCGCGACTGTGAGGTGGAAAATGCCGACTATCTGTTCAT
>CAJTQH010000103.1 GCA_910578305.1 uncultured Muribaculaceae bacterium
CAAGTAAAGATCTTAAGACTTTAGTTGCTGGGAGTAGCAGATATCCCTTTTCTCCTGTTCTGGCTCTTGAAGCTATGTGCCTGAATATAAAATTATATTCGGGGAGTTTTTTACCCTCCCCCCAACTTTTTAAATTCACGTTGCATCCAAATGCGTATGTGTTTTTGTATGCATAAAAACCGCTGTAAATCCATGATTTACAGCGGTTCTAACTAATTTTTGCGGAGAGAGAGGGATTCGAACCCCCGGAGGTGTGACCCTCAACGGTTTTCAAGACCGCCGCAATCGACCACTCTGCCATCTCTCCTTTAACGATTGCCAATGCCTGCTCTTAGGCGTTGAAGATGTGCTATCGTTTATTTTCGGTGCAAAGGTAGATTAAATTTTTGAACTATGCAAGTGTTGGGCGTTTTTTTCGATGAAATTAGTGTGAAAATGCGTATTTTTGTGGTGAATTATATTGTATAGTCATAATGGAAGGCTCGGATTTTGAATTTAAGCGCTTTGGTGTGTGTCATAAACACACGGCAATGAAGGTGGGTACCGATGGAGTGTTGCTTGGCGCGTGGGCCGATTTGTCAGACTGCAATGTAGTGTGGGATGTGGGCTGTGGCTGTGGCCTGATAGCTCTGATGCTTGCTCAGCGTGGCTGCGGAGTGTCGGTAGAGGCCATAGAGATAGATAGCGGAGCTGCGGAGGACGCTGCATATAATGTGGTTCACAGTCCGTGGATTGACAGGATATGTGTGCGTCATGCCGATGTGTTTGAGGTGGCTGATGATATGCCACGGCCTGACATGATTGTGTGTAATCCGCCTTTCTTTGTGGATTCGCTCAAGGCACGCGGTGAGTCGCGCAATATGGCCAGGCATGAGGACGGACTTGGCTGTGAGACGCTTATACGGTTGGCCGCACGCATACTTGCCGGCAATGTAGCGGGGCGTCTGTGTATGGTGACTCCGGCTGATCGGCGTGATGATGTGGAGTGGTGGAGTGCGCTGTGCGGAATGCATGTGCACAGGCTTACGGAAGTGAAGACTGTGGAGCGTAAGCCGGCGCGACGGTTGCTATGGGATATACGTATATCCGACGGCGGTGGGTGCGTGTGCGATACTCTGTGTATTCATTCTGGCAGTGGCGGATACTCGACTGAGTATATGGAGCTGACAAAAGATTTTTATTTGAATTTCTAATATTTTATATTGATTGTGATGATACGTAATGACAAAGATTTCAATGTGTCGGTGGGGCAGCGCTATCTGTTGGTGATACTGGCTTCGCTGCTTTGCTTTGTGGTGGGCAGTGTGGTGGTGACACTGATACTTGGCGACGGCACATCGGCGCCGCGTATGCGCATAGCGATGGTGATGCAGGATATATTTATGTTCGTGCTCCCGGCATTGATTATAGCAGTGATAGTGGCACGTAGACCGGGCGATTTTCTAGAGGTGGCTAAAGCGCCGGGGTGGTCGGATGTAATGCTTGTGCTTTTTGCTCTGGTAGTATCGGCTCCGGCTATGAATTTTATCATCGAATGGAACCAGCATCTGTCGTTGCCTGAAAGCCTGAGCGGTGTGGAGCAGTGGATGCGTGAGGCCGAGCGCAATGCCGAATCGTCAATAAAGGTGCTTACGTGTAACACTTCGGTTGGCGGACTGGTGATGTCGCAGCTGATTATAGGTGTGCTTGCCGGTTTTTCCGAGGAGCTGTTTTTCCGAGGAGCGTTGCAGCGTGTATTTGTCACCACCCCTATGTCGGCGCATGTGGCTATATGGATAAGTGCGGTATTGTTCAGTGCCATGCACATGCAGTTTTTCGGATTTTTCCCGCGTCTGCTTCTCGGAGGCTTTTTCGGCTATCTTGCCTATTGGAGCGGATCACTGTGGTTGGCTATGATAGCGCATGTTGCCAACAATTGTATGGCTGTGACGCTGATGTGGGTCAAGGCACGTTCGGGCGGTGAGATCGACATAGACCGTGTGGGCACTGCCGCATCGGGCGGCGACTGGCCTATACTCGCAGTAAGTGTGGTGCTGACGGCTCTGATAATAACGACCATCTATCGCCGCAACCGTGCCCTGAAAAAGTAATAGAGTGAATGCGTAAAAAAATCCCGGGAGCTGTTTGCTTCCGGGATTTGTATTTTATGGTGACTGGCAGGATTATTCCTGTTTGTCAAGCATGGCAAGTGCAAATGAGTATGCACCGATGCTTATGGCTTTGCTTGCGCCGAGTTTGGAGATGGCCACACCGGTTGACTTCATGGGATCGTAGATCACAGTGCGGTCGGTGCCATAGACCTTGATGGGACGGGCGGCTCCGTGAGCAAATTGTACGAATTCTTCTTCGTCGTCAAGATCAAATACCTTTTCCGGCATGCGAGGTATTTCTTCGCCCTTCAGCGAGTGGAGTACGCCGCGTAGCTGACGGAGTAGTGCGGGCATGAAGTATTTTTTTGCACCTGTCAGACCTCCGCCGATGACTACGAGTGAGTCGGTGAGAGTGACGGCTGTGGCAATGGCGTCGCCGGCCACTTCGCCGAATTCTTCAAATGCCTTGATTGCAGCTTCTCTGTTGCCGGGAACTTTACCTTCGGCAATGTCGCAGATGTCCTTGGGCTCGAATGTGTGGTTGATGTCGCCTGAAAGTTCTCCATACACGCGCTTGATGGCACGGATGGCAACGCCTTCTTCAACGTAAACTTCTGGGTGGTTCTTGTGGCGCAGACAGAATGTCTCGGCAGCCGAGTTGTTGCCACGGTTGAGGCGGTTGTCGATCACCATGCCCATGCCGAAGCCGGTGCCGAATGTGTAGCCGAGGAGGTTGGTATATGTCTTGGTGCTTCCAAGTTCGGCAAGGCGTCCGTTGATTTCGGGAAGAATACCGCCGATGGCTTCACCGAACGCAAAGAGGTCGCCGTCGTTGTTGATATATACAGGGATTCCGAATTTTTCCTGAAGGAACGGGCCGAGGGCTACACCGTTGCGGAACGACGGGAAGTTGGGAAGATAACCGCCGATGATGCCGTGGGGATAGTCGGCCGGGCCGGGAAATGCAAAACTGATCGCTACGGGTTTCTGGTCGAGCTTGTCGATGATCTGCTGGAATCCGGAAACCATGGTCGAAAGGCAAAGGTCAAGATCCTGAGCGTTGGAGGGAAGTGTGATTGGTTCAACGATGAATTCATTGGACTGCATGGCTCCAAACACAAGGTTGGTGCCGCCGGCATCGAGAGTGACCACGATGCGCTTGTCGAACTTATACATAAATATAATTAGAGTTAAGGGTTAATGGCTATGTATTTAGATTGATTACAAAGGTAGTGATTAGGATGATATAAAGCAAATTTACTTTATGCGTCCTGGATTTTTTGCAATAAACTCTTTCCAGGATGAGCATCCTTTGTCGACCGTTGGTCTTGACGATTCGTAGTGATGGCATAGAGCCGCGGCGAGTGCATCGGTGGCATCGAGTTGTGGGAGCATGTTTTCGTCGGGGATGTTGAGTATGCGGCGTAACATTTCGCGTACCTGTTCTTTTGAGGCTGCCCCATTGCCGGTTATGGCCATTTTGATTTTTCGTGGCTCATATTCTGTAATGGGTACATCTCGTGCAAGCGCGGCTGCCATGGCCACACCCTGAGCGCGTCCGAGCTTAAGCATCGACTGGACGTTTTTGCCGAAAAACGGTGCCTCTATGGCCATTTCGTCAGGAAGATACTGCTCCACGAGCATAAGCACGCGGTCATATATGCGCTTCAAGCGCATGTAGTGGTGCTCGAATTTGTTGAGTTCGATGACTCCCATGGCTATCATTGAAGCCTGCTTCCGATTGACTCCAAGTATACCGTAGCCCATGACATTTGTACCCGGATCTATGCCTATGATGACTTTCTGAAACTGCATGTCGCTGATATATGCCGGAATGTCAGATGATTTCCATGTAAGTGGTGAACCACAGGGCTTTGTCACCGCATGTGTGCGACAATTCGGCCCTGATTACAGCCGACATGTCTTCCCATTTCTCAGCATGATCCATGTTCATGGCTTTGACGTGCATGGCGTATGATGAGCATTCCGGAGCGACGTCGGCAAGTATTTTCATTAGCTGAGGTTCTGTTACAATGCCCGAACGGTTTGCCGCCGGAATGAGCTGTGAGTGCATCCACTGTTCGAATGTAGGGACAAGTGAGGTATGGATATGGTATGTGGTATTGACGAGTATCATGCTTTTTCGGAGGTGTTTTTAGTAGCTGATTTGATCCTGGATCTGTGAGTCATGAATCGATGTATGAATCCG
>CAJTQH010000104.1:0-1734 GCA_910578305.1 uncultured Muribaculaceae bacterium
GCAACGCCATGCGTCTGCAGAAATACAAATATGCCGCTTCGACCAGCGAAAAAGAAAAATGCGACGACCGCTGCAAAGCACTGCTTGAAAGCCGTCCGTATCTCAACATTGCCGAATGGAGCGCAGCCTATGTGGAAGCCGATCCCGAACAGATCGGACTTGCAGGTTCGCCCACTAAGGTGAAAGCTATTGAAAACGTAGTGTTTACCGCCAAGGAAAGCCGCTGTCTGGACAATAATGACGAACAGATAGAAGATCTGGTAAAAGAACTGATAGCCAACCACACCATAGGTTAACATATATCAATCCACACACTCAAAGAAATTATGACTGACCAGAATAACTTAATAGTATATTGTGAGTTTGAGGACGGCAAAGTGGCCGACGTAAGCCTCGAATTGCTCACCAAAGGTCGCGAACTCGCTTCGAAACTCGGTGTGAAACTGGAAGCCGTGGTGATTGGCGATGACCTCAACGGAGTGGAAGAGCAGCTCTTCCCCTACGGAGCCGACGTAGTGTATAAAGTCGCCGACAAGCGCCTCTATCCCTACACTTCAAATCCGCACGCAGCAGTGCTCATCAACCTGTTCAAGGAGATCAAGCCTCAGGTATGCCTGATGGGTGCCACCTGCATTGGCCGCGACCTCGGCCCACGCGTTTCATCGTGTCTGCACAGCGGTCTGACTGCCGACTGTACTTCACTCGAAATCGGCCCTCACAAAGATCCCAAGACCGGCAAGGAATACGAAAACCTGCTTTATCAGATCCGTCCGGCATTCGGCGGCAACATCGTGGCTACAATCGTCAACCCCGATTGCCGTCCGCAGATGGCCACCGTGCGCGAAGGTGTGATGAAGAAAGAGGTGTTCGATGCCAACCACAAAGGTGAGGTGATCGAACTTGATGCCTCAAAATATGTAAGCCCCGAAGATTTCGTTGTGGAAATCATAGACCGCCACATCGAAAAATCAAAGGTCAATATCAAAAACTCGCCCATCATCGTGGCCGGCGGTTACGGCATGGGATCGAAAGAAAACTTCGACCTGCTCTTCAAACTCGCCGAAACCCTTGGCGGTGAAGTGGGAGCATCTCGTGCGGCTGTCGACGCAGGCTTCTGCGACCATGACCGCCAGATTGGCCAGACCGGTGTGACAGTGCGCCCGAAGCTCTACATAGCCTGCGGCATCTCAGGCCAGATCCAGCACATTGCCGGCATGCAGGAAAGCTCCATCATCCTGTCAATCAACAACGATCCGGAAGCTCCGATCAACACCATCGCCGACTTTGTGATCAACGGCAATGCCGAGGATGTGATTCCCAAACTCATTAAGTATTACAAAAAGAACTCCAAGTAATTAGAAGCCATGGCTAATTTTTATAACGACAATCCCGATTTGAAGCATCATCTGAATCACCCGTTGATGCAGAAAATCGTTGAATTAAAAGAACGTAACTTTGCCGATGCTGAGAAATACGACTATGCGCCCCTCGACTTCGAGGATGCCATGGATTCTTACGACAAAGTGCTCGAAGTGGTTGGTGAGATCTGCGGCGGCAAGATCGCTGAAAACGCAGAAGACGTAGACCACCAGGGCCCCCGTGTGGAAAACGGCCGCGTGATATACGCCGACGGTACACAGGAAAACCTCGAACTCTGCCGCAAGGCCGGCCTTATGGGCATGTCGATGCCGCGCCGTCTGGGTGGTCTCAACTTCCCCATCACCCCCTACATCA
>CAJTQH010000104.1:1752-4074 GCA_910578305.1 uncultured Muribaculaceae bacterium
CCGGTTTTGAAAACCTCTGGGGTCTTCAGGACTGTGCCGAAACTATCTACGAATTTGCCAGTGAAGATCAGAAACAGCGTTTCATCCCCCGTGTATGTCAGGGCGAAACCATGTCGATGGACCTTACTGAGCCCGATGCCGGTTCAGACCTTCAGAGTGTGATGCTTAAAGCTACTGAACAGCCCGACGGAACATGGCTGCTTAACGGAGTGAAACGCTTCATCACCAATGGCGACAGCGACATCCACCTTGTACTTGCCCGCTCTGAAGACGGCACCAAGGATGGCCGCGGTCTGTCAATGTTCATCTACGACAAGCGCGACGGTGGTGTAAATGTACGCCGCATCGAAAACAAGATGGGTATCAAGGGATCGCCCACTTGCGAACTCGTCTATAAAAATGCTAAAGCCGAACTCTGCGGCTCACGCCGCATGGGACTCATCAAGTATGTGATGGCTCTCATGAACGGCGCGCGTCTTGGCATAGCCGCCCAGTCGGTAGGTGTCAGCGAACGCGCTTACCGCGAAGCTCTCGACTATGCCAAAGAGCGCAAGCAGTTTGGCAAAGCCATTATCGAATTCCCTGCCGTATATGAAATGCTGGCAGTGATGAAGGCCAAACTCGATGCTTCACGCGCACTTCTTTACGAAACCTCACGTTTTGTAGATATCTACAAGATCTACGAAGACATCGCCAAAGAGCGTAGCCTCACTCCCGACGAACGTAAAGAAATGAAGCAATACAGCAAACTTGCCGATGCCTGCACTCCGCTTGTAAAAGGCATGGGCAGCGAATATTGCAACCAGAATGCCTACGACTGCATACAGATCCACGGCGGTTCTGGCTTCATGAAGGACTATGCCTGCGAACGCGTTTACCGCGATGCCCGTATCACCTCTATCTATGAAGGTACTACCCAGCTGCAGGTTGTGGCTGCAATACGCCACGTCACCACCGGCACATATCTCAACATGATCCGCGACTATGAGGCACAGCCCGTGGCTGAAAACCTCAAGCCCCTCCACGACGCTCTCGTAGAGATGACCGCCAAATATGAAAAGGCCGTCAATGCCGTGGTAGAGCTCAAAGATGCCACTTATACCGACTTCATGGCACGCCGCATGGTGGAAATGGCCGGCAACATCATCATGAGCTACCTCCTGCTTCAGGATGCCACCCGCAACGCCGACTTCACCCGCTCGGCCGAAATATACTGCAAGATGGCTCAGGCCGAAGTGACAAAGCACTCCGACTTCATAGCCAACTTCACCCCCGAACAGATCGAAGCCTACAAAGCCTGAAAAGCTTTGTAAAGCATAATACTGAAAGCAGCGGCAAGTCTTCAATGACTTGTCGCTGCTTTCATATTCCATTTTGCAGTAACACGCAAATTCATTATATTTGTATTGCGTAACAATGAAACCGCAAATTAACGAGAATTGCAATGAAATTCAGTGATATACCCGGGCACGAACAAGTCAAGGAACGCATGCGGCAGATGGCACTCTCAGGCCGTCTGCCTCACGCCATACTCATCGAAGGCCCTTCCGGCATAGGCAAGATGTCAATGGCACGAGCCTTCGCACAATATATACAGTGCGAAAATCCCGATCCGCACGGAGATGCCTGCGGCACATGCCAGAGCTGCATACTGCATCAGTCGATGAACCACATCGACACTCAATACGTATATCCGGTAGTGAAACTCGACAGTATGTCGGAAGCTCCGGTATCGGACGACTTTGCGGAAGAATGGCGCGAATATCTGCGCGGCCGTGTCTACATGAGTTTTCAGGAATGGGCGGCATCATTCAGCAAAAAAAACGCACAACCGGTAACATATGTCACCGAAAGCCGATCGCTAATCCACAAACTCTCATTCACATCCCATATATCACGCCAAAAGATAGTGCTGTGGTGGTTGCCCGAACGTATGAACGAAGAAGCAGCCAACAAACTGCTCAAAATGATCGAAGAACCGTTTGACGACACTATATTCATAATGGCAAGCGACAATCCGCGTCAGCTTCTGCCCACTATCTATTCCAGAGTACAACGCCTTCAGCTGAAACGCCTGCCAGATGACATGATCGCATCATATCTTCAGTCGCATTACGGCATTGCCCCGGCCGAAGCCATGGCTGCCGCACATGTGGCCGACGGATCAATGACTGCCGCAATAGCCGGAATAAGCAGAACGAAAGAGTCTGCCGAATATTTCGATATGTTTGTACAACTCATGCGCCTCGCCTATCAGCGCAATGTGGCCGCACTACGACAGTGGGGCGACACATTGGCCGGAATGGGTCGCGAACGGCAGAT
>CAJTQH010000105.1 GCA_910578305.1 uncultured Muribaculaceae bacterium
CCGCCGGCATATACTTGGAAAAGTCGGCCAGATCACTGCCAATCTGCAGACACAACTCGCGCGTAGGCGACAGAATGAGAGCCTGCGGCCGACGGTCGGCAGGATCGATGCGTTGCAGCAGCGGCAACCCGAATGCGGCGGTCTTTCCCGTACCGGTCTGTGCCAACGCCACCACATCACCGGCTTCTTCCTGCAGCAGATGCGGTATTACTTTTTCTTGTACCGGCATCGGATTTTCAAAGCCAAGTTCTTCTATAGCGCAGCGCAGATCATCTCTCACGCCAAGTTCTTCAAATGTCATTTTATATATATACTTATTTTATGGTTATTTCTACAAAGATACAACAATTTGCCACACAATCTGTCGCACGATTGAATTTTCACAATTAATTTCCTCCGATTCTTTATTGTTCTTATAGTATTTTCTTTATATTTGCAGCATATTTCTCAGACCAGCAAAGTTATCAGAATTATCATTACAACAATATCACATTTTATTAACAAACACACTAAATTTTACATGAAGAAATTTTTACTCCCTGTACTTGTTGCAGCAGTGTCTCCGTTGATGGCCAACGCACAGGCTGAAAATCCGGCACTCACATTTATCAACAACACCAGCAACACAACCACTACCGAAGACCGTCTGGACGTTCCCGCATCGGTGATCGACGTCACTACCCAGAGCCAGCTTTCAGTGCAGTCTATCACTATCGGCTGCTGGGCCCGCATGACAAACCGCGCAGAGGAAGGCAATGTGATCTTCGTTTACGGAGGTCTGAACCACAACAACGGCAACGGCCTTATCGTACTCAAGACCAAATCCTCCGGTGAGATCGTCTTAGGCGGTTTCGGCATTCGTGAACGCCTGGGCTTTGGCGCAGACCAAGCAACCGGAGTGACTCTTCCGCTCAATGAATGGCACTATCTGGCAGTTGCCATTGACTTTGAGAACTACGAAGTACGCCTGTGTTTAGACAACGCGATTGCCAAGACTCTCACTTTCGATTCATCCAAGGAGTTCGGCTCGTTTGATGACAGCCCATTCGGATTCGGATTCGGTCAGCTTTGCTACAACGGCGCTATCGACGATATCCACATTGTGAAACGTGCCATCACCGACTCTGACTTAAAAAATCTCTATGAAGACAAAGCCAACAATGTATCGGATCTCAAAGCATGGTATACTCTTGACGAGGTAAGACAAGGTTCATCCGGCCACTTCGCCAACATGATGGCTCCCACTGACAACACTCAGGACGCAATCTACTACCGTGTCACCGGTCAGGCACCCGGCTGGGCCGGCGGTATCATTGACAATACCCGCACCGAAAGCACCCCTAACATGAGTACTATCGACGCCACTACCGAACGTAAGAAATCGGGATCGGCAGCCATCGACGACATAGTTGTTGACGGCGAAGACGGTCCGGCAGAATACTTCAACCTTCAGGGTGTGAAAGTTTCAGCCGACAACCTCGTTCCCGGCATCTACATTCTCCGTCAGGGTTCAAAGACCAGCAAGGTGCTCATCCGCAACTAATGACCCCATACAGGCAGACACAGATTCTGTAATGTATCCAACATACAACTATCGCGGTCCGGATCACGGATCGCGATAGTCTTTTTTTTATGCTTGCACAATCTATTCGATCAGCAACCCATTCGCTTTTTTCTTTACTTTACAGACATCAGATCCAAGAGGTTCAGAGCGGCAGCATCATTTCATACTGCCGGCTCGCCAGCCCGATGTCTCGGCTTTGGAGGAATGCGGGCAATGTGGTATTGTCGGATGCGATGTTGAGTATCTTTACGACGTCAGTATTCATTCGGCTTATGGCTTCGTGCAACAGACGGGAGGCTATGCCCTGCCGACGACAACCGTCATGGACAGCAATCTGCGACAGATCGCCCGTATTTGCATCAAACACGCAATAACCTACCATTTTCCCGTCAATGAAAGCACCAAGACATGTCAGATCCGACAAACCGCGACGAATGGAGTCCATGCTGTTTTGCCAGGACGGTGAGAAATCGCAGAAAGCCTGCGCCTGACATATCAGGTCGATATCTACCGCCTTGATGACGCAGGCTGTGTCGGCGGCATTGGCATATCGGATATGGTCAATGGCCTGGCGATAACAATCGAACTCACGCGTCACCTCGAAATTCATCCGGCGATAGACGGCAATGGCTTTCTGATTGCCTTGCAACACCTCAAGCAGATACTGCCGTATGCCCGCATCTTTAAGAAACGGGATGGCATAAGTGAAGATTTTGCCGGCAATCCCCTGCCCTCGATATTCGGCTGCGGTGCCCGTTCCGATGTCGTAAGCGGTTGAAACGCCGCCATGCATACCGGTGCCGGTTAGTGTAAACGCTACGATCTCGCCCTTGTCGAAAGCAGCAAACGATAGTTGCGGATCATAACCGCGTCGCTTGAGCATCGAGCGGACTTCTTCTTTTTCAAAATGTATCTCATAGTCGGAAAACGCCCGCTCGAATCCGCGAAACAGCGTGTCGAATTCCGTATGTTTCAAATTTCTGATTTCCATTGCAGTTTTGGTTTCTAATAATTTACTTCAATCCGACAGACCCTCGTGGTCTTACCCCTCGTTGAAGGTGGCATGGATATCATGCAAGCGGCCACAGTCGTGCCAGTCGCCGATCATTTCGCCTCTTTCACTCGCTTCTATGAGTTTTTGCAGCCTGCTATAAAATAATTCAGGTTTTGAAACAACTCTTTGGATATTGTCAATTCTTACTCTCTGATACAATGGCGGAAAGTTGCGAAAATACCTCCAAGCAATCGGGCGCGCCTCGAAAGCCGAGAGTATTTCCGGAATAATCACAAATTCAGCGTCGAGATCCGGACAGACTGCACGGCCTTTCTCGGTCATCAATCCGAGGCGTTCAAGTCGTCGGCATCGCTCTTTGTTGAGCTCTGTCCACTTACCGGATTTTGCCCGAGGGCCGAAACGCTGGAGCGTGACACCATCAACATTCTTGACTGTGGAATCTATCCAGCCGAAGCATAAAGCCTCTTCGACGGCATCGAGATACCACAATATGTCATCGGGCGGGGTCTTGCCTCGTTTTACGGCTATCCAGCACTCTTTTTCAGTAGTGCTGTTGTTTATCAGCCATTCACGGAAATCCTTACGTTCGCGGATGTCAAGTATGTTTTTCGGTGTCATATAAATAGGTAGAGCCTACGACAATCATTTCTAACGAAAACCGCTACGATTGTTTGCGGTGGTATGTCAATTCGATTATGCCATTATATTCTTTGGTGCCTGCCAATGCTAAATCCAACTTATGTTCAGTAGTGTCAAAGAGCTTGATTCCTCCACCGAGTATCACCGGAATGACAGCAATATGGTATGTATCTATCATATCCGCCCCAATAAGTTGATTGGCAATCTGCGCACCTCCGCAAATCCATATATTCTTTCCTGATTGTTGTCGAAGTTCATCGACAAGTCGGCATACGGGAGTGTTCCTGAAATGGATATGTTCGGTCTTGTTGCTTTTGTCATCATGGGTTATAACGAAAGTCGATGCACCGGTGTAGGGCCATTGATCAGGAGAAAGTTCCGTCACAATCCGGTCGTAAGTCCGTTTTCCCATAATGACAGTATCAACCGAGTCGAAGAAAGGGGTGAATGTATCTTCCGATTCAACCGAATCATCCTGACCTTTTATCCAGTCTACGGAACCATCACGGTCGGCGATATAACCATCAAGACTTACCGCTATATATAAAATTATCTTCTTCATAAATCAACCATCTTGAAAGATTTTACGAATTGATTCTTTTACATACTCAAGATTACTGTCGGTAAGCAGGGGTATAAGCTGCTGAATATCATTAATGTCTTTGTTCCACCACTGCAAACGCAGCAACAAATCGATCATATCGTCGTCAAAACGTTTTCGAATTGGCCTGGCG
>CAJTQH010000106.1 GCA_910578305.1 uncultured Muribaculaceae bacterium
ATTCCATGTGCACGCGATCGTTCTGCGTGATCATAGATACGAGGTCGCCTTTTCGACGGGTCACCATGTCTATCATCTTGCTGGCATATTCTTCAGGCACGTTTATGGTCATGAGTTCGACCGGCTCGCACTTGACGCCGTCGATTTCCTTAACGATAACCTGCGGCTGACCTACCTGAAGCTCATAACCCTCGCGACGCATGGTTTCAATAAGGACAGACAGGTGCAGGACACCGCGTCCGTACACTGTCCATACATCATCGTCGGGCGACTTCTCCACACGGAGAGCGAGGTTTCGGTCGAGTTCGCGTGTAAGTCGGTCGGCTATGTGACGTGATGTCACAAACTTTCCGTCGCGTCCGAAAAACGGGCTGTCGTTGATGGTAAACGACATGGACATTGTGGGTTCGTCGATGGCAATACGCGGCAGCGGTTCTGGCTGGTTGATATCGGCAACAGTGTCGCCAATTTCAAAATCGGCTATGCCTACCAAGGCGCATATATCGCCGCTCTTCACGCTCTCGACACGCTTGCGTCCCATGCCTTCGAATACGTGGAGCTCCTTGATGCGCTGACGCACCACAGATCCGTCTTTTTTGCAAAGAGCTATATCAGAGCCTTCCCGCAATTCTCCACGATGCACCCGACCTACGGCAATACGTCCGACATAAGAGGAGAAATCGAGCGAAGTTATGAGCATCTGAGCCGGACCTTCGAGGGTTTCAGGCGCGGGAATATGTTCAATAATGGCATCGAGCACAGCTGTGATATCGTCGGCCGGCTTCTGCCAATCGGTACTCATCCAACCCTGCTTTGCCGAACCGTATACCGTGGGGAAGTCAAGCTGCTCTTCTGTTGCATCGAGATTGAACATCAGTTCGAATACCATCTCCTGCACCTCGTCGGGACGACAATTGGGCTTATCCACCTTGTTAATCACCACCACCGGCTTAAGTCCCATCTCAATGGCTTTCTGAAGCACGAAACGGGTCTGTGGCATGGGGCCTTCGAAAGCGTCGACAAGCAGCAGACATCCGTCGGCCATGTTGAGCACACGCTCCACCTCTCCGCCGAAATCGGCGTGTCCCGGAGTATCGATGATGTTGATTTTATATCCTTTGTAGTTGATCGAAACGTTTTTTGACAGAATGGTTATACCTCTTTCACGTTCGAGGTCATTGTTGTCGAGTATAAGTTCACCGGTGTTTTGATTCTCACGAAAAAGGTTTCCGGCCAATAGCATCTTGTCGACCAGAGTAGTCTTTCCGTGGTCCACGTGCGCTATGATTGCTATGTTGCGAATGTTCTGCATAAATTATTTGTATTATCAGCCTGCAAAGTTACATAGAAATCGTGTATTATTTTGTATTTTTGCCTAAAATAAGCATTCTTAAAATCATGAAAACTTTCTTACTGACATTAACTCTGCTTATCACAGCACTATGCCCGTCGGCACAGACCCGTATTGTAAAGAACAGCCATCCTGAAGGACGGATAATCTACAGCGATCCCGCAGACAGAGAAGCCGCATTGCTGCTTCAGGACTTCGTGGAACGGATATCGGATGCCCGCATTCCCATCAAGGATGGAAATGTAAAGCCCCGCAAAGGAGATGTGGTGATACGTCGCACTGCGGACAACACCGTGACAGAGGACGGATTTCGACTCTCCACTACTCCGGGATATCTTATAATAGAGAGCGGCAATGGCAAAGGCAGCTCCTATGGGGTGGTGACACTGCTCGAACAGTGGCTCGGATGCAACTACTGGGGAGAAAACGAATATACCGTACCCCGCAGCCGTGACATATCGCTGCCGCTCATCGAGATGACGGACAATCCGGCATTCCGCTACCGTCAGTCGCAGAATTATGCGTTGGCGACCGATCCGATATACAGAACATGGATGCGTCTTGAAGAACCGGCCGACGAGTTTGCCGGAGGATTGTGGGTGCACACGTTTGACCGACTTCTGCCATCGTCGGTCTATGGTAAGGAGCATCCTGAATATTATGCTTATTTCGGTGGCAAACGTCATCCGGGCAAGGCAAGCCAGTGGTGTCTGACCAACGACGAGGTATTTGAGACCGTGGCTGCACGCATCGACTCGATATTCAAGGCTAATCCGGGACGCAACATGATATCAGTGAGCCAGAATGACGGCAACTACACCAATTGCACATGCCCCTCATGCAAAGCTCTCGACGAGGAAGAGGGAGCTCTTTCGGGCAGTGTGATACATTTCATGAACCGTCTTGCCAAGCGATTTCCGGACAAACAGTTTTCGACTCTGGCATATCTCTACACCATGCATCCGCCAAAACACGTGAAGCCACTGCCTAACGTCAACATCATGCTCTGTGACATCGACTGTTACCGTGAGGTGCCCCTGCAGGACAATGCCTCGGGCCAGGATTTCATGAAAGCTCTTGACGGATGGTCGAAAATCTCCGACAACATATTCGTGTGGGACTACGGCATCAACTTCGACGGCACATCCACACCGTTTCCCAACTTCCACATCATACAGCCTAACATACGCACATTCCGGGATCATAATGTGAAGATGCATTTCTCACAGATAGCAGGCTACCGAGGCGGTGACATGTCGGAGCTTCGCACATATCTGATATCAAAACTGATGTGGAATCCTGACGCAAACGCCGACTCGCTCATGCACACGTTTGTCAACGGTTATTACGGCGAGGCCGGTCCTTATATATACCAGTATCTCAAAATCATGGAGGGTGCGCTGATGGGTAGCCGCATACCTCTGTGGATCTACGATTCGCCAGTGACCCACAAAGATGGCATGCTAAATCCAATACTGCGACGTACATACAATGAGCTTTTCGATAAGGCCGAACAGGCTGTAGCCGGCGATTCGGCTCTTCTGGCCCGGGTGCAACGCTCACGCCTTCCGCTGCAGTACAGCGAACTCGAGATAGCGCGTACAGACCAGAACAAGAATGTGGACGATATAAACGCAAAGCTTGATCTGTTTGAGCAACGCAGCCGCAGATTCGGACTCAAAAGTATAAACGAGCGCAACAATTCGCCCATAGATTATTGCAATCTTTACCGTGAACGATATCTGCCACGCTCTACCGCCAATATCGCCTCAGGTGCTACCGTGACTTCAGATCTGCCTCTCAATGCCACATATGACCGCCTCGGCACAAAAGTACTTACTGACGGTCTGTTTGGCGGGGCTACCTATAAGGACAGCTGGATAGGCTGGGAGGGTACGGATGTAACTCTGACAATGGATCTCGGATGCGAACGAGAAATCAGGAGCATTGACTCAGACTTCCTGCAACAGCTCGGCGCATGGATTCTTCAGCCGCTGTCGGTAACATATTCGGTTAGCTCCGACGGTAAAAAATACTCTGAGGCTCAACGTCATGAGTTGCCTGAAGATTCTGATCCGAAAGTAAAATTTGTAAGCGTAAAACAAACGTTTGACAGTCCGATTAATGCCCGATACATAAAAATAGAGATTGAAGGCACAAAGCAATGTCCGCACTGGCACTATGGTGTGGGTAATCCGTGCTGGTTTTTCATTGATGAAATAACTGTTGAGTAATAGTTTTTATCTTACACATGGGTATAAAAAAACGGCGGCAAGTGTTTTGCCGCCGTTTTTGTTATTGGGCGTTGAGGATGGAACGCTTTTGTTCGGGAAACTCTTTGTTGTGAAATGCGAGGGCTGGAAGCCCT
>CAJTQH010000107.1 GCA_910578305.1 uncultured Muribaculaceae bacterium
TCAGATGCACGGCCATACCGTTTTCGCGCTTGGTATCGTATATCTCCACCACTTCGCCGTCGGCAGAAGTCAGAGTACCGCGATCGCCTACCTGACCGCCCATCTCGGCATAGAACGGAGTCTGAGCCAGCACTATCTGATAGTATTCACCTTTCTTCTGCTTCACCTTGCGGTAGCGGAGTATGCCTGTAGCAGCCTCTGTATGATCATAGCCCACAAATTCAGGTTCGCCCTCTCTCACCACAGTCCAGTCGTCGGTCTCCACGGCAGCCGCATTGCGGGCGCGATCCTTCTGAGCCTGCATTTCGCTGTCAAATCCGGCCTGATCGAGCGTCATACCGTTTTCTTTAAGTATCAGTTCGGTAAGATCGAGTGGAAATCCGTATGTATCGTAAAGCACAAACGCCTCCTTGCCCGAGATCTCGGTCTTGCCGGCAGCCTTGGCAGCCGCAATAGCACCGTCGAGCATTCGGATACCGTTTTCGAGCGTACGGAGAAACGAATCTTCCTCTTCCTTTATCACCTTCATTATCAGTTCGCGCTGTGCCGGCAGCTCCGGATAAGCCTCACCCATGCTTTCGATCAGAGTATCCACAAGCTTGTACATGAAAGCCTGCTTCTGACCGAGGAATGTGTATGCATAGCGCACGGCGCGGCGCAGTATTCGGCGTATCACATATCCGGCCTTGGCATTGCCGGGAAGCTGCGAGTCGGCTATCGAAAACGCTATGGTACGCACATGGTCGGCAATCACGCGCATGGCTATATCCACCTTCGCGTCATCGCCATAGCGCTTGCCCGAAAGCTCGGCTATCTTGCCAATGAGCGGAGTGAACACATCGGTATCGTAGTTGGAAGTCTTGCCCTGAAGAGCCATACACAGGCGTTCAAATCCCATGCCGGTGTCGATCACCTTGGCAGGCAGCGGCTCAAGCGAACCGTCGGCCTTGCGGTTGTACTGCATAAACACCAGATTCCATATCTCTATCACCTGCGGATGGTCGTGATTGACGAGTTCACGGCCGGGCTTGGCGGCGCGTTCCTCATCGCTGCGGAGGTCTATGTGTATCTCCGAGCAAGGGCCGCAAGGGCCGGTGTCGCCCATTTCCCAGAAATTGTCGTGCTTGTTGCCATTGATTATATGCTCTGCGGGCAGATGCTGCTCCCAGTATCCTGCGGCCTCGTCATCGCGACCGAGACCCTCCTCGGGCGATCCCTCGAACACGGTGGCATAAAGACGCTTCGGGTCAAGCTTAAGCACATCCACCAGATATTCCCATGCCCAGTCTATGGCCTCTTTCTTGAAATAATCGCCGAAACTCCAGTTGCCGAGCATCTCAAACATCGTGTGGTGATATGTGTCCATACCCACCTCTTCAAGGTCATTGTGCTTGCCGCTCACTCGCAGACACTTCTGGGAGTCGGCCACACGCCGGTATTTAGCCGCCTTGTTACCGAGTATGATATCTTTAAACTGATTCATACCCGCATTTGTAAACATCAGTGTGGGGTCGTCCTTGATCACCATAGGTGCCGAAGGCACTATTCTGTGGCCTTTGTCACGGAAAAAGTCTTTGAATGACTCGCGTATTTCCTTAGCTGTAAGCATATTGATTTGTGTTTGCTATGTTTTTATGCCGCCACTGGAGCGGTTTTTAATAAATTAATGTGCAAAATTACCGCTATTTTTGTATTTTTGCAACTCCACACCTTATATATTATGGACTCTCTTGAAAAGAAATACTATAAAATCTCTGAAGTTGCCGAATTGCTCGGTCTGCCGGCATCCACTCTCCGCTTCTGGGAAAAGAGCTTCACCGTGATAAAGCCCAAGAGAAACAATCACGGAACACGCTTCTACACCGCCGCCGACATCGAGAAGATATCCATGATACACTATCTGGTCAAAGAGCGTGGACTCAAGCTTGAAGCCGCTCAGGAACAGATCCGCTCAAGGCATCGAACGGCGTCACCGCACAGTGGCCCGGCTCAAAGAGATGCGCTCACGCGTGCAGAGCCTGCTCGACGCCCTGCACTCTCTTCGTTAACACTTAGATTTATCTCGACTCCGACACACATCGCAAGAATACACGCACCTCGCTATATATCAACACATTGCCTTATTCAATAGGTCTTATTCAGAGTGTTAAATATATCATTAATTTGATTATATTTCCCTTATTTCAAAATCTTTTTTATAACTTTGCGAGGAATTTTTGCCAAATCACGATTAATCTAATCTATTGAATATCAATCGTTATTTTTTTGCATATGAAAAAAATTTACTCCACTTTATTTTTGGCCGCTATCGCCTCGCTTTCCGCAAGCGCTCAGCAGCTCCCCAACGCCGGATTTGAAAACGGCTGGGCAAAGACCACTCCCTACACCGGAGGTGCAAGTAAAGAGACCGATGGCCTCAGCCCCGAAAGCTGGACTATAGCTCATGTTGCCGGATACAAGGCACCTCTTTTGGGCTGGATGGGAACAACTCTTGTCGGCGGTAAGGAAGCTCCCGGTTACAATGGAAGCCAGTATGCCGCAGTGATAACCAATAATCCCAACTCTATAGCCAAATCTCAGAAAGTACCCGGATACATCACTCTCGGCACTCCGTTTAACACTGCCAATTCATCCGGTAACAACAAAGACGGCGGTTCATTCGGCGGCATTGACTTCGCATACCGCCCCGACGCGCTATCCATACAGTACAAAAGAACTCAGGCTGCAAACACTACAGAAAACGGCACCGTAGTAGCATATTTATGGAAAGGCACCGTAAAGCAGGCCAATGTGCGCGTCAGCATCGGCTCCAACCCCACAAAAATCACAATGGAAAACCGCGACCGCAATATTCTCGGCATGGAGACCGCCTATGGTGACTCACCTGAAAAATCAGCCGATTTCGAAACCATCGCCACCATCAATCACGCTGTGGTCGGCTCGGCGGCCGACTGGACTCAGCTCGTGGTTCCTTTCGACTATACTTCTACCGCTGTCCCAGCCAAGATCAACGTGATATTCGGAGCCGGCGATTACTTCTCCACTTCTCCTGAAGAAGGCAACAGCATGACCATCGATGACGTGAAACTCATCTACTACTCACGTCTTGCCTCACTCTCGGTCAACGGCACAGCTCTTGAAGGTTTTGCTTCCGACAACTACACATATACTGTCGACTCGGAAATGCCCGAAGAAAGCGCATTTGTCTACACCACTATGGGCAACAGCGGTTGCGCCAAAGCCACAGTAGCTCTTGACAAAGAAAACGCCATGGCCACAATCACCGTCACCAACACCAACCAGGGCGGCACAGACATCGACGGCGAAGCAAGCCACGTCTACACCATTCAGTTCAACAAGACTCAGGCACCGGAACCCACCGAGCCCGAAGGCACCAAGTACACCGGATCGCTCAACATCAAGATTGAGATGCTGGAAATCGACGTGACTCAGCCC
>CAJTQH010000108.1 GCA_910578305.1 uncultured Muribaculaceae bacterium
CGCATTACCCACGAAAGCATTCCTCACGAAGCGTTTCCCCACGAATGCCTTCCTGCTAAAGACGGAATACCACGCGTCCCGCACCAAAAAAGGCGACCATCGAGATGGTCGCCTTTTTTTATTCCTCAAAATACGCGTTCAGCACATCGCGTGCGGCTGTAAACGAACTTTGCCTGTTGGCCAGCACACGTGCCTCCTTGTCGGCAAGCAGTGCCGCTATGCGCGGATTGTCGTAGAAATGTCGGCGAAGTTGCTCGTCGATCGTTTCATACATCCAGTAGCGCGCCTGTTGCAGACGTTTTTGCTCAAAATAGCCGTTACCCTTCACAAACTCAAAATAGCGGTCTATCATATCCCACACCTCGGCTATGCCCAGCTCATAGTATCCGGAGTAGGTGAGTACTTCAGGTTGCCAGCCAGAAGCCGTGGGTGGAAACAGATGCAGAGCGCTGCGAAACTGAGCTTGGGCAAGCTGTGCGCGAGGTATATTGTCGCCGTCAGCCTTGTTTATCACTATACCGTCGGCCATTTCCATTATGCCGCGCTTTATTCCCTGAAGTTCATCGCCGGTACCGGCAAGCTGTAGCAGCAGGAAGAAATCGACCATCGAATGCACCGCAGTTTCGCTCTGACCCACACCTACCGTCTCCACAAATATATTGTTGAATCCGGCAGCCTCGCATAGTACTATGGTCTCTCGGGTCTTGCGAGCCACACCGCCAAGCGATCCTGCCGACGGGCTGGGACGCACGAAAGCGTCAGGATGTACGGCCAGACGCTCCATGCGGGTCTTGTCGCCGAGTATACTACCCTTGGTGCGCTCGCTCGACGGGTCGATAGCCAGCACGGCAAGCTTGCCACCGCCTTTGAGCACATGAAGGCCGAAAGAGTCTATCGACGTCGACTTGCCCGCGCCGGGCACACCCGTTATGCCTATGCGGCGTGAGTTGCCCGAATGAGGCAGACACTTTTCTATCACCTCCTGGGCTATGGCTTGGTGCTGCGGTGAAAGACTCTCCACCATCGTCACCGCACGACTCAGCATGGTGATATCGCCACGTAAAATGCCTTCGACAAGTTCGGAGGCCGACGGTAGAGCCTTTTTGCGGCGTGGCTGTAGATAAGGATTGACCACCGGAGGCTGTTGTACTCCTGAATTCACATTAAGACCTATGTATTTTTCGTCGTTTTCTGGATGATCCATTGCGGTTAATCGGTTACTTCACCCACCGCTCTCACCATTATGGTGGGATTGTCTGGTGAATTGGTTATCAAAGTTATTCTGGCATTGAGGAGATCGCCCGACTCTAACTTGTCAGCATTGGCATACACGGTTACCGTAGCCGATTTTCCCGGCTTGACTT
Source organism: uncultured Muribaculaceae bacterium (assembly GCA_910578305.1). Taxonomy (GTDB): domain Bacteria; phylum Bacteroidota; class Bacteroidia; order Bacteroidales; family Muribaculaceae; genus Paramuribaculum. Next base: position 1,365 of record CAJTQH010000108.1, read on the forward strand.
TCATCGTCGATGTCTTAATATCCAAAGACTTGTCGGCAGAATAGATGCGTCGTATAAGCAGGGGCGATCGTCCGGTGTTGGTTATAGTAAACCGCTGCTCTGCCTTTCCTGTCCGGCGCGACATACGTCCGAAGTCAAGCGCCTGCGTCGACACCTTGGCCACAGGAGCCTTGGTGCGTTGATCGTCGGTGAGCTTCGAGAAATCCTCGTTTACTATCATTATCGTGGTTACATCCACAAAGTCGTCGGCATGATCCTTGTCGGGTATCAGACGGAACCTTGATTCCACCACACCCCACTCACGGCATCGGTCTGTGTAAGCCGTCATCGACAGAGTGCCCTGTTCGCCGGGCGGTATCACCTCCGGACGGAACATAGCGTTGATATATTCCGGCATATCCGCCACCGCAGGCACTATCGTGTCCTGAGTCGGATTGTAGATGTTCACGGCTGCCGCAAGCACATGACCCTTGGTCGTCTCACCGAATGGAGCCACGTCGTTGCTCACGCGACATTTACCCGCTGTTATCGGATAGCGCGTTTTCAGTGTGTTTGATGCTCCGATCACAGTGCCGCGGATGTTCAGTATCGACGAAGCCTTTCCTTCGGAATTGGTGGTCACTTTCACCTGCTTGTGAAAACGGCCTGGCCGACCTGTCGGGTCATACGATACCGTCACCTTCAGCGTGTCGCCGGGAGCCACAGCATTCTTGGTGTAGACAGGGCGTGTACAGCCGCAGTTGGCGCGCGCATCGATCACAAGCAAAGGCTCATCACCAGTGTTCACACCGCGAAACACACACGTCACAAGCCCCATATCCTCCTTAAATGCACCGAAGTCATAATTCGGATTGAGCCACTTTACATCCGGCGCAGCCATTGCAGCTCCGACAGACATAGCCGCTATTGTCGCTATCGTAAATATTTTGCGTTTCATGCACGTCAAGGTATTATCACGCCCGAAAACCGCAGAGCCTGACGCTTGCCCGAAGCATTGCTGCTCACCTTCACCTCGCGGTTAAACTCCCCGCGACGACCCTCTGGGTTAAACTTTATTGTGATATCGCCACCCTTGCCCGGTGCTATGGGATGTTTTGGATACGACGGAGTGGTACAACCGCATCCGCCGTTGGTCACCTTCTTTATCACAAGAGGTGTATTGCCGGTATTGGTAAACCGGTATGTCGCGGTGACCACACCCCCCGAAGCCTTTATCGTGCCGAAGTCATGGCTCACGTTGTCAAATGTCATCACAGCGCCATTGTCGGCCGCCGACAGTGTCAATGCAGCCACTATGGCCACAATCATCAGAGTGATTATACGTTTCATTGCAATTAGATATTCGTTCCAAAATTACTAAACATAACCTTATTCGCAAAATTTCATCGCCCAAACTTGGTCGCATCGAATTTATAACGTCAACAGCCACATTCTTGTTGTACGTCATCGTGCGCAGGCATTATTGTCGTACTGCTCTCACTTGCCAAGCCGGCCACAGCCGATGATACACTGTCGGCCGCCGACAGCACACAACTTCGCACCGCCGTATTCTTCATCGATCAGGGCGACTACAATCTCAATGCCGAACTCGCCCGACTCATGGCCGATGTCTTTGCCGAACGCATCACCACCGACGGCAACAAAATCCGGGTCAGATTAATAGCCGACAACCGGCACGTGACTACCAACCCAAATCACCTGCTCCCGTTTCAGCTCGGCTACGAACTCAGTTACTCCACTGGCACTATTGCAACCATCGAAAACGGCTGGAGCATAGCCACACTCACCGAACTGCGCCGGCATGCCGTAGAAAACTACCTGAA
>CAJTQH010000109.1:0-233 GCA_910578305.1 uncultured Muribaculaceae bacterium
GCTCGCACAGGCCACATCGCCCTTCACATCGCCCGATGACTTCCGGCGGCTGCGACAATCCATCGACGCCGCAAAGGCCGACTCCTACATAGCCTGCCTGCGGACAAAACGCTTCGTCTGGAATCCCGACGGAACACCCGCAAGCTACCGGCTCGACGCCAAGCCGATGCGTCAGGCATTCAGCGGCACGCTCATCGAAACCGGCGCTTTCTATGCGTCGTCGGTCGGAGCCA
>CAJTQH010000109.1:246-3119 GCA_910578305.1 uncultured Muribaculaceae bacterium
GCTGCTGTCGGGACGCATCGAGATAGTGGAAACATCGCCGGACACCGACGTTGACATCGACGAATCCATCGACTGGCTCAAAGCAGAGGCTTTGGCTAAAGCCATCACGATGATTCAATAATCAACTATTTTTTTAACCCAAAAAAAATTTTTCGACATGGAAAAGAAATTTAATTTCATCCAGCTTCCGAAGAGCGAAGTCGTTCTCACGGGAGAAGAGCAGTCCTACCTGCTCGGTGGCGGCAACTGCGATCCGTACACAAGCTGCCCCAAAGACCACAACAACACATGCACCTTCGACAGTGGTCACTGTAGCAATACAGGTAGCTGCGGTGGTCAATTCTACTGTGCATCTCACACTTGTGTGAATTACGATTTCACAAAAGGTTAATCACCTCCTACCAATCATCAATATCTTTATCAAATGAAGATTTGGTCCAAGTATAACACTCTCTTCACAAGAGAGAGTGTTTATTTATTTTATAATTCGTTGTCGAATGCCTTCGTAGAACTGTCAAAAGACTACTACGACCAGCTCATGCAATATCGTCCGGGCGAACCTGTGGATATAGCCGACAAAGAACTGGGAGCACAGCTGATCAGAATGAAAGCACTTGTGGATGATGACGAATATGAGATAAGAAAGATCCGTTTCACCAATACAGCGCGCCGGTTTGGCAAGGATTCCCTTAGCCTGACCATAAACCCAACACTGGCGTGCAACTTCAGGTGTCCATATTGCTTTGAAGAGGGGCATCCCGTAACGCGAATGACGGACGAAACCGAAGACAAGGTGGTGAAATTCATCAGCGGATTCGATCCCAAACGATTAAGCGTCACATGGTTCGGAGGCGAACCGTTGCTTGAATTCAACCGCATCAAGAGCCTTACTGAAAAATTCAAATCGCTCGGCATACCCTATCATGCATCGATAATCACCAACGGCTATCTTCTCAACGAGGAAACCGCACGACAATTCGCCGGCCTCAACATAAGCAGCGCCCAGGTGACCCTCGATGGAGTCGGAGCAGCCCATGACTGCCGCCGCTTCCTCAAGGGAGGCAAACCGACGTTCGACACTATTTACCGCAATCTTCAGGCTATAGGAGAGCATGTGCCTGACCTTAGGGTCAGCATCAGAGTCAACATTGACAAAGACAACATCGACTCCTTTATCGACGTATATAAGCTTCTCGGCAACAAATACCCCAACATAAGAGTCATACCGGCCTTTGTATCGGATGTCGACGGCGAAGGACATCTGCCGTGCGTGATGAACGTGGATGAGAAATTCGCCTATCTGCGCCGACTGTTCCATGAGCACAATCTGGAATTCAACAATTTCTACCCCGACTATGTGCGTCAGGAGTGTGCAGTCAGGAATCCGCTGGGAATAGTGATCGGTCCGGAAGGCGAACTATACAAATGCTGGAACGATGTAGCCAAGCCCGATAAGGTATATGGCAATGTTGACGGTGGTATCACCAATGAAAAAGTGCTCTATGATTACCTGACCAAAGCCGACCCGTTTGACGACGACCGCTGCCGCGCATGCCTGCTGCTGCCGGTGTGTGCGGGAGGATGTCCGTATGCACGCATCATCGACATGGACAAAAAAACCAACAAAGCGTGTCCCTTAAATGTGACAAACCTTGCGGATTACCTTTGGGAGCATTATCTTTGCAAAAAGTCAAGGAAAGGATAACGACCGATCGCCATAAAACACCCAATCATCAATATATAACACAATCCGCTTGACATCAATCAAGTCTGATTATAAACCAATCCATCTATGACACGATTACTGACTTGTATCGTCATCATGCTGCTGACGGTAATAATCCCCGCGAGAGCCGACGAGCCGAAGCTATCGCTGAAGGGCAACGTCTACGAGGCGACGTTCGGAGCCGGGCTTATCAATGCCAAGGTGTATCTTCTCGACTCTCTGGGCGTGGCCATTGACTCGACAAAGACCGGCCGGACTTCGACAAACGTCAACGGCCAGTGGAAGCGGCAACCCGACTTCGAGCTGAAAGTGCCACGCACTCCGGCGCGCTATACCATAGAGGTCAACTACAAGGGATTTGAGCCGGGATTCCAGTCGGTAACAATAGGCAAACTCGGCTCACGCGAAACAGAGCGCGGGCTTCCCGACATAACGCTGCGCCGCGAGGCTAAAAAGCTCGACGAGGTGACGGTGACGGCCACAAAGGTGAAGTTCTACAACAGTGGCGACACGCTTGTGTATAATGCCGACGCCTTCATGCTCGCCGAGGGATCGATGCTCGACGCACTGATACAGCAGCTGCCGGGAGTGGAGCTGAAAGATGACGGCCGGATATTCGTCAACGGAAAATATGTGGAGAGCCTGCTGCTCAACGGGCGCCAGTTTATGGACAACAACAACCGCCTGCTTCTCGACAACCTCGGGGCATATACCGTGAAAGATATCGCCGTCTACGACAAGCTGAGCGACCGCAGCTTATTTCTGGGACAGGATAAAGACAACGGCGAGACGCGCTACGTGATGGACGTGCGCATGAAAAAGGAATTCATGGGTAGCTATATAGCCAACGTAGAGGCCGGCTACGGCTCGGCCGACCGCTATCTGGGGCGCTTCTTCCTGTCGAGATCCGACACACGGACGCAATACGTGCTCTTCGGCAATATCAACAACCTCAATGACCGCCGGCGTCCCGGGCAAAGCAGCAACTGGACTCCGGAGGATCTGGAGTCGGGACTGCGCAGGGAGAAAACCATAGGCGGACAGTATGAGGTGACACAAAGCGGATCGAATCCATGGAAATTCAATGGCAACTTCTCGCTCAACCACACGTCGCAGGATGACGAGACGTTTACCGACCGCACGAATT
>CAJTQH010000110.1 GCA_910578305.1 uncultured Muribaculaceae bacterium
CGGCTCTCAATGCGCCTCCACCTTTAGTGCAGGCTCTGAAACAGCGCATCCGTTCCGGCAATCCCGACTCCGCTCCAAGCGACTATCGCATGACCTTCAACATAGACATCAATCCACAGGCTCTTATAACCCTTGTCATGGATCCGGTGGGCGGAGATTGTATCAAAGCCTACGGCCGCGGCAACATGACCATGGCCTATAACTCTTCAGATGAAGATCTGCGCCTCAACGGCACTTACACCGTGGATTACGGCACCTACAACTTTACTTTACAGGAGATCATCCGCAAAGACTTCACCATAAGCGAAGGCAGTTCCATAGCGTTCAACGGCGATCCTTATTCAGCACAGCTCAACATAACAGCCAGATACAACACCCACGGCAACCTCACTGACCTCGACGAATCATTTCTTGACGACAAGGAACTCAACCGCACCAATGTGTCCGTGCAGGCTTTACTCAAAGTCAGAGGAGACATGCGTCAGCCTGATATTTCCTTCGACCTCGACTTTCCCACTCTCACCGAAGAGACAAAACGCAAAGTGCGAAGCATCATAAACACAGAGGAAATGATGAACCGCCAGATCATATATCTCCTTGCACTCAGCCGCTTCTATACACCTGACTACATGAATGCCACAAGAGGCAACGAATTCGTATCAGTAGCATCTTCCACAATCTCGTCGCAACTCAGCAATATGCTCGGTCAGCTCAGCAACACATGGAACATAGCCCCGAATTTCCGAAGCAGCCGCGGCGACTTCTCGGATGTCGAAGTTGACGTAGCTCTCTCAAGCCACCTGCTCAACAACCGTCTGCTGCTGAACGGCAATCTCGGATACCGCGACAAATCACTCAACAACAATTCATTTATAGGAGACTTTGACATCGAATATCTGCTCAACAGGAGCGGCTCGTTAAGACTTAAAGCCTACAACCGCTACAACGACCAGAACTTCTATCTCAAAAGCGCACTGACCACACAAGGGGTCGGCATCGTGTACAAACGTGACTTCGACAGTTTCCTGTCATTTCTGCGTCCGCTGCTGCACAAGTCAAAACCAGACAAAGAGCCTGCTACAACAGATAAAGTCAATGTAACGACCGACTCCATACCTACCGATTCCATCCGATAACACCTCCTCATTGTTTCTGATGAAATAATACATAAATACAGCACCACCCGTCATTATGCCGGAACAGTGCCGTATTAAATTTCCGTTTTTTTCAGTGCGTATAGCCCGACATGCATCAGCGACGCATCATAATCCGTCGGCCGGGAAAGTCCATGAGAATATCGAGCTTAAAGATATTCAACGGATTAATAGCATAATCTTCCTCATCATTTGTGTAATAATACACATAAGCCACACCTTCACGATTACCGATAGACAGCCATGCTGCTGTATCGATCAGCGCCGGATAAGTTCCTCGCATAGACGATATGCTGTCGCGCACCATATTATCCATATTCTTGGCTCTTTTGGTTGGCATTTTCACGAATGCACGCTGCACCCCGGTATCAAGATAGTTGTGTGCAGCAGAATGATCAATCTCTATGTCCATATAGTAGCGATGACCCGGATAGATCCAATCCAACGGTGATTTTGACACTGAAAGCTCGGCACAAGCCTCGTAATCCATGGGGGGCTCGAAATAAAATGCAAGCATATTTTTACTCTGCAAATACTCGACATCAAATTTCTCCAGAAAGTCCATACCGAGAACAGAGAACCCTGTTTCCGATGGGGCAAAATCCACATTATGTATCATATTGACAGAGGTTCTGTCGCAAACATAGTGCATATGCCCCATACTGTCCAACTCACATTCGTATTTATGAAACGGTATTGACACACGATAGCGGCGCACATTAAACTGTATGTCACCGATACCGTCTCGTCCCAGCACAGGATATATCATCTCTTCCACATCACATCCATGAGACTTGAGATAAGCAAGATCCTCCTCGGTTATGAAACTGAGGTCACTTCCGGTATCGACCTTAAACTTCAGACCGGGACTTACCTCCAGAAATATCGGTCGGCCACTCAGAGGCATACAACCCATCTGGCCGTCAGAAAACTGAGCTCTAAGTTCAGTCTGCGATGTACGACTTGACAAAAACACAAAACCGGCAAGCAGCAACAATACCGGAGTGATAGCGCATGAAACTACGATTTTACGTTTTTTTGTCATTGTCATAATCCTGTCTTCTTTATTTTCCTGACAAAATTAGGAAATGTCAAAGCAATATGACATATGCCACAACTTCATTGTAACACATTTCACAAAAACGCAACGAACCATCCACGAAAAAGTGAAAAACACACAACACTTCCGTTACTCATATATCTGCAACCGAGTACTTGCAAAGAACACGTAGTTTTTGTATCTTTGCATAATTGCACCTGTGAGTGCCGCAATTTCAACATACACATTACACACAGACACAATGGGGTTCGTAGACTTTATAAGACGAGTGCTTGTACCATCAGACGACAGCAAACTCTACCGAGACACACAGCAGACTTCTCACAGCGTCATGGTGACACGCCAAGACATACTTGACAGTCTGCGCAACCAGTTCCTTGAAGAATTGCGCAATGAGACCACCACCGAAAGTATACTTTTTCACTCCTCCTATGTGATATATCTGCGTCAAGACGACTACAACCGTATATTACCCGGATTCAGTCTCACGGCCGACGATGCTGTAAAGCAGTTTATACGTGAGATCAAAAAACGCATCAACAAATATCCGGATTTCCGTCCACTGTTCCGCCATTGGGCGTTTCAACTTGTATGCATCCCCGACGGCACCATCATCGATGGCATGTCGGAAGATG
>CAJTQH010000111.1 GCA_910578305.1 uncultured Muribaculaceae bacterium
TTGTTGGCGGCTACGAAGTCGGTCTCCCGGAGGGCTTTTTCGAGCAGCGATGCCCGGTAGGAGTGGTCGAAAAGACGGTTGGTGAAGCCCATCATGGCTGCAAGCTGACTTTCCGAAGCCTCAAAAAACGCCTGCTCCGAACCTATGCGGTTGAGTATCTCGAGAGCCATGAGGCGGTTGATGCCACGAAGCGAGGCAAAGGCTATGCGGTGTGTCAGAGAGTCGGTCATAGACGTGTGGCTACAGGTATTTGGCGAAGGCTTCGGCGAGCTCGTCGCCACGGGTGAGGCGTCCGTCGCGCAGGCACACCACAGTGACGCGTGAGCGTACTACGGGAGTCATGTCGGGCAGCGAATATATGTCCTGAACAAAGATGAAGCGAGCGCCTTCGCGGTGCATGGCCAGCTTGCTCACCATCTCCTGTCCGAGTCCGAGCGGGCTGATGTATTCGATGTCGACATGTCGGAGCACGGGGTCGAGCCCTGCCTGCTGCAAGGAGCGGAACGATGTCCCGGCAGTGCGGCAGAATTCATGGCGGGTGTGCTCGAGATAGTGCAGGTACACTGCATTATTGACAATGCCCTGCGAGTCCACTTCATAGTCGCGGACGCGCATGGGCATTTCAAAGATGTAGTTCGGTCTTTTGGACGTCATGTTTTATTTGTTAACGCGGAATTTATCGATGCCGTCGCGCAGGAAATCCACTGTCTGATGAGCGGCTGCTATACCTGCGTTGATGTTGGCTTCGGCTGTCTGCGCACCCATTTTCTTGGGTGTGAAAAATACGCGACCTTCAAATTTTTCAGTAAACTCAGCGGCGTTGTCCGGCTTGACATCGGCTACGTATTTCAGGTCGGGACGTTCGGTCATGGCCGCGGCCAGACCGTTTTCGTCGATCACTTCCTTGCGGGCGGTATTGACGAGCAGTGCGCCTTTGGGCATGAGCATGAGCAGATCATGACCTACCGAACCACGTGTTTCTGGTGTGGCCGGTATGTGTAGCGACACAATTTGATTCTGTGAGTAGAGTTCCTGCACTGAGTGCACCGGCGTCACGCCTGCTTCAAGCATCACTTCATCGGGACAATAAGGGTCGAGTGCCGAGACTTCCATGCCGAAACCTTGAGCTATGCGAGCCACGTTGCGTCCGACTTGACCGAACGCGTGTATGCCAAGCCGCTTGCCTTTTAGTTCAGTACCCGATGTGCCGCTATACATGTTGCGCACAGCCATAATCGCCATTCCGAATACGAGTTCAGCCACGGCGTTGGAGTTTTGTCCCGGAGTGTTTTCCACGCATACTCCATGGGCTGTAGCTGCGGCAAGGTCCACGTTGTCGTAGCCTGCGCCGGCACGGACTACAACTTTGAGAGAAGGTGCGGCATCAAGCACGGCCGAGTCTATCACATCGCTGCGGATGATCAGACCGTCGGCATCGGCTACGGCTGCCAATAATTCGTCTTTCGACTGATATTTTTCTATAAAGCGAAGCGCCTCCTCGAAGAAAGCTCGAACCTCAGCTTTCTTCTTGCTCTTGAAAAACTCCGGGCTGGCCGTCACCA
>CAJTQH010000112.1 GCA_910578305.1 uncultured Muribaculaceae bacterium
GCTACGTGCGCATCCGCAAGCTTCACTCGCCCAAGTCAAACTGGCTTGCGATACGCACTTTTGACGTGAACCCTCTCACGCCCGAACGTCTCGGCAACAACCTCACCGCTCCCGATGACAAAGCCGTAAGGGCATTTGACAGCAACCCTGCGACCGAATACGCAGTAAAAGGGGAGATAGCCTTTGACCGCAAGCCCGACACCAAGAGCCTGACACTGCTGCTCGGCACCCCGGGCACCGGCTGCACCCTCGTGGAACTTGACGGCAAGGGCAACACCATACGCACCACTCCGATCAGCTCACAACTCGTCAAAACGGCGCTCGACGAAGCCACAACGAGAGTGAAACTGCTCGGCCCCTGCACCGTCTACGAAATTATCGCCGACAAATGATCTACGCACAACTTCCCACAGAGGGCGACCATATCGGTCGCCCTCTGCCATTCTATCTCGCGATGGAGGAGTGGCTGGCGCGGCGTGAAGGCCCGGACAGCTATTTCTTCATGTGGCAGGTTGACCCGACTGTGATATGCGGGCGTCATCAGGATGTGGAACTGGAAACCGATCTGGACTTCTGCCACAGCCACGACATAAGGGTGGTGCGCCGCAAGAGCGGCGGCGGCTGCGTATATGCCGACCGCAACAACATAATGATGAGTTATATCACTCCTTCGGCCGACGTGATGACCACCTTCGGCGAATACACCTCCGGAGTGGCGTCCATGCTCCGCTCTCTCGGCCTCGACGCCACGGCCGACACATCGCGCAACGACGTGCTGATCGGCGGCCGGAAAGTGTCGGGCAACGCCTTCTATCACCTGCCCGGACGGAGCATCGTGCACGGCACAATGCTGTATGACACCGACCGGGCGATGATGGCCGGAGCGATCACTCCCTCACGCGCCAAAATGCTGTCGAAAGGGGTGAAATCGGTCGAAAGCCGCATCACCACCGTCAAGGAACACTCCACCATCGGCATAGAGGCGTTCAAGCGAGCCGTGAGGGAGAGTCTATGCGGCGGCCATACACTGACTCTGACCGACGCCGACATAGAGGAGATAGAACGCATGGCCGAAGAATACTTCGCCGACAGCTGGCTCTACAGACGGCGCAGCCGAAGCGGTTCGGGGCGTCGCATAGAAGGAGTGGGCGAGATACGTCCGCGTATCATAACCGGCAGCGACGGACTGATAGAGCGCGTGGAACTGTCGGGCGACTTCTTCGCCATCACCGATCCCGAAACCGAACTGAAAGAACGTCTAAAGGGAGTGGCTCCAGAACGCGCAACGATAGCAACTGCTATTGAGGGATGGGACGCCTCACAGTATGTGGCAGGGCTGACGACGGAGGTGCTTGCGACCCTGATAAGTGAAGCGATCCAGAAATAAGTTATTTTTAGAGAGTGTCTGAAATGTATAAAAGGCAACGAGGAGATGTTCTCTCAACGTCTCCTCGCTTAGATAATAAACCAATCATTATCACATTTCTTGCAATGGA
>CAJTQH010000113.1 GCA_910578305.1 uncultured Muribaculaceae bacterium
CTTCAGAAGATGATATCCCTACTGACGGCGAAATCGAACCGTCGCCTACATTAAATCTTGTAGTCACTACAGATGATGATGCCGACTGATGATTGCTTTTTATAAAACCGGCCCTCTCGCCTTAAATAAACCGATAGGCGAGGGGGCTTTGCGATTGGAGATATCAAAGCGAAAGGTAGCAGTATGAATCATGACAAGGCATGCCGAAAACAAGAAAAATTATTTTTATGAAATTATTTTTTTTAAAAAATGTTGCAAAAATTTTGTCAGAATAAAAAATATTACTACCTTTGTAGTGTCGAAAGCGAAGGCTTAGCTAAATGGCGATTTAGTGTAGTGGCCTAGCACGCCACCCTCTCACGGTGGAGACCCGGGTTCGATTCCCGGATTCGCTACTCGGCTGAAGCAGTTGTCAATTTGGCAGCTGCTTTTAACTATATATACATTATTGATATGGCGGTACTGTTGCAAGTTGACAAGCTTACAAAAAGTGTAGGCGACCGGTTGCTGTTCGGAGATGTAACGTTTGGAGTCAATGAAGGTGACAAGATTGGTATAATAGCAAAGAACGGCACAGGCAAATCTACATTACTTAACATAATAGCAGGAAAAGGAACTGCTGACTCGGGAAGTGTTGTGCCGCGGACTGATATCAATATCGCCATCCTGGAGCAGACTCCTGTATTT
>CAJTQH010000114.1 GCA_910578305.1 uncultured Muribaculaceae bacterium
TTTTACCATAAATGCCTTTGTGTGGAATGCGAGGGCTGGAAGCCCTCCCTCCTATATTGATGCACGTTTGCAATTGATATTTGATAGAGGCAGACGCACATGGTGGTATTCCTATTATAATCAATCAGCAGTCGATGAGAACAGGTGGGACGGCATCCTTGCCGTCGCGCTGATAATGTCGGTGCTGCAATCGAATGTTTTTACCATAAATGCTTTTGTGTGGAATGCGAGGGCTGGAAGCCCTCCCTCCTATATTGATGCACGTTTGCAATTGATATTTGATAGAGGCGGACGCACATAGTTATATTCCTTATTATAATCAATCAGCCGTCAATGAGAATAGGTGGGACGGCGTCCATGCCGTCGCGATGATAATGTCGGCGCTGCGATAGAACGTTTTTACCATAAATGCATTTGCGTGGAATGCGAGGGCTGGAAGCCCTCCCTCCTATATTGATGTACGTTTGCAATCGTTATTTGATAGAGGCGGACGCACATAGTTAT